>VYGS01000133.1:0-18518 GCA_009841725.1 Gammaproteobacteria bacterium
TCTCAGCGCAGTCCGCAACAGGGAGTGGGAGGATTCGGTTTCGGTACTGAAGGAGGCGTTCGATTCACTCCTTGAAACCCTTGGGCAGGCCGCCCCTGCAGGAGAAGGATTGTCCCGATGCCGTGACCGGGTCGAGCAGATGGTCGGCAATCTCTGGACATGGAGCGAGGACGGCGACGAAAACGCTGCGTCCTGGTTTGTATCCGGAAAGACCTGGTTCCGGCTGAACTCGACTCCGCTCGATGTGGGGCGGCACCTGTACAGGCACATGAACAGTCTGGACAAGAGCTGGATTTTTACCTCTGCGACCCTGTCGGTGGACCGGGATTTTCTCCCGTTTCTGAAAAAGGTCGGATTGCCCGAAGAGGATACGGACACCGGCAGCTGGGACAGCCCCTATGATTACCGTTCGAATTCCCGGCTGCTCGTTCCGGACGGGATGCCGGACCCCGGTGGCCCGGACTTCCCCGAGGCCATGAAGAGTCTGATCCTGAAAGTGATCTCGCTAAGCCGGGGCAGGGCGTTTTGCCTGTTTACCAGTTACGCCATGATGAACCGCGTTCACGAGCTTGTCCAGCCTGTCACCCATTGGCCGGTTTACAGGCAGGGGGACCTGTCCAAGCAAAACCTGATCGAAAGGTTTCTCGAGGACGACAATGCCGTGCTGTTCGGAACATCCACCTTTTGGCAAGGCGTCGACGTCAAGGGCGAGGCGCTGAGCTGCGTCATCATCGACAGGCTGCCGTTTGCATCACCCGCGGACCCCGTCATGAAAAGCCGGATACGCCACAGCCACGAGCAGGGAGGAAACCCGTTTATGGAGATACAGCTTCCCGAGGCGGTGGTCACGCTCAAGCAGGGCGCCGGGAGGCTGATCCGCTCCGAGAGCGACCGGGGCGTGCTGGTGATCTGCGACCCCCGGATATTGACCAAGCAGTACGGGAAGACATTTCTCGCCAGCTTGCCGCCCATGCCGCTGGTGAGACACCTCGAGGAGATCGAATCGTTTTTCGGCCATGAACCCGCCCAACCCTGAAATTAACATCCTTGCAGTGGACACGGTGACCCGGCATTGCAGCGTCGCCGTGTCAAGAAACGGGAGCATCTGCCGGAAGTCGCGCACCTCCCTGAAACATTCCTCGGATCTGATCGGGCTCATCGATCACGCATTGAAGGAGCAGGAGCTGACCCTGCCCGAACTCGACCTCGTTGTTGTCGATACGGGACCGGGTTCGTTTACTGGGGTTCGTACCGGAATCGGGGTCGTGCAGGGGATCGCCTACGGTGCAGGCATACCGGCCTGCGGCATCGACTCGCTTTCCATTCTTGCTGTCGCCTCCGGTGCCGACGGAATCGTTCTGCCGGTCATCGACGCCAGGATGAACCAGGTGTATGCAGGGCTTTACAGTGTTGGAGGAGAATGCCAGGAACTGGTCTCGCCGTATGTCTGCGACCCCGAGGGCATCCGGTATCCGGACAAGGGGAAGCTGACCGTTGTTGGCGACGGCTGGCAGGCTTGGCGGTCAACCATCGAAGCAGCCCTGGAACAGGAGGCGGTGTTCGATGAGGCGGTTGCCTGTCCCGATGCGGGCTCGGCCATCGAGGCCGTTGCCCGGTACGGACTTGGAACGACCGGAAATCCGCTTGCCTTGACTGCAACCTATGTCAGAGACGATGTCGTGAGAAAGCCGGCTCTGCGCTGAGCGGCGGATCAGCAACGAAGCCTGAAGCGGTGGACAGCCACGTCCCTGCCGTCGACAGACATTTTCGCCTTCCACCAGTCGACAAGGTCTCCCATGCCCGATCCCGGCTCGAGCGCCTCGGCGATGATCGAGCCGGGCGGATCATCCGGCCTGAACGATGCCCACACCTTTGATGTCTGGCCGGAGATGAAATCGCGGTGGGTGGATTCGCGTATTGCTCCCGACGGGTCCAGCCACAGTACGCTGAATGAGTGCGGGCCGGCTTCGGCTCCTGACACCTCGATCACCGCGTGGATGGGGTTCCAGCAGAGAAAGGATTCGGCCGATTCGCTTGCCGGGATTCCATCTTCGAACCGGTCGGTCAGATAGGTCCGGTATTGCGTCTCTTCAGCCGCAGCAGGCAGGCCGAGCCCGAGAGCGCACAGAAAAAACAGGATCAGGCGAGCCGGTTTCCCGATCACGAGCGCCACCCCCGGGTCGAATCCGGATTCGGCAAGGCGGCCTTGTAGGCAGCTCGGCCCCGTCGGTTTCGAATCGCGAACACTTTGCTCACTGGATCAGGATCAACTCGTTGACAAAGCGCGTCCCAAAGTAGGCGAGAACGAGAAGGGAGAAGGCGGCGATCGTCCATTTCGCGGCAATCTCCCCCCGCCAGCCCATCACATACCTTCCCGCGATGATCGTTCCGAAACTGATCCAGGCGGCCAGAGAGAAGACTACGTGGTGATTGAATTCCAGCATTCTGCCGTATTTGAGCCCGTGCGAAAACATCCCGAGCGCGAGATTCAGAGTCATGAGGGCAAAACCGCATACGATCAGGAAAAACAGATAGGACTCCATGGACTGGATCGGCGGAAGGGTGGAAATTCTCCCTCCGACGCCCTTTCGCAACTGTCTGTCCTGCGCCACCAGCAGGCAGGCCTGGGCAAAAGCCGTGAACAGGATGCCATAGGTGGGGATGGCCAGCAGAATATGAACCTGCACGTTGGCCGGAAAATTCGACAGGGGTACGGCGCTACCGGTTGCAAGAATCCCTGCCAGCGCGGCCAGGATGGATATGGGAAAGACGATCAGTCCAAGCTCGATGATTCTGATGCGAAGGGACAGCAACAGGTAGAGTAGCGCGGAAATCCATCCGGCCGTTGAAACGGCCGATCCAAGGGATATCAGGGTCTCTCCCGGGATATTCATGTCCCGGTACAGTCCTGCCGCATGCAGGACCACCGCCGCCGTGGCGGCAAGGTAGATTCCGCCTGTCTGGTTTTGATCACCCGGGGCGTTGATGTTTCGCCAGAGCAGGACGGTGCACAAGCCGTAAAGAGCGATACAGATGATCGGTAACAACATGTTCAAGAGCGATACTGGCCAGGTCCGGCATTAATCCGGATCCAGACCGGATTATATACCGTGCGCGGGGATGTGGGCTTCCAACATCGGATGCCCGGATCTGTCGGCTTCCGTTGTTTCGATATAATACCGGGGTCTTCAGGAGATCGGGATCCGCCTGGGCATTTCGTGAATCAAGAGTGAGAAGTGATGTTTGATCAGCTAAGCGAGAAACTGCGAAGCGCAGTCAAGAATCTCAGGGGAAAGGGGCGCCTGACGGAATCGAATATTTCCGACGCCCTGAGAGAGGTCAGGATGGCCCTGCTGGAAGCGGACGTATCGCTTGAGACAGTGCGCGGCTTCATCGAGTCGGTGCGGCAACGGGCGGTCGGCAGGGAAGTGATCGGAAGCCTGGACCCGGGAGAGGCGGTGATCAAGCTGGTGCACGAGGAGCTGGTGCGCCTGATGGGAGAGGAGAATGACCGTCTCGATCTGTCCGCCCGACCGCCTGCGGTCATATTCATTGCCGGATTGCAGGGCGCCGGCAAGACCACCACCGCAGGAAAGCTGGGCAAGTTTCTGAAGGAGCGCGAGAAGAAGTCGGTTCTCTTGGTCAGTACGGACGTCCGCCGGCCCGCGGCGATCGAGCAGCTCTCGGTGCTGGCGAGCAACCTGTCGCTCGAATTCTTTCCCTGCGATGCCTCCCGGTTGCCGGTGGATATCGCGCGCGATGCCCTGGATCACGCCCGGAAAAAGCTCCTTGATGTGGTCATTGTCGATACGGCGGGTCGAATGCATGTCGATACGGAAATGATGGATGAGGCGAAGGCGCTACACAGGACGGTCAACCCGGTGGAGACGCTGTTCGTGGTGGACAGCATGACCGGGCAGGATGCGGCGAACAGTGCACGGGCTTTCGACGAGGCCTTGCCGCTGACTGGCGTCATTTTGACCAAAACCGATGGCGATGCACGAGGCGGGGCGGCGCTTTCAATCCGCCAGATTACCGGCAAGCCCATCAAGTTTCTCGGTGTTGGCGAGGCCATGGAGGCACTGGAACCCTTTCATCCGGACCGGATTGCTTCGCGCATTCTCGGAATGGGAGATGTCCTGACCCTGATCGAAGAAGTGGAGCGCAAGGTCGACAGGAAAAAAGCCGACAGGATTGCGAAAAAAATCACGCGAGGACGGACCTTCAATCTCTCCGACTACCGTGACCAGATGGTCCAGATGGAGAAGCTCGGCGGCCTCGGAGCCATGATGGAAAAGCTCCCGGGAATGGACCAGGTTCCACAGCATGCTCTCGACAAGGCCCGCAACATGGATATTCCGCAAAAGATCGCGATCATCAACTCGATGACCTTCCAGGAAAGAAATTTTCCGGCAATCATCCGTGGCCAGAGAATGAAGCGTATTGCGACCGGATCGGGAACCCGGGTTCAGGATGTCAACAAGCTGCTCAAGGAATACCAGAAAGTGCAGAAAATGGCTTCAAAGATGAAAGGGAAAGGCGGTATGCAAAGGATGATGGATCGGCAAGGGGGAAAGTTGCCGGGAATGCCGTTTTGAGCATCCTTTTGTCCTGTCTGAACGAATTCCGCCTGTTTTCTTTTGCAAGGGGCTGTGGACAACTGGCCACAGGTTGACGAAACGGACTTGATGCCGACAGGAAAGTCCCAGTCCGCCTTGATCACATTCATAAGGAATTCATATCATTAGCTGCTCGATGTAATATATTTTCTTATGGTATAATTTCGGACCAGAACGTTGATGCTCCGGCGATTGTGCAAAGGGCATTCAGTCATTCTTGTCCGAGGCGATTTCCGGGGCAGAGCGCAACCAAGACAAGTGAATTACGAGGGAACACAAAGTGATCATCTATCCGAACATTGAAATTCTGAAAGGCAATTGCGTGTCCTTGAAGCGTACGGATGTCGATAATCCGCAGATATTCGATTTCAGTCCCGAACAGGCCGCACACGAATTCGAGAAAGCCGGCGCCAGATGGCTGTTTGTCATCAATCTTGACAACGTTTTTGATCGCGACAATGAAAGCGACGAGATCGTCAGGAGAATCATCGACTCGACAGGTCTTTCGGTCCTGGTCGGCGGCGGCATCCGCTCCCTGCAGGTGGTGGACGAATGGTTCGATGCAGGAGCCGAGCAGGTCGTTTTGGGCACTTCGGCGGTTCACAATCAACGCTTTGTGGAGGAGGCCTGCGTCAAGTATCCGGAGAGAATTGTCGTCAGCATCGATGCGAAGGACGGTAAGGTGCTGACGCATGGCTGGAGAAAGACGACGGAAATACCGGCGCTTGAGCTGGCCAAGCGATACGAGCGCTCCGGCGTTGCCGGCATCATCTATACCGATATCGACTGCTACGAGGACCACCCCGAGAGCAGCCTGTCCACCACGACCATGATGGGTATGGAGGTGGAATGTCCGGTCATTTCCAGCGGAACGGTGCGCTCGCTGGACGATATTTCGAATCTGACCTACCTGCCGAACATCTCCGGAGCGATTGTCGGCTGGGCGTTGCACAACAGGATCGTCTCCCTGCAGGAGGCCATTTCGATCGCCAGTCAGCCGGTGATCAATCCGGCCTAGATATCCTGTTCGGAAGAGCCTTGCAGATTAACGCCCGGCTGCATGCATGAAGACGGATTGACAGCGCACCGCAAAGATTCGGCGCTGTTGTCCCGTGCCGTGTATTCGGCTCGAACAGCGTCATTTGTGGCAGTCGCTGGCCTTTTCGATACTCGTTCGCACCCAACTCCTCGGTGGACCATTGGAGAAATACACCACCGGAATCACGGCTTCTTGCGCCTGTAGGACACGCTCATTCCTCCCTCTCGTATCCGAAAGCGATCCTTGAATCCTTCCTGGAACGGGTTGGGAAGCCAATCAAATTCCGGCTCGCCGGATAGTGCGTTCCGGACCCTGAGTACTCGCCAATAGCCGCGGCGGCGTGGGTTGGCGAACCAGATCGCAGCTTCGATCTCGGTGACTCCGAGGTCGAACTGCGTCTCGTCTCCCTTCGTCGACTTGACTTCCACAAGCCAGTGTTTGCGGCGATGGGTGAATCGAAAATCGAAACCGTGGCTGTCGCTCGCGTTGTCCGACTCTCCGGGCACCAGCGGCAACACATCCTTACGGATTTTCGAGACCCATGCATCCGGGGTGATCGCTTCGCTGCCGAATTCCTGCTGCAGAAATCGGTACGCATGCATTTCTCCGATAGCGCCAACAAGTTGCCGAAACTCGCGTGACTGTGGTGAATGGGTTCCGGTCCGTCCACCTGGTGCCCCACCTGGTTGTCCGGTTCGGCGTCCAACGGCCCCGGGGATATCCAGCTCGGTGAAGGAGTCGAGACTCGCCTGAGGCCCTGCCGGTAAGGGCAAGCTCTGCAGATGCTCAAATATCTCCATGAACGTCGTCGCTCCGACCTCGACGGGAAAACCGGCCACAGGGATGGTCCGTTGTTTACGTCGATCCTCCCGTTCCTTTTCCTCTCTCTGGCGGCGTTTAGCGTCTACCGCCGCCGGATCGAGCCCCAAACGTTTGCGGATATCATCGAGGCTCATACAACCCGCACAGGCATCGACGAACGGACAGGCACCAATGCAACGCAGGCCGCGGTGTAGCAACTCAGTCTCTGTCCAGGGTTTCAGATACGCCTCGGGTTCAGGATCATCCGGCGCGTCGGGAGGCTCGGGTGGCCTTGAGCTTGCATCTTCAAGCTCGATCCAGGTTCCATGAAGGTCGTGGAGGTCGCGGAGCATTTTGCCGAACTCACTCGTATTTTGGCGGGCGATCTCGTAGGGATTGCAGTCGGTTTCGATGCCGGCGTCCTTGAATGCCACTCGAAGATCGTCGACGTTCTCGATTGTCTCAAGAACCGTGAGGTGGTACTCCGCGCCCGGAACCTCGGCGTAGCGGGCCTGAAGGGCATTCATGACAACGGTGAACGGAATTTCCCACCATTTCACTGTCCACTCGGGATGAACCTCGAAGTCGCGGGTAGCGCCTTCCAGGTCAGGGAATAGATTCGGATTGCCCTCCTTGATGGCGATATGCCGTGCTAGGCAGCGAAGCAATGGCCTAGCCATTTCGATGAGTGCGTCAACCTGATCCTGCACAGCGAGATTTTCGACGGGCTCGTATCGTTCGCCGAGTGTTGTCAGAGCCTCGTTCCATGACGGAAGCTGCGCGACATGGCCAAGCGCTAGCCAGGTGTGATGGCCCATCTCGCGGTCGTCCCGGCTGCTGCGGGCGACGGAGAGCAAATCCGAAACCGGCCACCCGGGGACATTGGACGCCAGCCATTCCGTGAGGCTCTCGATGTCGGCGGCGGCGACATCGAACCCATCGTGACGAATATCAAGCAGCACGAGCACCGGCCTGATCCGGTCCACGACTAAGCTGAGAGTGCCGGCCCAACGATTCTGGATATCGGCGAATGCCTCGGCATCGATTTCGGCACGCTCGAGGGCTGCCTCGATTTGGTCTAAGGTCGGGTTTTCTTGGCCGGCGAGAGGCGCCAACACGAGCCGAAGATCCCTGAGGAGGTCCTGGCGGTCGAGTATTGCCTGGCCGGCGGTAGCGAGTTTATCGTGTTTCATGTCCGTATCGCGCCGAACGGCCAGGACATCGCCAGGCAGCCACTCTGCCGGCGGTTCGGTTTCTGCCACGATGTTATCCTCGTCCATCAATTGGACCGCGATGTCCTCGCAGTTCACAATGCGGGCGCGTCGGAGTCGTTGGGCGGCATCGCCCCACCGTTCTGTCGCGGCTCCGGTCGGCTCGGCGCCGCCGTATGCGGCAATGGCAAGGAGAATGACGGGCAGCCACTTGTATGTGCTTTCCTCGATGGATTGCAGATCATCGGCCGCACCGGTCCAGACCTTGCCGTCAAGGACCGCCCTCTCTGTCAATAAGGATGAACGCCTGATGCCGGTAACGGAAAGCAGCGCATCGGCTAAACGGCCAGCATATTTCGGATTCATCTCCAGAATGGGTTTGCGATGCGCAAGTAGCGACCGAGTTCGGTCCCGACTGTCAGGGAGGTAGACATCCGTCAGTTCGTCCCGGGGGCGCGTTTCGAAGGCGCGGTGCCCGGTTCTGACGAGAAGAGTCTCGGGAAGCTCCTTTTCCGGATCAAAGTGCCGCCAGGCATCGCGCACCTGCCCGAGAAACACGTCGAATCCGACAAGTACATTGCCGGCAGACCAGGCGGTCGCCAGAGCTTCGAGCAACTCGGGTCCGATCCGGTCATCTTCCACGGGATACACGTTGAGTCCGAGCATTGCGAGAGCCGACTTCAGCTCCGGCTCCTCTTCCAGTCTGCGCGAAAGATCCAGGGACAGGGGCTCGAGGTGCCGATAACGCTCGCGTTGACCGCGAAGAAGGGATGTGGGTATCAGCCAGCGGTCAGCAACGGCTACTCTGCCGGTCGTGCCGTCAATAAGCCACGGTTGGGTTGTCAGCCAGAACTTCAGTGGTGATGTAGTTCGGGTCGACCAGTAATAGCCCTTACGTTTCTCGATCGTTACCTGATGCCAGCCATCCGGCCATAGTGGGATGGAAGCGAGCAAGAGCCGCGACAACGCCCTCCGTCCGTCCGGAGTCAGGCTTTCCAGACAGTAAATCTCCGGCACCATGGAGACCTCGGACAGGAAATACTGGAAATAACCGGAATAATCCGGTTTTGCTTCTGCGCGGACGGCATGTCGCCATTCGTCCCATGCGTCCTGCGGGATTTCGGAGGAAGTTGCGGATGGCAGTTCGTATCCCGGAATCTGCATATGGAATGGGATGTCAGGGGCGTTACCTAGTCGAAGCCCATCGAAAACCCCCATGCGCCTGAAGAGCCCGTCCAGATGCCTGACTGCGAATCCCCAGCGGGGGTCGTCCGATGGGAGCAAGGTCGACCCGCGCAGGCGCGTCGAATCGTCTGGGGGCAGTTCCCCCGCCAGGAGCCAGACGTCATCGCCGAGGCGATTCGGCCAGCCGGGGCCGAACACGGCGTCGCTTATGCGAATCCAGCCGGAATGGCAAGCGATGGGCAGACGCGGAAGCAGGGGCAGAAGCGTTTGCGACGGATCTTCGCCGAGGATCTGCATGGTCCATGCAAGAAGGTCGGAACACAGCCCGGCCTGTTGCCCGCCGTGAGCAGCCGGCAATGTCGGAATCGCGGGAAGGACTACTTCCCGGATAAGATCCTCACGCCGGAAGCGCCGTGCAAATCTGCCGTCCAGAAACTTCTGGACAGGAGTGTTGCGCCTCTGCGGTCCCTGTTGCGTCTGGACATCGGGATGGAGGAATGCCACGCGATTCTGAAGCGATCGCGGAACATGTCCGACGAGCTCTGCGGCATCGTCTACGCCGCGAACTGGTTGGAAGAACAGTTTGGCATGGTCGGAGGCACTGAGCAGACGCCCGTCCTGGTCGGGGAGAATTCTGGCCGCGGCAAGCGGATCGGGATTGTCGGCTCTCGGTTCCGCTTGCAGGTCATCGGGGAGCACGGCCACCAAGCTGTTCAGGAATGCATTCCAGCCAACATCGATCTCGTGATCTCGAACCCCAAGAGCCACACGATCGGCTGTCTGCAACCATTCGGAAGGAGTCGGCTCAAGCGATCCGTCGAGTCGTTTGACGAGTGCCCGCACCCTCGTTCGCCTTCCCTCAAGCGCGGTAGAGATGATTGCGAACGCGGCGCGGGTGCGCCAATGCTCGGATCCGATGGGACTGTCGTCCGGAACATCGGGCATCTCCCTTGCATTGCCCGGTGCGCACCAACCATGGTCGCAAAGTATGAGCTTTAAACCGCCGAGGTCTTGGTTCCGTCGAGTTGCTTGCTCGACCAATTCATCCATGATGCGCCAATCGTCGCCGTCCACCCGTGCGGATGAGGCCAAAAGGTCGATGACCGCACGTGCCCGCCATTCCTCGGACGGCCCCGACAGGAGGTCGGAGACGGCATCGAGGCACAGGTCCAGCACACCCCTCAGGAGCAGGTCATTGTAGGGATCGCCGAAGTCGATTTGGCGGCGGTCGAGCGAGCCATAAAACGGCGCATTGATATGCGCCCCCGTCCCGGTCGCCATTTCCGTGGGGAGGAAAATCACGAAGCGGCCGGTGTCGGAGGACGGCCCTTCCTCAACGGCGACACTGACCGTGACCCGTCGGACTTCCGGCCATCGGTTCGGTAGGTGCTCCACCATGGCCCGAATGCGTTCTGCCTGTTCGGGATCGTCGTCCCCGCCCATTATGCGGGTCCAGATGTGGAATTCGCGGGTCTTGCTGCAGTCAGGGTCCGGCCCGGACTGTTCGACCAGCAGTCGCTCACGCCGGAATCCCGTGCAAGCAGAGACTTCGACCTCAGTATCAGAGAGGCGCTCGAGGATACGTTGCTCGCCATCGATATCGATGACCAGCCTTTCCACATGAGACAGAAAAACCGCCGCTTGGGCATCCAGTGCGTCAAGCTGTTCCCTCACGGACTCAATTGCGTCGTCGGACGTCGCGGCGCCTCCTCCATCCAGGGGAAGACGCACGACTGTTACATGGTCTTGTTCCCAAAGGGTCTCGACCTCTTCAGGCAATCCCTGAATTGGAAGCGGGATGAGGTAGGGAGACAGAAACCCGCGAGCCTCTTCAGAACCTTCAAGCCCTGCGTGGGTCATGCGATCGAGGTACTGGTCCAATTGTTCATCCGACCAATCCAGTAGGGGGTAGTCGGGATCGAACGGCGATTGGGCATCCAGCCCGATCGTTTGGAGTTCCTCTGCCGCTGCAGCGATTTGGCCGGAAACGGAAGGATCAAAGCGAAACACGAAGGACGCCTGATCCTGTACAGGCTCTCTGGACCAGATCTCCGGAGAGGTGGCCACCTCCAGAACGCTCCTGAAGCCAAGGCCCTTGTTGCCAACGCTTTCATTGGGATCCTTCGGGCTTTGTCCAAGCTGGCAGAGCCCGATGAAGTTTTCATGGCGAAATGGGACGCCCGTGTTGGCGACCAGCAATGCCGGTTCGGGGCCGGTTCTCATCACGAAGGATACTTGCTGGCGGTCGCCCAGCGGAGCTTGCTCCAGGGCGTCGTGCGCATTCTGCAGCAGTTCCATAACGCAGCGTCCCCTGTACGCCTGCGCTATCTGTGCATCGAGACTGGCAATCGTGCGGTAGTTTTGAGTGCCGTTCTTGAGCTCGTCGAAGAAGGTCTGTACCTGGCGCTGGGCTTGGGTAACGATGAGCTTGTCGCCGGATTGCCGCGAGATTGAGTGAGCGGTTTTCATGCCCCTGGATCAACCGATGGGTGTGCGTGGGTGTTGTTCTTCACGGTCTTGTCGATGGAATCTGCCATTCCTATCGATGCGATATGACCATGCTCGCACTCGCCTCCACCATCATATGGCTCAATTGAGAATGCCTCCTAGACCTTGCCGTCCTCGATCAATCCGCGCAGCTTGAACTTCTGTATCTTGCCGGTTGAGGTTTTCGGCAACTCCAGAAACACCACGTGCCGGGGGCGCTTGTATCCGGCCATGTGATCCCGGCAGAAGTCGATGATCTCGTCTTCCGTGGCCGCCTCCCCTGGCTTCAGTTCGACGAAGGCACAGGGCGTCTCGCCCCAGTTCTCGTCGGGCTTGGCAATCACTGCGGCGGCGGCCACCTTCGGATGCTTGTACAGCGCCGACTCGACCTCGATCGAGGAGATATTCTCGCCCCCGGAAATGATGATGTCCTTGAGCCGATCCTTGATCTCGAGGTAGCCGTCGGGATACAAGACAGCAAGATCCCCGCTGTGAAACCAGCCGTCCTTGAACGCCTCGTCGGTGGCCTCGGGATTCTTGTAGTAGCCTTTCATGACCGGGTTGCCCTGCAACACCACTTCGCCCATTGTGGAACCGTCGGCCGGCACATCCTCTCCGGTCCGGGTGTCCACGACCCGGGCGGATTCCATCATCGGGAAGCGTACGCCCTGCCTGGCCTTGATTTCAGCCTGCCTGTCGATGTCCAGTTGTGACCACTGCGCTTTCCAGTCGCAGAACACCACGTGGCCATAGGTTTCGGTCAGGCCGTAGACATGGGTCACGTTGAAACCGAGCCGTTGCGATCGCTCCAGTATCTTGCTGGGCGGGGGCGCTCCGGCCGTCATGACCTCGACGGTGTAGTCCGGGGTGTATCGGACTTCTTCGGGGGCGTTGGCCAGCATGGCCAGAACGATCGGGGCCGCACCGAAGTGGGTGATCCGGTGTTCGCGGATCGACCTGAAAATGGTCTCGGCATTCACCGCTCGATTGCAGACAAGCGTCCCGCCCATCAGGGTCATGGTCCAGACATGCCCCCAGCCGTTGCAGTGGAACATCGGGACCGTGTACAGGTATCGCGGATGCTTTGGAATCTGCCACGCCGAAACCGTTCCCATCGACATCAGGTACGAGCCCCGGTGATGGTAGACCACGCCCTTGGGGCGTCCGCTGGTGCCGGAGGTGTAGTTGAGAGTGAGGGCGTCCCACTCGGATTCGGGAAATCCCCAATCTCCTGTTCCGTCGCCGATCGTCAACAGGTCCTCATAGGTCATCGTTCCGAGCCGTTCGCCTCCTTCGGCCTGCTCGTCGACGATATCGATCACCATGGGTCTTGTGTCCAGCTTGTCGAGCGCTTTCGATATGACCGGGGAAAACTGGGTATCCGTGATCAGCACCTGTGCGTCGCCGTGATCGAGGATGTAGGCGATGGTGTCGGGATCCAGGCGCGTGTTGATCGAATTCAACACGCCCCGGGACATCGGGACGCCGAAGTGGGCTTCCGCCAGTTCAGGAGTGTTGGCAGCCATCATGGCGACGGTGGTGCCCGTCGAGACGCCGAGCTTGCGAAGCCCGGACGCGAGCCCGAGACAGCGATCGGCGGTACTGTGCCAGGTGTATGTCCGACTCCCGTATACGATCGATTCGTGGTCGGGATAGACGTCGCACGCCCTTTTGAGAAACGAGATCGGGGTGAGCTGAACGTGATTCAGTCCCTCGATTCTGGGCAGCCTGTCATAACATTCTTTCATTGTTCGATGTCCGGAAACTGAAATGCCGGGGAAAAGTGCTTCAGACTGGCCGGGAAAATAGGCTTTCCAACGGTTCATGATTCACCGCATAATACGGCCGTCTGTGACAATCATTATAAATCATCGAAAATGGAATCCCGCAAGAAACGGCATCCCGGCCTCGTGCTGTCGCGCCGGCTCCGTCAAACACCGTTTGAGAGCAGGGTCATCGAGCAGGGAGCGAAAGCCTTCACTATCTACAATCAAATGCCGCTGGCGTCTTACTTCCGTTCCCTCAAGGAGGACTACGATCACCTGTGTGAACATGTCCAGATCTGGGACGTCTCGTGCGAGCGGCAGGTCGAGATTGTCGGGCCCGACGCCCTGGCGCTGACAGAGCTGATTACGCCCCGGGACATCTCGCGATGCGATATCGGCCAATGCATGTATGCCCCTCTGGTTGACGAGAACGGCGGAATCGTCAACGACCCGATAATCCTTCGGCTGGAGCAGGACAGGTTCTGGCTTTCGATCGCGGATTCGGGGGTGATGCTGTGGGTCAAAGGCATTGCATACGGAAGAGGATTCGATGTCGAAGTCTTCGAGCCGGATGTCAGCCCGCTGGCCATCCAGGGCCCCCGGTCGGACGACCTGATGGCCGAATTGCTGGGAGAGCATGTACGGGATATTCCCTTTTTCCGTTTTATCCGCTCGCGGCTGGCTGAAACCTCGTTCTACATCGCTCGTTCGGGCTGGAGCGGGCAGGGGGGCTTCGAGATCTACCTTGAGGAGTTTTCAAAGGGAGAGGGCCTGTGGGACTGTATCTGGGATGCCGGCCAGAAATACAGCATCCGGGCCGGCTGCCCGAACCTGATCGACCGGATCGAGAAAGGCCTGCTCTCCTATGGGAGCGACATGAGGCTCGAGAGCAATCCGTACGAATGCGGCCTGGATCGTTTCTTCGGCGAGACCAAGCAGGCGGAATGCATGTCGAGCGATGCACTGGCTGCGATTTGGGCCAGGGGACCCTCCACAAGACTGGTCTGCCTCGCCGTCGAGGGCGAGCCGCTGACATCCCCCCGAAACACCTGTCCGGTTCTCGACGAGGCCGGCCGCCGACGCGGATACGTGACCAGCCTCGCTCATTCAACCCGGTTCGGGGCGAATCTCGCGATCGCTACGGTGGATGCCGAGGTCTCTGCCGACGGCCAGACCCTGTCGGTCGATACAGGTGGCCCCGTCCTCTCGCGCGCTGTCGTGAAGAGCAGTTTCTGGAAATAGCCCGGGCGCAGCAGGCTCTACAGGGAAAAAGACAGTCCGGGCTTGAGTTCCTCAAACATCCGGTACCCGGTCTGGCGCATGCCGGTTTTCAGATAGGCGGCCTGGGCAGCGAAGTTCTCCTTCTCGACATACAGCCTGAATCCGTAGACATTGTCGTTCTTTCGGGCGAGTTCCTTGACCTTCTCATACATGCGGCTGTAGAGCCCTTTTTTTCGGAATTCCGGCAAGACGTAGACGCTTTGGATCCACCAGAACTGCCCGCATCGCCAGTCGCTCCATTCGGTCGTGATCATCAGGGAGCCGACGATCTGTCCGTCAAGTTCGGCCACCAGATAAAAGCCGAATGCGGGATTGTCAAGAAGCTTTGCGACACCGGCACGGACGGTTTCCGGCCGAAGTTTCAGATTTTCGGTCTCGAGCGCGATGCCGAGATTGAATTCAGTGATGACGGATGCGTCGTCCGATTCGGCTCGCCGGATAGCCGGCCGCACGGCACTCATGATGGCCTGATCGCAAAATTTAAGGAGTGCGGGGGTGATGGAGGGCGGTGGGGCCGAAGCAACCGGCCCCGGCCCATCCGGCGTGTCAGTTCAACACACTTGGCCAGTTCGCATCGCCTTTTTCAATGAACCCTTCCTTGTCCTTGAGCCATTTTTTCTGAATCTTTGAATTGTAGTTGAGATAAAGCTTTCCGTCGTGAATGGTCCACTGATCGGGATCGCTGGAGGCCGTTTTCCCGTTCGCAACCGCCCAGGCGCAATATCCGCCGTATTGGGGCGCATAGGCTTCCGGATCCGCCTTGAACTTTTCGAGATTCTCTTCGCTTGAGAATCGCCAGTCCGCGCCCTTGTACTCGAACGTGTATTTCTTGCTGCCTTCTACCGGCTTCCCGGCCGTGAAATAGGCCACCACGTCGTAACCGCTGGCGGCGGCATTCCCGAACCGTGACGTGTAGATCTCGTCTTCCGCCGCGTGGGAGGTGGGAATCAGGGCAAGAAGCAAAAACAGACTGATCAGGCTGGATATGACTCGACTATGCATTGAATGAGGTCCTCGGAAAAAACGATTTACCGGTACCGGGGCAGTGTGGGCGGGCCCCGAAGACTTCGGGATGCCCGTGCCGACGATGTGCCGTGAGCACCGTGTATCGCAATTATCAGTCCAATCGCACATGGAAGCAACGCCTCGCTTCGGGTTTGCGGGGCGGCGATTAAGTTTGCGTTCATTTTCCTGACGCCTCCGGGGAGGTTCGGGAGCGAACGGAATTCACCGGATCAGTTTTTGATCGTTCCGACGCGTATTGTCCAAGCCTGTGGAACATCTATATCGACGCCCGTTTTGATGGTATCATTTCGGACTGTTTTGCGAGGGATACTGCGCTCTGCGGAGCATTCAGATTGTTCGGTTTTCATCCCGATTTTTGTGAGGTATCGTCGATGAGTCGAAGAGCAGGTGGCCGGGCAGCTCGCCAGGCGTTAAGAGCGGCCCCGTTGGCCGAAGAAAGCAAGCCGGTCCGTCCCGGCCAGATGGGAGGGCGCTTCAAGCCGCTGACCGACGAGGAATTGAAGCGCGTCCATGAAGCGATGCTGGATCTTTTGGAGAATGTCGGATTCAGCAGGGCGATCCCGAGCTTCGTCGACCGGGTCACCCGGGCCGGCGGAAAGCTGACGCCCGACGGCCGACTGCTTTTCCCGCGCGAGTTGATCGAATGGACACTCGAGGTCTGCGCGAGGGATATCACCCTCTACGGACAAAGGCCGGAATACGACATGCTGCTGAGCGGCAACAGGGTTTATTTCGGCACTGCGGGAGCCGCGGTCCATGTCGTGGACACGTGGAAAACCCATGAAAAGTATTCCAGCAGCGGCGCATACCGGGAATCCACGATCCAGGACCTGTATGATGCGGCCCGTCTTGTCGACAAGCTTGAGCACATCCATTTCTTTCAGCGCTGCATGGTGGCCCGGGATATCGAGGATCCCTATGCGATGGACCTCAATACCACCTACGCTTCGGTATCGGGCACTGCGAAACACTGCGGGGTCAGCTATGTCGAGCCGGGCCATGCCGCCGACAGTCTGAAGCTGTTGCACGAGATCGCCGGAGGAGAGGAAAAATGGCGGGCACGCCCGTTTGCCAGTCTTTCGTGCTGTTTTGTCGTGCCTCCCTTGAGATTTGCCGAGGATGCCTGCCGTGTCATGGAAGTGTGCATACAGGGCGGAATGCCCGTACTGCTGCTGGCGGCGGGACAGGCCGGAGCAACGAGCCCGGCATCGCTGGCCGGCGCGGTGGTTCAGGAATGCGCCGAATGCCTTGCGGCACTCGCCTGTGTCAACCTGATTGTCGAGGGGCATCCTGCGATTTTCGGCCCCTGGCCATTCGTCTCCGACTTGAGAACCGGAGCCATGAGCGGAGGCAGCGGCGAGCAGGCGGTATTGATGGCGGCATGCGGCCAGGTGGGTCGCTATCTTGACTTGCCCACCGGTGTGGCGGCCGGCATGGCGGATTCCAAGATGCCTGATGCGCAGTCCGGATTCGAGAAGGCTTATACGGTCACCCTGGCCGGACACAGCGGGACCAATCTGGTATACGAATCGGCCGGCATGCAGGCCAGTTTGCTGGGCTTCGGGTTTGAGAGCGCAGTCATCGACAACGATATGCTGGGATCGATCAACCGCAGTGTCCGCGGCATTGAGATCGATGACGACAATCTTGCCCTGGAGACCATCGAGGATGTCTGTCTGAATGGGCCGGAGCATTTCCTGGGGCACACGGCAACGCTGTCGAGAATGCAGACGGATTATGTCTATCCTGAAGTCGGGAATCGGCTGACTCCGGCCGAGTGGATGGAACTCGGCTCCAAGACCATCAACCAGCCGGCCAGGGAAAAGACCCGGGAAATACTGGATACGCATTTTCCGGGCCATATCTCTGAAGAAATGGACGCTCGACTGCGCGAACTGTTCGATATACGATTGTCGAGAGAACAAATGTGGCCGAAGGCCTGAACGGCATTCGCGACACCCGGAGGACAAGAATGAACAATGAGAAATTTCCGTCCCAGGCCCGCGTGGTCATCGTCGGCGGCGGTGTCATGGGAGCCGGGCTCGCCTACCACTTGGCTCTGGAGGGGTGGAATGATTGTCTGTTGATCGAAAAGGGCGAACTGACTTCCGGTTCCACCTGGCACGCCGCAGGACAGTGCCCGAATTTCATTGCAGACTACAACATGGCCAAGATTCACGACTACGGTGTCAACCTCTATCCCAGGCTGGAGGAGTTGACCGGGCAGTATGTCAGCTGGCACGGATGCGGAGGGATACGGTTCGCGTATCATCCGGCCGAGGTCGAATGGTTTCATCGTGTGGCGGGAGTCGGGAAACTGATCGGGTACGAATGCGACATCATTGACCCGGCCAAGATCCGGTCGCTTGTGCCCCATATGAATATCGAGGGTGTGCTGGCAGGCGCCTGGACACATCGGGACGGACATGTGGACCCGGCGGGCGTGTGCAACGCCATGGCAAAGGGTGCGCGGATGCACGGGGCCATGATTTCCATCCGCAATCGTGTTCTGGACATCAATTTTCGCGAGTCCGGAGAATGGGAGGTCGTGACGGAGAAGGGAACGGTTATCGCCGAGCACGTGGTCAATGCGGCCGGCTGCTATGCAAGAGAGGTGTCGAAGATGGTGGGGACGGATGTGCCCATGATCAACATGACCCACACCTATCTCGTGACGGATACCGTGCAGACTTTTCTCGATAGCGAAGATGAAATGCCGGTCATCCGGGACCCGTATCCCTCCTCGTATTATCGCCAGGAGCAAAAATCGGCATTGATCGGCATCTACGAAATGGAAAATTCGCAGGAGTGCTGGACGCATCGGGGCGGCTGGCCGGAGTGGAATTCGGAAAACGAGCTCTTCGAGCCGGACCTCGATTCCATCATGCCCTATGTCGAGAGGGTCATGGAGCGGGTCCCGATGTGGGGCGAACTCGGGATCAAGCGCGTGGTGTGCGGGGCCATTCCCCACACTCCCGACAGCAACCCCTTTATCGGGCCGGCAGCGGGACTGAGAAACTTCTGGCATTGCAATGGCGCCTCGATCGGAATCGCGTCGGGAGCGGGATGCGGAAAATACCTGGCCCAGTGGATGGTCTACGGT
>VYGS01000133.1:18528-23754 GCA_009841725.1 Gammaproteobacteria bacterium
GTCTACGGTGATGCCGAAATCAACATGGCCGGAGTGGACCCGAGGCGCTTCAGCGATTTTGCTCCCGGGCAATACACCAAGGAAAAATCCCACGAGGATTACGAGCACATGTACAAGCTCCATCTTCCGGGAGAAGAGAGGCCGGGAGGGCGCAAGTTCCGCATGACTCCGTTGTACGATCGGCTCGAAGCGAAGGGTGCCGTATACACCGAGATCAATGGTTGGGAAAGGGCGAAATGGTTCTCCCTTGACGGCCGGGAGGAGGAAGTCGGATTCCGCCACAACAACGTGTTCGACGTGGTATCGGAGGAATGCAGGGCCGTTCGGGAACGTGTGGGAATCATGGAATTGTCCACGTTCGCAAAATACGAGGTGTCCGGCGCCGATGCCGCAGGCATGCTGAACCGGATCAGTGCGAACAGAATGCCGACACGGGTCGGGGGCATCGTCCTGACTCACTATCTTGCCGATAACGGACGGCTGAATGGAGAATCGACCGTGACCCGGCTGGATGACGACATGTATTACGTGCTGTCGGGCGCAACCAGCGAGGAACGCGACCTGTCCATCCTGAGGCAGGGCATTGCCGAAGACGAAGAGGTCACGGTTTCGAACATTACCAACGAGTGGGGAACACTGGTGCTGGCGGGTCCGGATTCACGCCGGGTTCTCTCGAAAGCGACCGGCACGGACCTGTCCAATTCCGCCTTTCCGTGGCTGACAGGCAAGGAGATCGACATCCGGGGCCGGACGGTACGGGCCTTGCGCGTCAGTTATACGGGCGAACTGGGCTGGGAGTTGCATTGTCGTAACGACGACATCGCCGAGGTATACGAGGCCGTCTGGTCGGCCGGCGAGGAGTACGGCATTGCCAATTTTGGCACCTACGCTCTCAATGCGCTGAGGATGGAGAAGGCCTACAAGGGATGGGGCGCCGAGATGACCAATGAAATTTCCATGGTCGAAGCCGGATTGATGCGCTTTTTTCGGCGGAACAAGGAAGACTTCCGGGGGATGGAGTCTACCCTGAATATCGAAAAGGGAGAGATCTCGACCTGCCTGGTCTATTTTGAGGTGGAAACCGGGGACAACGATGTGGCGGGCGGCGAGGCGGTTCTCGATTCCGGGCGACCCATCGGGGTCACCACCTCCGGAGGGTATGGGCATACGACAGGAAAGAGCTTGGGATTCGCCTATGTCGAGCCTCAATACAGCGCTCCGGGCAGTCGGTTTGACATTCTTCTGATCGACGAGATACGAAAGGCCAAGGTACTGGAGGAACCGGTCTGGGATCCCGGGAACCTTCGTCCGAGGGCATGAAGGATCGATCGGCACGACGGCATCCACTCAATCCTCGCAGGCTGCCGACAGGACTGTACCGGCCATGACCAGGACGGATTCGCGTATCGATCCGGAGCGACCGGATGATCCCGGCACCGGTGGCGGAAACCGCTTCTTGCTCGGAGCGCTTTCTGCCGGTCATCTCGTGAACGACTGGGTCGCCGGCACGATCTGGCTGATCGCTCCGGCCATTGCGGCCAGCATGGGACTTGGGCCCGCCGAGATCGGAATAATCATTGCCGTAAACGGCTTTGCCGCCGGCTTGACCTATATTCCGGCGGGAATGATCGCGGATCGGGCGTCCAACAGCGGTGTCCTGATGCTGATTACATTCTGGTGGGTTGCGGTCGGGTATTTTGCCTCGACCCTGATGCCCGGATTCTGGCTGGTGACCCTTTTTCTGGCCATCGGAGTCATGGGCGATGCGTTCTGGCATCCCGTGGCAACCGGCGTTCTGGTCAAGACGATGCCCACGCGCCGGGGCCAGGTGCTCGGCATCCATGCCGTGGGCGGCAGTGTCGGCGCGGAAATCCTGGCCCCGATCACGATCGGGATCCTGCTCACCTACTTCACCTGGCAGACATCCCTGCAGATTGCCACGATTCCCGCGGTCCTGATGGGCGTGCTGTTCATTTTTATCGCTCCGAAGATTTCGTTCGCCTCGAAAAAATCGATCCGCACCGACAAGCTGGGAAAAATACTGAGTGCGTGGACCACGCGTCGCGGAGTGTTGATGATGGGGATGATGGTCTGCTACAACATGTCCCTGTTTGCCATGCTGTCCATGACTCCGGTCACGCTTCAGCAGCGCTACGGCATGAGCGCATTCGACTCCTCCGTGATGTTCGCCTCGATGCTCGTGATCGGAACGCTCTTTCAGCCCTTTATCGGCAAGCTGTCGGATGCAGCAGGACGTTCCCGTCCGATTGTCGTGATCATCTCGCTGGCGACGGTATGCGCCGCAGGCGCCGGAATGTTTGAAGTGTTCATTCCGTTCATGCTGTCCCTGATCTGCGCCGTTTCCCTGCTGACCGCGGTGCGTCCGATCATTCTTGCCGCCGCCGTTGAACTGTCCGAAAAGTCCGAATCAACCACACTTGGCATCGTGTTCGCCGTTCTCGACGGAGTGGGAGCGCTTGGTGCCCTGGTTGCCGGATTCGCCGGCGAA
The DNA here is from genome assembly GCA_009841725.1 of Gammaproteobacteria bacterium. Lineage (GTDB taxonomy): Bacteria > Pseudomonadota > Gammaproteobacteria > Arenicellales > Poriferihabitantaceae > Poriferihabitans. The sequence goes on from VYGS01000133.1 coordinate 21,038, forward strand.
CTGGACTTGGCGTTTGCCTTCATGATCTCGGCAGTTCTCTCAATGTTGTCAATCGTTCTGTATTTGTCGTCCGGCATGGCTTCGGGACAGCCTGTCCATCATTCCAATGCCTGACTTGCTCAGGCACAAGAAGACCGACTGGGCTGATGTCAACCCTGACACGATGAATGCATGCAGTATGCGGCATCAGGAGGATGCTCTGATTTTCGCTTGTGATAAAGTCGTGAAATGAGCAGGCTGCTTATCCTTTTGCGCCACGCCAAATCCGATTGGTACAGTGGCGCCCGAACTGATCGCGAGCGCCCGTTGAGTGCCCGGGGAAGAAAGGACGCGCCACGAATGGGGGAATGGATTGCGAAAGCCGGCTTCCTGCCCGACAGGATTCTTTGCTCCGGAGCGCACAGGACGAGAGAAACGCTCGGATTGGTACGCGATGCTTCAGGATGGGAGAGCCACGATCCCAAAATCACATACTCCGACGACTTGTATCTGGCATCTCCCTATACGATCCTCGGCATGGTCGAGGCATGCGGAGGCGAGTTCGAGAGGATCATGGTCGTCGGACATAATCCGGCAATGGACGAGGTCCTGATTCATTTTTGTCCGGAGGCCAAGCCGACCGCCTCGGGAAAACTGATGACCACTGCAGCCACAGCGATCATCGATATTTCATCGGGAGACTCCCGCTTGCTTGAGTTGGTCCGCCCGGCGGACCTATAAGCGGATCCCTCTTTCACTGTCTTGAATCGTCAGGCGCCGTGCTTTCGATACGCTGCAGAGCATGATTCCGTCGATGGTTTTCCGATTCGAATCGTTGATGGGCTACAATAGACAGCTTGTTTTTCGGGGCTTCAGTCGTGAGTTCGCCTTCGGTCGGTGGTGCGTACGACCGACAATGCCGGGGTGGTATTGTCATGAGTCGAACAAGCCCTGTATTGGCTAACCCGTCAGAGAATGATAATGGATGAAAACAAGAGAAAAGCATTGCAGAACGCAATCGGACAGATCGACCGCCAGTTCGGCAAGGGATCGTTGATGCGTCTGGGAGATTCCGAAGTGGGTGAAGACATCCAGAGCTGCTCCACAGGATCGATCGGCCTGGATATCGCCTTGGGAATTGGCGGCTTGCCCCGGGGGCGCGTGATCGAGATTTTCGGCCCCGAGGCTTCCGGCAAAACCACGCTGACGTTGTCGGTGGTCGCACAGGCCCAGAAGGCTGGCGGTACCGCCGCCTTCATCGATGCCGAGCACGCCCTGGATCCATCCTATGCGGAAAAGGTCGGGGTGAACATCGACGAATTGCTGGTTTCACAACCGGATACCGGTGAACAGGCCTTGGAAATTGCGGACATGCTGGTCCGCTCGGGAGCCGTCGACGTCATTGTTATCGACTCCGTGGCCGCACTGACGCCAAAGGCTGAAATCGAAGGCGATATGGGCGACAGCCACGTGGGTCTCCAGGCAAGATTGATGTCCCAGGCCTTGCGCAAGCTGACCGGAATCATGAAGCGATCGAACACGATGGTGATCTTCATCAACCAGATTCGCATGAAGATCGGTGTGATGTTCGGGAGTCCCGAAACCACCACCGGAGGCAATGCGCTGAAGTTCTATTCATCCGTCCGCCTTGATATCCGGAGAATCGGTACGATAAAGAAGGGAGACGATGTCATGGGCAATCACACCCGGGTCAAGGTGGTCAAGAACAAGGTTGCACCCCCATTCAGGGAGACCCAATTCGATATCCTGTATGATGTCGGCATTTCAAGAGAAGGGGAGTTGATCGACCTCGGTGTTGATTTGGGTATCCTGGAGAAATCCGGGGCCTGGTACAGTTACGGCTCCGATCGAATCGGCCAGGGGCGTGACAATGTTCGGGACTTCTTGCGCCAGAATCCGGACATTGCCGGTGAGATAGAGCAGGCCATCAGGAAAGAGAAAGGAGTCGAACAGCTCTCGGGCGCCGAGCCCGAAGAATGAGCGGTGCTCCAGTGAACCAAGGCCCGATTCGCAATGTAAGGGTTCCGGAGCAGTCCAATCCTGTACGTGGTTTTGTCGCCAGAAACCGTCAATAAGCTGGTTGCTCGGGCCTATCGCCTGCTTGCCAAGCGCGAATACAGTGCGCATGAACTTGTGCAAAGATTTTCAAGGCAGGCCTCCCGGGGCGATTGTGAAGAGATGTTGCGTAAGCTGATTGAACAGGGTGCCCAGTCGGATCAGCGCTTTGCCGAAATGTTGTGCAGGTCCCGCTACGGTGCAGGGCGCGGCCCCGAAAGATTGCGGTATGAACTTCGCAATCATCGCATTGATGAGCAGTTGATCACAGAAGCCATGTCGCCTTATGAGGACGAATGGAAGGTGCTTGCGGAGCAGGTCCGGTTAAAGAAATTCGGCTCGCCTTTGCCGGCGGATGCCGCCGGACGCGCAAAACAGTTGCGCTTTCTGCGACAAAGAGGATTTGGTTCGGAAGAGCTCTCGCAGTATTTCAATCCCGTTTCATGATCGCGTCCGTACGATGAAGACAACGAAGATCAGAAACCTTTTTCTGGATTTCTTTGCCCGGAATGGGCACGAGATCGTGCCCAGCAGCCCCCTGGTGCCCGGCAATGATCCGACGCTGTTGTTCACGAATGCAGGAATGGTCCAGTTCAAGGACGTATTCCTGGGGCTTGAAAAGCGGCCGTACAATCGGGCGGTCGCCGTCCTGATCGGGCGAG
>VYGS01000117.1:0-1299 GCA_009841725.1 Gammaproteobacteria bacterium
ACACCAACGTGGGCATCGGCATCTACGCTGGCGTCTTGCAGGCGCTCGGGTTGCTCGAGGGTCTGAGTCAGATTGCCGATATCAGCAATGACAGTGTCGGGCAGATCCTCGCCAGTGCAGCGCTACCCAAGCATGTCCACCTCAAGCGGTCGACCCGATCGTTCCGCGATGGCTGACTTCGAGGTCCATATCGATCTTGACGGGCGGACCAGGCAGGTTGGGCTGGCGATGAGCAATCGCGTTCGCAATACGGAAACCACTCTCTTCGGGTATGACAGCGGCTGGCTGGCAGATCCCAGCAGATTCTCGCTGGAACCTGCCCTTGCCCTGGGACAGGGGACCTTCGCGCCGCCTGCCGGCCTCTCGACTTTCGGATCCATTGGCGATTCAGCCCCGGATGCTTGGGGCCGCCGGTTGATGCAGCGCGCCGAGCGCCGTCTTGCCGAGCGCGAAGGTTGTACTGTTCGCACTCTGTTGGAGAGCGACTATCTCCTTGGCGTGGCCGACGAGGCCCGGCTGGGCGCATTGCGCTTCCGCCGAGCTGGAGACAGCACGTTCCAGGCTCCGACCCGCACAGGGGTGCCGACTCTGATCGAGCTTGGTCGCCTGCTGCGCATCACTGAACGGATTCTCCGAGACGAGGAAACCGATGAGGATATCCAGACCATCTTTGCTCCCGGCGCCTCTCTCGGCGGTGCCCGCCCGAAGGCGTCGGTAATCGATCAGCACGGTCGCCTCTCCATCGCCAAGTTTCCGAAGGAAACCGACGAATACAGCATGGAAACCTGGGAAGAGATTGCTTTGCGCCTGGCCGGTCAGGCCGGCATCGCCACGCCCACGCATAGCTTGATCGACATCGCCGGCAAGAGGGTCATGCTGTCACGGCGCTTTGATCGCCAGGGTGCAATCCGCATTCCGTTCCTGTCCGCCATGGCGATGATGGGAGCGAGAGACGGCGAGCGCGGCAGCTACCCCGAGATCGTGGATGCTCTCGCGGAACATGGAGCCCAGGGAAAGACGGATGCTCATGCTCTTTATCGGCGTGTCGTCTTCAGCGTGCTGATCTCCAATGTCGATGATCACCTGCGCAACCACGGCTTCCTGTGGTTCGGAAAGACGGGATGGTCACTTTCTCCTGCCTACGATCTGAACCCTGTACCGATGGATATCAAGGCGCGAATCCTGGCAACCAATATCGACCTCGACGAGGGCACCTGCTCGCTCGATCTGCTGGAGAATGCCTCCGGGTACTTTGCACTGACGCTGGCCCAGGATCGCTCGATCATCAAGGAAGTTGCA
>VYGS01000117.1:1309-5025 GCA_009841725.1 Gammaproteobacteria bacterium
TGACCAGCGCCTTCGAGCATGACGATCTGGAACGAGCGCTGGCCTTGTGACAATGACTTCTCTTTACATTTTCAATCCACCAGCGTACAGGCGTCTCTGGCATGATCGTCTTTATGAGCATCGAACACGTCCCGGTCACTATCAAGAGCCGAGAGCAGGGTGACGGTACCATGCCGAACTGCACACTTCCATCTCATGCGCCAACTGCGCCATCTCCACGGACATCCTGATATCAACTCTCCCCGGAGACAAGCTCATCGGGGAATGCCCAGTCGTTGTAGCCGCCCTCGCCCCGGTACCACGGCACTTCCTCTCCCGGTTTTTCACCGTGGTTCCAGCGCGGTTTCTCGCCGTGAGTGTGGGCTTTAAGGATTCCCTGGCGGCGGTGCTGGTTCAGAATGATCCGTTGCGTCAGGGCAGCGCTGTCCCACTTCTGCTTGATTTCGCAGCGGAACCTCGCCACGAGATCGAAGTGCTTCGGATCGTTCGCAAGATTCGTGCATTCGTCCGGGTCGGATTCCACGTTGTACAACAGGGGAGGATCATCCTCGGACCAGACGAACTTGTAGGAGCCGCGTCGGATCATGAGAATCGGAGAGGTCGTGGCTTCGGCTAGATATTCGGCATAGACGGGGCGGTCGAGCCAGTCCGGTTGATCCAGCAATGAGGCCAGATCGACTCCGTCAAGGGGCTCGAATTCGCTCGACCAGCCGTTTCCCTCGGCAATTCCCATAAAGGTGGGAAGGAGGTCCACGAGGGACACGGGAGTGGCGATCCGCCGACGCGCAAATCCGGGAGCGACAATGAACAGGGGGACACGCAAGGACGGCTCGAAGAAATGCTTCTTGAACCACAGGCCGCGCTCACCAAGCATGTCGCCGTGATCGGATGTGAAGACCAGGGCGGTGTCCCCTCCAAGGTCGCTTTCGTCAAGAGCCTTGAGAAGGCGTCCGATCAAGTCGTCCAGGAAACTGATCGAGCCGTAATAGGCCTGACGGGCCCGGGCGATATCCGCATCGTCGAAGGTCATGTCCAGGATGGAGAAATCGGCCAGCAGCCGGCGCGAATGCGGATCATGATGGGCGGCTGGCAGAGCGGGAACCGATGGCGGCGGAATCTGTACGCCCTCGTAGAGATCCCAGTACCGCTTTCGGCAGAGATAAGGTTCATGAGGATGGGTATAGGAAACCTGGAGGAAGAACGGCCTCTGGTCGGAGGAGTCGGCAAGGGCATGAAGATGTTCGATCGCCTTGTTCGTGACCATCTCGTCGAAGTCGATCTGCACCGAATTCTCGCAAATTCCCGAGATCAATATGCTTCGGGCATCATTCGTATCACGGACGCCTTCGTCTCCCCAGTTGGGCGCCCACGAGAAATCAGCGGGGTAGATGTCCGGTGTCAGTCTTTTCTCGAATCCGTGAAACTGGTCCGGACCGATGAAGTGCATTTTGCCGGACAGCGCCGTCTGGTAGCCGGCGGCGCGCAGATAGTGGGCGTAGGTTGGCACCGAGGCCGGCATCTCGGCCGCATTGTCGTAGGCCCCGATCTCCGAGCAGAGCCGGCCTGTGGCCATGGAGAAGCGTGACGGCGCGCACAGCGGGAAATTGCAGTACGCCGCCTCGAACACGGTGCCCCGCGAGGCCAGCCTGTCGATATTGGGCGCATGACATACTGGATCCCCATAGATGCGGAGCGCCTTGGCCATCAACTGATCGACCTGGATGAAAAGGATGTTGGGTCGTGCCATGGATTCTTGATTCCCGGGTAGTTGAATGTTTCGGAAGGTGGCGAAGGATTCGGTATCGTGCCCGGTTTCACGGCCGCATCCCCCCGAAGGCAATGCCGGACTTCTTGTCACAGGGCCAATCGCAGTAACGGGGAACACGGTTCCCGAATCTCCAAATATAGCTCATATCGGCTTGACCGTATGGCAAACCTCGCCATCATCGGTGAAAGGTTCGATGTAGATAGGACGACAGGACTGCGCACCTTCCTGGAACTGGAGTGGTGTGACGCACCGGACCACCAGCCGATCCTCACGCATCCCTGCGGCGAAGCGGTACGGGCGGTCCTGATGGTCGAGGCCATTTTACTTGAAGGGGCTTTCAGGCACTTGATATGATTGCCGCAAGCGGAATGGGAACTGCTCTTTGGTAGATGGCGTTGGACCAGTCGCTATATCATGCGCAGCCCGGACGCCCCGCATTTTTCAAACGTTTCCGTTTCGCGAAACAATCGCCTGTTCGGGGATTGATGAAAATACCACTACCAACCACCTGGGGGAGAATCTCATGAAGGGCAGCTGTCTATGCGGATCCGTCACATTCGAGGCGGCAGGAAAGGCTGAAGGTTTCGCGGTGTGCCACTGTACCCAATGCAGAAAACAATCGGGATTTTCATGGTCCTCCGCCCATGTTTCGGACGAATCGCTTGCCGTCAGGGGCGAGGTTCGCTGGTATCAGTCGTCCGAGAAGGCGCGGCGCGGATTTTGTCCGGTCTGCGGATCGTTTCTGTTCTGGAAGCATGCGGACGATCCGCACACCTCCTTCGCCCTCGGTGCGGTGGACGGTCCGACAGGCGCGCGCCTCGAAAAGCATATCTTCACCCGCGACAAGGGCGATTACTACCGGATTGCGGACGGCGTACCGCAGGTTTGAGCGACGAAGAATTCCCGCATTCGGGGTTTCATCCGACCACGAGGAATGGGTTCAGAGCCGTCACTGATCATCTCGATACAGGTCGATTTCTACAAGACAGCACTGAATGCAGGTTCCGACGGAGATCGGCAAAACATGTGCCAGGTGTGTCCAGATGATGGGGTAAAATCGTAGACCTTGCCCGGAAAAACGCGGTTGCGCTGGCCAGTCGTGGGGTATAAAGGCAATCTACGAGCGGGCAAGGCGTACCTTCTGCGGTCAGTCGTGATTGCCAGCCAGCACCACAACCACAAGGATTCGCAACCGGGATATTTTCTTCCACTGCCATGAGTTTCCTCAACATCTTCAATCATGAGCGCATGGTGAGAATGCCCGATAACCAGTCCGGATGCCCGGTGGGCAGGAAGAGGATGATGCGACATCAGGGCCGACCCGGCAGGCGGTGACGGTGAGAATCCTGTTTCTCCTGTTTCTGGTCGTCCCGCTTGTCGAGATTTATTTTCTGATCAAGATCGGATCTCTGATCGGATCGCCGATGACGATCCTGCTGGTCGTCCTGACCGCTTTCATCGGCATCACGCTGGTCAGGGCGCAAGGGTTTGCAACACTGATGCGAATCCGCCAGCAACTCGACAGCCGTCAGCTGCCCGCCCTCGAGATTCTGGAAGGATTTGCGCTTTTTCTCGCTGGCGCCCTTTTGCTGACACCCGGATTTGTTACGGATGCCTTCGGGTTCATGTGCCTGACCCCGTCACTCAGACGATGGATGATTGGCCAGATTCTTGGCCGCGCCTCGTTTTCCGTGGTCGAGGACGAGTTTCGCGGGGAATCCGGATCTGATCCGAAAGGGCGTTCCCGGGTGATCGATGGAGAATATCGGGAAATCGACTGATTCCGGCTTCTGTCTGCTCGTGCTCTGACTGATTTCGATGTGCTCTTGTCGCGCGAGATCGTCCGGATGCCGCGATTTCTCAAAAAAATCACTCTGGGCCCTTGAATTTTGAAATACAGACACTAATATTAGCACTCGCTTGATGGGAGTGCTAACAAATAAAGATT
>VYGS01000036.1:0-8983 GCA_009841725.1 Gammaproteobacteria bacterium
TGTAATAAAATCAGTCACATAACATTCTCGAAAACGCCGAATTGCGAAAGTCGGGCTAGCGTCGCCCCAAAAGCCTGGGGCTTGATACTTATCCCGGACTGACTAGTGATGATCGACACCTTATATATCGGGATAGCTCACGAACAGGCGCTCGCCCACCTTGTGATCTTGCCGACAAGGTCCGGCTTCCTGGCCCGTTTGTGGTATCGGCAGAATCAGAGGGACTCGTGGAGGATCGTGGGGAGTCGTGCCACGACCCAACACTGCAGGCATCGTCCGGACACCGTCGGTAGAATCAATGTCAATCTTGCCGAAACGGGGGAAACGAATTCAAATCCGTCTTCTCCAAATGACAAGCACCAAGAAAATCTGGCTAACGATCACTGCACCCATGATCTCGATACAGCCACCTACAAGGTAACCTTGCTCAGGCAGAACAGCCACAACTAGCAGCCGCAGTGTCAAGTGTGTCCAAGTGATGGAATTATATGGGCTCATACTGAATCCCGACCGGGACCCAAACCTGTCTCCTTGCGACTTCCGAATCCCGCTCCCTGCAGACTGCTTCCCTGTTCGGCCGAAAAGTCAGGGGAGTAAGGAGCGAAGATAGGTACCGTATTCCCTGCAAGGCACCAGATCCGACAGGACTTCAAGCTGCTCGTCGTCGATATACCCGCGCCTCCAGCAGACCTCCTCCGGACAGCCGAGCTTTCCTTTGCTGCGTCCTTGCACATCCTCGATCCGGTTCGAGGCCTCCCGCAGCAGCTCGGGGGTATCCACGTTGAGCCACGTGCCGTGGTCTTTGGCCAGCGCATCGACCCGCAGACGGCCCTCTTCCCGGTAGAGCCGGTGCAGGCCGACAATCCCGGCATCCGATACCCTCACGGCGCGCACCTTCTCGAAAACCGTCGAATCGTAGACGGCCAGTCCGGTCGCCGCCTCCGACGGTATTTCGGCATCCGGAAGCCCGGTGATGACATGCGCTCCCCGGAATGCTCCCGAAGAATCCGTGAACCGGCCGGAAAATCCGGTTTCCAGAAATACCCTGTCTCCGAAAATCAAGCTGCAGGGCGAATTTCCAACGAATTCCTCTGCACAGGCCAAGGCATCGATGACTCTCCGTGAAGCCCTCTGGAGCGCATAGGAAAAGCGCAGGCCCCACTGTCCTCCATCGCCAAGCATCCGCTGAAGTTGCGGTACACCGGAAGGTACCGAGATGACCAGGACATCTCGGATTCCCATTTCGATCAGCACCGAGAGAGGATAATAGATCAGCGGTTTGTCAAAAACGGGAAGCAGCGATTTGGCCGTCGGCCGGGTAACGGGCCATGGCTTGTGGACGGTGCATCCGGCGGCAATCAGGCCGCGCATGGAATCCAGCCGTTTCGGCCTGTCACTGCGCACGGAAGAAGGCTTGCGAAAAATCTGACGGCACCAAGGCCGGATAAACGTGCACTGTCCATGGAATTCGATATGGGGCTTACAAGGAATAACTGACAACGCCAACGCTTGCGCATCTTCCTGACAGTTCAACGGGTCTGCAACCGAAACGCCTTCCCTGTCCGATCGTTCGTGTCCCCAAGGCCAGAATGCTCAATGCGGCATCGCCGTCTGAGTGACAAGACCTCCCTATGGCGGTTTCATGTAAGCAGTGCATTATCGAGTTGCGAATCCAGACATTTATGCTCTGAATCTTTCGTTTGCCTTGATCTCGTCTACCAATTGTTCAAAGTCTGTTGTTCCCTCCATCACTATCGTGCCATCAGGCATGGTTTCCTCGATCAGCGCCTCCCAGCCGCCGAGGAGTTCAATCCGCATGATCGTGCCACCGGTTTCGTGTCGCGTGATGATGATGCCGTCGGCAGCAGTGATGTTGGAACGCTGGCTTCCGTTCTCGATCTGGCCCATCAAATCCCAGAATTCGTTTCGGATTGTGGCATCGACCGACGCAAGCGACATCAACCTGCGCCGGTAATGGGCCATGTTCCGCTCAGCTTCCTCCGTTCGATGTCCCCATCGCTGAAGAGATCTTTCGCCTTCACGTTGCGCGTGAAACCGTGATGCGAGCTGTTCGCGCAGCCTGCATCCCGCCACGCTTTCGTAGAACGTTCGATATCGATTCCAGTGCCGGTTGGCTTCGTCGAATCCGCCTACACGGTATCTGTCTTGAACGCCTTCCGGTGTGGATGGCCCACCCCTGATGACTCGCGAGACCACCAACGGACAATTGTTCATCGCTTCTTCGGCTCGGTCTTGGGTCGCTTCGGCCATTTCGTTCATCCCGGCTGCAATCCAGCGCGCAATAATGGTTTCGGCATCTGCATCTTTGCCAAGGCGTGTGCAGTGTCGTTCGAGTTCCTTCCACTTGCCTGAAAGCGTGAGCAGCCTCGCAACCTCGTATCGAGCGCCGAGCGGATCGCTTGGTCTCGTAGCTCGCTCGATTCGTCGATAGATCCGTAGCGCCTCGCTCTCCTGTCCTTGCTGCTCTTTCATCATTGCGACCTCGTAATAGCTGCGCAGCAGCGGACGGTTGTTATGGTCGTACCAGTCCAGCCGATCACGGTTCCACCGGAATCCTGCGCGTTCGAGCGCCGCCAGCCCCCGATCAGCAATTCTCCGTACGACCCCTTCGCGCTCAAGCTTCGTTCCCTGATTCCCGATGCTGGTGGCCAAATCCTCGGCAGCAGCCAGGTTCCAGCCTTCCACGGTCGTCAGGTCACGGAGTAATTCCGTGGCACGTTTCCAGTTCCCTGCTTCCGAGTAACAATAAGCCGCCCTGTCCAGCAGCGATCTGCCCGGACCTCTGAAAGACCATTCGCCCGTCCGTAACTGCCGCGCGACGGGTTCGTGCGGTCCGTGACCCGGAAGCGGCCTGCTTTCCAGAGGGTGCGGGAGCCTGCCCTCGCCGACGAAAGACACCGACAACAGTTCAGCCCGGGCCCATTCAGGCCCGATTTCGATTGCACTCTCGATCCATTGCTCCAGTGCGAGATCCTCTTGACCACGGATCGCCTCGATCTCGACTTCGGCACACTTTCCATTGCCGGTCACGAAGGTTGCACGCAGCCGCTTGCACAGCCGCAGGTCAGGCGGCGGCAACCACACGCGCCCGTCCTGCTCGGTCACGATCTCGGTGACGTGGCGTTGAGCAGGCAGACCTTCTGCCGGATGCCATTCGTCCCAGTTGATCATGAAGTGATCAAGCGTTTCCAACACTCCTGCTATGTCGTCAGCCCGCGTATCGCGCTCCCACCATTGTCCGTGTACGATGCACGCCTGGATGGCCTCATCGCAATCGGGGCTGATCGTCGGTGCACCATGGAGGTCGTGCCGGCCCCGGGTCCACGTGCCACCGAAACAGAACGCGTCTGGCACCCGGGTCTCCAGCTTTCCATCAATAAGCCTGCTTATCTCGGCAACAAACATCTCTCCGCGTCCCGTCGGATTTTCACTTCTCTCCGGCATCGTGTCGATAGCCTCGCGAAGGGCGGACACTCCGTCTGCCAACCGGATCCAGAAATATTGCTCGCGCAGTACCCGCACCGTCATCCAGCCGCGATCACTGGTGTCTTTCGCACCGCGCTGAGAGAGGGTCACGTCGAGTGCGGATAGATCCCCCATCAAGCGTCTTGTCGCCCTGCATTGTGCACGTGCGCGCTCGGCCCTTGGCCCTGCCTCCCAACCCCGTCGAACACCGTTTCCTCTGATTCTGAGAACATCTTCGAGTGGGATTCGCTCTCCCATCAAGCACGTATTGAGCAACCCTCTGAGCCTTGAGCCAACGCCCTTGGGACTGCGAGCATCCACCAGTTCGACCATTTCAGTGGTAGCGATGCGACCTTCAGGCCTTCCTGCGGCCGAAATCGCCCGTTCGAGAATTCCCTCCAGCTTCATGCTGTCCCTGTGGATTGTGTCCGTTTCTTTCTTCATTCTATCGGTTTGTCTCCCGTGTCAGGCGCGTGCCTCCATGGTGTGTCGAGCAAACCACACCACCTGTCAACTTCTATAAAGAAATCGCTGTGGGAGTGGGTGCGCGTCTAGAACGAAATGGAATCCTTGCCGCGCTTCAGGATGATGCGGGCTTGTGCTGTGGCGCAGGAAGGCGTCCAGTCATTCCTGCACAGTCGGGCTCTCCCCGAACAGGCGCATGAACGCCTTTTTCGAACGGCGCAGACCTTCATCCGAGAATGCCACCGATTTCGCCTTGCCTACCGGGTTCGAGATCAGGCCCTTTTCGTGCAACCGCTCCAACGCATCCCAGTCGAACGACTTCCAGGTCCGGAATCCGTCGTGCACTCCAAGATACAGCAACGCCAAAACGGCCTCGTCAATTTTTTCTTTGTCCATGGGAAAAGAATAGCACACTCATCGGTCCCGGCCTTCAGGTTGCTAATTTTTCCGGATGATCCATTGCAAGAAGGAGAGGCCCATGCACCTCTTTCACTCAAGAGCGCTTCAGGGTCAGCACTTGGGTTATCCTGCCGTTTCCCAGAATCAGCGCCAGCGAACAGTTGACACCGATCAAGGATCAACGACCTCAATATCCCTATGCATTACCATTACAAGAACATGGCTAACCAAACGTTCACAGTCGCATATTTACTGAATCCATGCAGAACACGAAATTTCCACGAACAACATCGAAGCGGCGCTTCGCGAGCTTCCTGAGCTTCCTGAGCTTCCGACTCCGGTCAGCAGTTGGCATGTCGAGACGGATCCCGATTCCACCGAAGATTTCGCTGTCTGGGTCTGGGCGATGCTGAAGGACGACGATGTTGAGTTCGCCAAACGATCCCGGTTGCGGTCGATCATTCGTGATCTCGTGCACGACAAGTTTGGGTCGTCGATGCTCGTCTACATCCGCTTTCGCGGTGCGTCGGAAGTGGAGCAGGAACAGCGGGGCTCCATAGGGAACTGCTGAAACCGGCTGCCCTTCTCGCCCGGAAAGAAACCAAGAAACCGACTCAAGCCAGCCTCCGCCGCGTAGACATCCTATCTTCCATGAAGCAGGCTGCCGATGCGTTCAAAGGATTGTCCAGAAGAACAAGTCTTCCCGGACACGGAAATGACCGTCTGAAATCGACCCTGGATCAAGCGGATCGCAAAGCGATACAATAATCCATGATGCTGGACTCTCGGGCTGAGGAGGAGCTGTCCCGAGAGTCCGGTAATTCCCTTCTACCAGTGCATCTTCGACTTCAGGCGTGTCTCACGATCAGGCGTGTCTCACGAAATCGACGATCATCCCGTCCGAACCCGAGCGGCATCCCTCTTCGGAAATTCCATAACAGCAGTAGCCTTAGACCTGCCCGGAACTCTCCAACCGCCGGGTTGCGAACGGAAACTGATCGAACACGCAGACAGCGGAGCGTTGGCTGGACCACACCGTAGAAACGGTGCGAAATATGCTACCCGGCTTCCCTCGGAAAGGAGCTTCAGCGATTCAGCGAATATTTGTTCCGACTTGCTTGTCCATCTACGTGATGGGCGCAGAATACAGCATTATTCCGTGATCGTATAATCATTTATTCTGACATGAAAAATCCATTTCCTTATACGGCATGTCGACCGCCCTGGATATGCCAGTTTCCGAGCACTTCGTTCAAACAGTTAATAAACAGTTCCGTCGACGGAGTCAGCTGTCGCTGACCGTATACCGTGTATCCGACATCGCCGAAATCACCAAGATCAATGCCCTTGAGGACATGGTAGTTACAAAGATCGGCATAGTACTCGCCGATACTCCCGGGTAGCAATGCGATCGCGCTCATGATGTCGAGCATGCCCAGATTGGTGGCGATCGAGATCGACTCGACGATCCTCTCCGACATAGGCAGGGCAGCCCTTGCAAACAGCTCCCGGACACGGGCTCTGAATGGCACTTCCGGGACCGGCAATATCCACTGATAGTCCAGAAGCTTCTCCAGGCTGAGACGGTCCTTGCTCCGCGCGAGAGGATGGCTGTCGCTGACCAGCGCAACCAGGGGTTCCTTGTAGAGAACATGATGTTCGATGCCTGAATCGACCGCATGCTCCGGCAAACGGCCAATCACGATATCGATTTCGCCGCTGATCAGCAGTGGAAACAGCAGATCGTTGCCCCCTTCCCGCACCGTGACCGCCAACTTGGGAGAACGCTCCTTGATCGCGGCAATTGCATGCGGCAGCAACTGTGCCGAAGCTGAAATCAATGTGCCGATCAAGAGATGCCCCTCCTCGCAGTCCTGCAGCGCATTGAATCGCTCGACCACGTGCCGCAATCCTACTATGGACGCCTGTGCATATTCGCCGAGAACCTGCCCGAACACGGTCGGCATCACACCGCGATTTGTTCGTTCAAACAGCTTGCAGGCAAAGAGTGCTTCCAGCTCACGGATCGTCCGGGTCACGGCTGGCTGAGTCAGGCTCAACCTCTCCGCGGCCTTGGCAATCGATCTTTCGTTCAATACCGCATTGAAGGTCATCAACTGCCTGGTCTTCAATCGATTCTGAATCAGGTTCAAGGTGATCCGATCATCCATGACGAACCCTCCTGTTCACATCAATACGACGCAAAATATCCACTTTCCTTCGGCATCGCGCAGAAACCGTTTCACAACAAACCGGAAACCCGCAAACATCAAGTCGATCTGGCCGCCGCCTCTTCTCCACCCTCATAATCCCTCCGAATTGCCTCACTCGACGATCTACGCATCGCTCTGATCGAACTCGTTCGACAGAAAAATTGTTTATTCAAGATTGTCTTGAATCATAGTCGTCCAGCAACCGAAGATACAAGGAATTGAGAGCACCGGCTTCATCCTCAATGCGAAATCGACTCTCTGCCCGACACCGGGACCGTGTTGAAAAATATTGAAGCCTGTCCGGAGATAATATCATCGAATCAACAGCTTCTGCCATCCGCTCAGGATCTCCTGGAGGAACCAGAAAGCCGGTTTCCTTATCTTCTATCAACTCGTCGAAGACTCCGACAGTCGTCGCAACAACAGGAACTCCGCAGGCCATGGCTTCTAGCGGTGTTAGACCAAATCCCTCCCATCTCTGGGGTGCGACAAAAATATCCAGCGCCTGGTACCAATCTGGCATATCTTGGGTCGGCACTTCAGGCAGAAACAGAATTCGGTCCGACAAACCTGAATCGGAAACTTTTCTACGTTGCTCGTCGAGGAATTTTTGATGCTGGCTTGTATCACGGCCCATGATCAAAGCCACAATGTTGTTGTGGCGCAGGCATAATTCAATCATTGCATCCACGAATACATCCGTGCCTTTCTGATGCCGAATACGGCCGTAGCATCCAATCAACATGGCATCATCAGGCAAATCGAGATTTTGTCTCAGGTTTTTTCGATCAACAGGTGGATGAAATTTCTGGAGATCAATTCCATGCGTGATGACTTGTGCGGGGCATCGCAAATAGGAAGCAGACTTGCGAGAGGTCGCGACGACAGCATCCATGCGGGAAATCAGGAATCGGGTATAGCGCGTATGATGCCGCTGTGATGCCGAAGTGAAAACAAGCTTGAGATGTTTTCTCAAAATGTCCCGCAGGATCAGTCCCAACAGCATTTCGGTATTGCGACGAGCATGCCATATTCTCTGCCTGTTTCCGGGCATGAGAAATACCGACCGGATGGGAACATGCGGTATATGGCTAGGTAATCCAGGAGGGCCGGTTGCCACGATATTTATCGACTGCGCCTGCAGGGGCAGCAAACGGACAATTGTTGCCGTCACTCCTGACAGACGTTTTTTCAGATTCGGCGCAATGACCTGAACCTCGGTGAGTTTCATGCAGCAGTCATCATGGATGGGAGCTTGAAGATTCGGCAACAGACATCAGCATCTGGTCCTTTGAAGCGTTTTGTGAGAGGCTCAGCGGCCCCGACGATTTAACGGACTGCACGCACACAGCAATCTGCCGGTCCGGTGTCGGATGGCGACACTGATCCGCAAAGTACCGCGGATCGGCCCCCTTCTGCCAAGAAAATCCAGTATTCGCGGACAATGTCTCAACCAGGGGCAAATCTTAAGCCACAATCCGATTTCCTTCTCTTTCTTTTCCTGATATCCGATCGTACTTGGGAAGCCCGCCGGAAGTACAAGTGCGGGATCAACGACATAGGTATTCAGCAATCTGTAATTCCCCGTATAGTGGTCGATGGGTTTATGCAAATCCCGGGTCAACTTGAGCAGCTTGCTGGCACCGTCAAGACTAACTATATAGCCGATTGCCAGGCGGATATGTCCGAAACCCTTAGGCTGCTTCAGACTGATCTTTCCAGGAAGTTCCTGCACCGTATTCAGAGATGTAGCACGCATTCTATAGCCCAAGAACACGATGTCCCAATCTTTTGGAAAGTGGCGGTATTGTTCGATCGCCAATAAGATCATCTTGTCTATCCGAGCATCGTCCTCAAGAATCGCCATGGCCTTGATGTTGTTATCGACAATTTCTCGGTAAAGCCTAATATGACTCAGTGCACAACCAATTTCCCCTGGGCTAAGATGGCTTCCCCGACGTAAGAGTACGGCATTTGCGCGGTAGATTTCGTCAATTTCATCTTGGGAAAGGAGACCGCCGTTCACTGCCGGAACAATTCTGTAATCCAGCCCCATGGCAGCCATTTGCTCCTGCATGTGCAAACGCCTCTCGGTCGAGGTTTCAAGGTTGATGATGCGAACTGGCAGCATGGGAGTATTGAAACGGTTTGCGCATACTTGATATGCTTGAGCAGAGGGCATGGGTGCTACTCTGGATATACGTTTAAGCGAACCCATTATACTCCGCGGTTCTGGCTCCGATCCCTTTCAAATCTCTCGTTCAGTGGTCAAAAATCGCTGGTCTAAGAATTTTGCATAGTTCTATCAATGAAAAATCAGTTTTATCTCGGCGTTTTGAATGTGATGAACAAGATACGTGGAAAAAAACACAATGTTTCCATGGCACAAGAGTCTCCTTTGATGGTCGCCGATGATGTAG
>VYGS01000036.1:8993-12970 GCA_009841725.1 Gammaproteobacteria bacterium
ATTGAGAATGATCAATTTATTTCTGCCGTCTAGAACGTGGAAATTTTTTCAAACGCGGCATAATGCCGCGTATAAACAATCTGGTCCGGGATTATCATCTTGACACATTCGAAATCGTGCCAGGGGGAGTGTTCATTGATTGCGGGGCAAATATTGGTGAGTTGGGAATTTGGGCTCGTCAGAATGGTCTCGGATACGTCGCCTTTGAACCCGAAGTTTTAGAAGCGCGATGCTGCGATTTAAACAATTTCCATGGAAAAAAGAAAACCCACCGTTTAGCATTATGGAATGAGACGACAACCGTCACGTTTTTTTCAAAACCTGAATCGGCCGATAGCTCGATATTGGAAATTGAGGGCGAAGTACATCGGGCTATGGTTCCGGCAACAACACTGGACGATGCATTGGACCTGTCTGGCGTATCAGGGACCACCATTTTGAAAATTGAGGCTGAGGGGGCAGAACCAGAGGTTCTGGAAGGAGCTGCGCAAGCCCTGAGTATGGTTGATTGGGTTGCGATAGATTGCGGATTCGAACGGGGTAAAGACAGAACGCATACATTCGTTGAAACAAATCTAATGCTACATGATCACGGCTTTCGTCTCTGCCAAGCCAACCTCAAACGTATTACGACCCTCTATCGCAACAAGCATCGATAGATATGTGGCCAGCCTATCTTCTTAACCTGGCCGCAAACACCGAGCGGCTTCGCAATAGCAAAGCGCAGTTCATCGGTTTGAGCATCCCGTTCGAACGAATCAACGCTATAAACGGCAAGATGTTGTCGGAAAAGGAAATCGAAAATGTATACGATGCAAAGGCCAATAGACATCACGCACGAAGCTCTCTTGTGGCATCGGAGATTGGATGCTATCTCAGTCATGTCGAAGCCTGGAAAAAAATCGCACAAGGAGAGTTTAAGGGTGGTTTCATATTTGAGGATGACTTTCGGGCATCCGACAACCTGGGAATTGTGATGGAACTTCTGTCGGAAGATCTGAGTGGCTGGGACATGGTAAAACTCTTCAGTCTGAACGCCAATCCAAAAATCATTACTCGCCGCCCTCTGGGGGCAAATCACGTTATCGCGATGCCCTACCGGGTGCCAACCTGCCTCATTGGATACGGTCTCAGAAAATCTGCCGCCCAGAGACTTCTCGACTGTTCAATACCTTTTTTTCGTCCAGTCGATGAAGATCAAAAGTTTTTTTGGGAAACCGGGCTGAGAGTAGCGTTGGTGTTGCCACCTCCTATAACGATAGGAAACCAACAAACAGTGACCGGTACCATCGGAGAGGAGCGTCGTGCTGCAAAACCGACCCAACTCACCGAAAGAATGATTCGGGGAATTCGTAATCTGCTTTACCAGATTCGCTATACAACATTGCTGCACTGGCATAGGGCCATACGATGGCGATAAATACGATGCCCATCAAAGTGTTGCATATTCACTTTGGCAAGGATGGAGGTGCGGAACGGTTTTTTGTCAGCTTGGCCCAAGCACTTGGAGAACGAAATGTTGAACAGCGTTTTGTGATTCGACCTCATCGCAAGTGGCGTGATGAAATCGAGGATCTTGGCGAAATAATTGAGAATCATTATCGTCGCCTCTCGTTATACAGCCTGATGCTGGACTGGAAGCTCTACCGTTTGGTTCGAGAATGGCATCCGGATGCCATAATGGCCTGGATGCCAAGAGCTGCGCGGGCAATTCCGAATTGGTCCGACGCCGTAAAACTGACCAGACTCGGAGATTTTCCCGCAAACCTGAAGCATTTTTCTTTGTGTGATGTTCTGGTCGGGAATCTGCCCGGTATCAGCAGTCACTGTAAATCTTTGGGTTGGGACAAATCCGTGCAGACGATAACCAATTTTCCGCCCGACATTCTGCCTCATCCCGTAAAGCGTAGTGAGTTGGATACGCCTGATAATGTATTTCTGATTTCAGGCGCGGGACGGTTCGTTCCGAGAAAGGGGTTTGATTTGCTCGTACGCACAGTTGCAAACATCCCGGATGCGTGGCTTTGGCTCATTGGCGACGGAAACGAGCGAAAAGCCCTGGAACATCTTGCCGAAGATTTAGGCATCACAGATCGTGTGCGATTTACAGGGTGGGTGCGACAGCCCATCCACTACATTGCAGCTACTGATGTTTTTGCAATGCCTTCGCGTCACGAACCGTTAGGCAACGTAGTCCTTGAGGCATGGCGTGCCAACGTGCCCGTCGTCGCCACTAGAAGCGAGGGGCCTTCTTGGTATATGACTAACGAGTCAAACGGACTGCTAGTCGACATTGATGATTTGGATGGGTTTATCAACGCGATTAACCTTCTAAAACATACACCCCTTTCTCATAAAGTGGTCGACGGCGGACATCGAGATCTTAAGGATAGATTTAGCAAAGAACGAATCGTCAACCAGTATCTGGAACTGTTTTCAGGAAATCTCGGATCTTGACTACTCATCTCGGTAGAAAACATGCGAGTGATCATCATCAACCTTGCCATAGAGACCACCCGGATGTCTTTTCAGCGCACACAGATGGAGAAGCTTGGACTCGACTGGGAACGGTTAGAGGCAGTTACACCGCACACATTGAGTCGACCATCTGATCATGAGCACTGGCAACGTTGGGAACGGCCCATGAAAGTTGCGGAAATAGCAATATTGGAATCCCATTGCAAGGCATGGAAAAGAGTCGATAATTCAGGCATCCCTCATCTGATTATCGAAGATGATGCGATGCTCGCCACTGATGCCCCGCTGCTTCTTGATAAGCTTGAACAAGAATCTGATCTGGATCATGTCACCCTCGAAGTGCGAAACCGTAAGAAGCTGATCGGACATCATCATCCGAATCTACCATTACGACGCCTCTACCAAGACCGAACCGGTGCAGCCGCATATGTTCTTTGGCCATCCGGTGCCCGAAAGCTACTTCTACGCGCAGTTGCACGACCTGGTTTAGCAGATGCGGTCATATGTGCTGCCTACGAGATGAAGACATGGCAGGCAATTCCCGCACTCGCAATTCAAATGGATCAGTGCAAAGCCTATGGCATGCTGCCACCAATCTTAACTACCCCGCGTCAGGAACAAAATCTGGAGCTTCGCTCCACTAGTTTACACCGTATCCGTCGATTTCTAAGTCAACTACGTATGGGAGTGCGTTATTTGTCAAAAATTGCTGTTTCGGAACGTCGGCATGTTTCTCTATCTACCTGCTGGCCCAGACAAGCTAGCAAACAGCGAAATTAACAAAAGATGGGCGTACATTCGTACGCAGGGCTTTCGATAGATACGAGGATCGAACATCAAGAGTGCGATTTTTTCGGCCAGCGCTTTACCCGGCGAGTAATCACAGATGTCCAAGGGTGACGAGACTTCCAGCGCTGCTCCAGAACCTAGAGCACAGAATCCGAAGCGAGATAAAAGGAGTGACATGCGATCGCTGGTCCAAGCCATCCAGAGCCGCTGTCGCCATATGCGACAGACGCTCCCGGGAATTGCTGATCGGAGGTACCCTTACTCATTTGGTAGAGGAAATGAACCACCCTAATGAGACAGCACAAATCCGCTCTCCTCTTGGACCATCATAGTCATCAACACCACGAAACATCAGGCGAGAATACAAAATATCCTTGAAATAAGCCCATTCTTTAATTACAACTTTTGGAAGAAAGCCAGAAAAGTTGCATATTTCTGCAGCAGTTGTGTGGCGTCCCCATACTAACGGTGACAACTCAACACGGGAGAATCCCACCGAATTCAATGTTTCTTCCCACCAGCTTGGTGTGGCGCGAAAGTAATCGTCGGGGCTTGCGTGAATCCGAAACATAAACGGCACAGTAATATATAAGATTCCACCTGTCTTCAATACTCGACGGATTTCAAGCAACATGGACGTTGCATCAAAGATGTGTTCGAGAGTATTGAGACATACCACAACATCGTAAATGCCACTCTCTACCGGAAAT
>VYGS01000036.1:12980-23181 GCA_009841725.1 Gammaproteobacteria bacterium
GTATGTCGGCTTCATGTCAGGTGAAATATTGATTGAATCGACTCTGTCAGCTTTGGACAAAAACATATTGGTGTTTGACTGCTCACCCCCGCCCACATCAAGCACATGACCAAAGATATTAGCCGTTTCCAGTCGTTCATACTCTAAAGCTCTCAACGTAGAGTATCCCGGATATTTCCGACGCATGGTGCACCATCGTGCAACAGTCGGAAGAGGTGGGGCAATGTAATAGTATTCCATTAGAAAAGCATAAGAGAGACTTGCAGAATCCTCCGATCAAGCGATTTCTCAACCTGACAGGAGATACTTTACCTCCGCCTAGACAGTTTGCCCCCGACCGACACCATAGTATTCAAGACCCGCTTCCGTGACCGCCTCCGGAGAAAACATGTTTCGACCGTCGACAACGAGATTGCCCGACAGGGTATCCCGCACTCTGGCGAGATCAATCCCGCGAAACACTTTCCACTCAGTCGCGATGATCAGGCAATCCGCTCCTTCCAGAGCCTCGTACGGATCCTCGCTGTACAAGAGCAGGTCGGGACGTTCGCCATAGGCCTTTCTCACCGCTTCTACCGCAACCGGATCATACGCCCTGACCGTGGCACCGTACTCCCACAGGGCTTCCATGATGACCCGGCTCGGGGCCTCGCGGATATCGTCCGTATCCGGCTTGAACGCTAGGCCCCAAAGCGCAAATGTCCTGCCGGACAGATCGGATCCGAAACGTTCCGTGATCCGGTCCGCCAGGACCCGCTTCTGCTCGCGGTTGACCGCATCCACCGCCTCCAGCACCCGGGCCCGGTATCCGGTGGACGCGGCAGTCTGAACCAACGCCCGGATGTCCTTGGGCAGGCACGAACCGCCGAATCCGCATCCTGCGTAGATGAAGTCATAACCGATTCTCGGATCCGAACCGATGCCGATCCGAACCGATTCGATATCGGCACCGAGCTGCTCCGCGATCCGGGACATTTCATTCATGAATGAAATCTTTGTCGCCAGCATCGAGTTGGCCGCGTATTTGGTCAATTCAGCCGAGACCACGTCCATGACAATCAATCGATCATGATTTCGATTGAAGGGAGCGTAAAGCTCCCGCAAGAGATTCAGGGCCCGGGAATCGTCCCCGCCGAGAATGATCCGATCGGGTTTCATGAAGTCCTTGACCGCGACCCCCTCTTTCAGGAATTCGGGATTCGAGACGACCGCAAAATCGGCTTCTCCCCCTCGTTCTCGCACCGCATCCCGTATAACGCTCTCGACACGTCTTGCCGTACCCACCGGCACGGTCGACTTGGTCACCACGACCCTGAATCCGTCCAGCGATTCGCCGATCGATCGGGCGACCTCATCCACGTTTGCCAAATTCGCCCCACCGTTTTCATCGGACGGAGTGCCGACGGCAATGAAGATCACCTGCCCCTGCTCGACTCCCTCGGCGATTTCGGTCGTGAATCGAAGGCGACCGCTCGCCAGATTGTCCTGGACCATCTCGGAGAGGCCCTGCTCGTGAATCGGGATCACGCCCCGCTTGAGTCCCTCGATTTTCTTCCGGTCCCTGTCAACGCACAAGACATCGTTGCCCATCTCGGCAAAGCAAGCCCCAGTGACCAGGCCCACATAACCCGTCCCGATTATGGTCGTTTTCATGAATGATGAATTCGATTGTGATCCGGACCGGGCAAGACTACTCGGCCATCAGCCCAGCCCTTGCTGGGCTTCCTTGATCTTGGGCAATCTCGATCTCTGCATCGCCCCCCAGGCCTTGCATCCCGGGCATTGCCAGTGCAGGGAATTGCTCTGGAATCCGCAGTTTCTGCAGTTGTATTGCCGCCCCGTTTCGACAACGCGGCTGATCAGTCCGGCCAGAAGCCGGTAATCCTTTTCCTGGCCGCTCGTGCCGGCGGCCCTGCCGTCGCTGGCGATGACCTGCAGAACGCCTTCGAGCGTCGGGTGTTTCCGGACCAATTCAAGCAATTGAACCCTGCCGGCCTCGTCTCCCCGTTCTTCCCGGGTCAACTCAACCAGAGTGTCGATGATCTTGGAGTCCGCGTTTTTCTCGATCGCGGACTCCAGAAACTGGCGCAGGGATACGTTGTCACCCAGCACCTTGTAGCTGTTCGCGATGTGGCTGACGACCTCGCCGAGATAGTCCGGGGCCAGGTATTCCAGGCTGCGCCAGATGGCAATGGCGTTGGTGTGATTCCCGCGCATGGCCGCAAGACGGCCCGATTGCAGCACCGCCCTGATGCATTTCTGGTCGTACTTGAATGCGAGGGCGATGTTCGATTCGGCCTCCGGATAGTTCCCGCTTCGGATGTTGCTTTCGGCCACTTCGCAGTACAGGTGGGAAATAGTGTGTGCATAGTCCGATTCGGAATACCTGTTCAGCTCGACGGAAACCTCGATCGCCTTCTCCCATTCACGCTCCTGATCGTAAATCTGCAAGAGCAACCGGTCCGCCCGCGCCATGAACTCCTTGATCTTGCGCAGTTCCTGAAGCAGATTCTCGGCGCGGTCGTACAATCCTGCCCGAAAATAGTCCTGGGCCAGTTCAAACAGGGCCTGGCTTCGAAACTCGTTGTCGATGTCGGTACGGGAGACGAGATTCTCGTGGATCCGGGTAGCCCGGTCGACCTCTCCCCGTTGCCGGAACATGTTTCCCAGTGCCATGTGCATCTCGACCGTGTCGCTGTCGAGTTCGACGGCATCCAGAAAAATCTTGAGGGCCTCATCCGGCTGATCGTTCAAGAGGCAGTTCAGACCCTTGAAGAATGTATCGGGAACCTGGGCTTTTGGTCGACGCGACGACCGCTCATAGGCCGCAACAAACCATCCGCTTGTCGCGGCAAGAGGAAGCAACAGCAATAGCCATACCGGATCCATTGAGCCTGCCTGTTTCTGCGAAGGATTCCCGAAAGATGAATTATACCTGACCGGAAGGCAACTTTATCCAGACCGGAACACGACCAGCAACATCTCACCGGGCGGTGTAGTTGGTGGAAAAGAGTCCTGCTGGGCGTATTGCCGTCTTGATGAGGCATGACTTACCCCAAATGCACGGAAATTCAAGGCTTAACGCCGATTGCTGAATCTCCGAGGGTCATGAGAAACATCGAGATATTTTCAGAAGAGAAATACTCATCAACAGCCTGCCTCGATCCTGACCAAGTGTTATAGTCATCAATGATCAACACCCCTTTAGGACTCAGTCGGGGAAACAGGTGCGTCATTTCGTGCTTGGTTGATTCATACCAATCCGTATCCAAGCGTAGAATTGATATTTTTGAGGGCAGTTCTCCTGGAATCGTCTCTTCAACCTTACCCTGAATATAATAAATTTTATTGCTGTCGTAGCTTGTTGCTGCCAAGTTAACCTTGACTTCATCCAAACCAGCCAGGCACCAATCCGAAGAATCTTCGCCAGTTTTCCTCATGTCAAATATCTCAAGTGGGTTAGCTGCCCCTTTAAGCGCCTTGTCTGTCTCGGTTGGCTTAGTCATTCCCGAAAATGTATCGTATAGAAAAAACTCACGATCTGATACTCCGTTTTGTTTGCAGGTCAAAATGGCCGCCATCACTGCCCCGCCCCGCCATACACCACATTCGACCATCGCTCCCTCGATATTGTGACGATTCACATACCGCACAGCCTCAATTAGCGAATACAGTCGATCAGGGGAGACCATCGTGAAATCCTTCACGGCCAACATAGTTACTTGAGAGTCTTTGTCATATTTCTTGATTTTCTTTTGAAAACGGCGTTCTTTACGATTGATGCTCATTTGCTCATTCAATTGCCTAATCTTGTCAATCAGAATTTTCGCCATGCCACTCTCTTCAAATAGTGTTGGATAAAAGGGGGATCTCTATTCGTGGAACCGGACAAGAATCAAATTCGGATTGCCCAAATCAGCGCTCCCGATCAAGCCCGCAGCGATTGGGCCGGAACGCCCCAAATCGGATGCGAATGCAGACGCCGGCTCCTACAACCGGCTACTTGGAACCGGGCTTCTTGCCTCCCGTCTCGACCGGGCGAGCTTGCGCCGGCATCTGAACAGCGCCCAGAGGTTGCCGACGAATCCGGCCACTACGCCGATGACGAGGACAATGAGCAGGAGAACGGACAGGTTCACTTCGCCGGAAAAGCCCAGATAGCGGATCTCAAGCTGCTGATTGTTCATGTAGGGAAAGGTGATTCCGACCAGAACCATCAGGGTCACGGCCAGCGAATAAAACAGCTTGGACACGGGGGTCTTACCCGGTTCTTCTGTCGTTCACTCTTTCTCGCAGTTCGGTTCCGGGCTTGAAATGGGGGACGTATTTCTCAGGAACATACACCGGCTCCCCGGTCTTGGGATTCCGGCTGATGCGGGGAGGGCGATGATGCAGGGACATGCTCCCGAATCCCCTGATTTCAATCCGCCTTCCCTCGGAGAGAGCGCTGACCATCCGGCCCAGAACGCTGTTCACGGCCATCTCCACATCGGATTCGGTCAGATGGGACTGCTGCTCCAGCAGGGATGCGATCAGTTTTGATTTGGTCAATGTGACCGGACTCTTCTCGTTTGCCACCGCGTGCTCCCAATGAAAAATGAAAAAAAGAAATACCGCCCCTTATGTTGAATGCCTCTCCAGCTGCTCCTTCAGCTTGTCCCCAAGCGTTGCGCCGACATTGGACTCTTTCGAGTACTCCTGCTTCACGGCATCCTCAAGATCCACCTCGAGCATCTTGATGGACAGGGAGACCCGCCGGTCCTTGCGCTCGACGCTGACGACCTTGGCCTCGATCTCGTCACCCGTTTTCAGAACGGTGTTGATGTCGTCGACGCGATCGCGGGAGATTTCCGAGATCCTGAGATAGCCCTCGACATTCGGAGCCAGTTCGATGACCGCGCCCCGATCCTTGATCTCGCTGACGGTGCCCTTGATCACGCTGCCCTTCGGATTGTCCGAGACATACATCAGGAACGGATCTTCCATGGCCTGCTTGAGACCCAGCGCGATGCGCTCTCTTTCCGCATCGATCGACAGCACCACCACGGTCAGTTCATCACCCTTTTTCAGTTCGGTCACCACCTGATCGCCCGGACGGTCCCACGACAGGTCGGAGAGATGAACCAGTCCGTCGACACCCCCTTCGACACCGATGAACACGCCGAAATCCGTGATCGACCGGATCTTGCCGGTGATCCGGTCCCCCTTCCTGTGCATTGCCGCGAATTCTTCCCAGGGATTCGCGATGCATTGCTTCATGCCGAGAGAGATTCGCCGCCGCTCGGGATCGATATCCAGAACCATGACCTCGACCTCATCGCCGATATGGCAAACCCTTCCGGGATGAATGTTCTTGTTGGTCCAGTCCATTTCAGACAGATGCACCAGGCCTTCCACGCCTTCCTCGAGCTCGACGAACGCTCCGTAGTCGGTGAGGTTCGTGACCCGGCCGAATATCTTGCTGCCGATGGGATGGCGATCCGCAAGATCCAGCCACGGATCCTGCCCGAGCTGCTTGAGCCCGAGCGATACGCGGCCCTCGTTCCGGTCGAACTTCAGCACCCGCACCTCGATTTCATCGCCGACCGTCAGCACTTCCGACGGATGGCGGACCCGCTTCCAGGCAATGTCGGTGATATGCAGCAATCCGTCCAGTCCGCCCAGATTCACGAAGGCGCCGTAATCCGTCAGATTCTTGACGATGCCCTTGATGATCTGGCCTTCCTGGAGAGTTTCAAGCAGCTTGTCGCGCTCCTCGACCAGTTCGTTCTCGACAATCGCGCGGCGCGACACCACGATGTTGTTCTTGGACTGGTCCAGCTTGATGACCTTGAACTCGAGGTCCCTCCCCTCGATGTAGGCGGAATCCTTGATCGGGCGGATATCCACCAGGGAGCCGGGAAGAAACGCGCGCAGGCCGTACAGATCGACGGTGAAACCGCCCTTGACCTTGCCGGTGATCATCCCGGTCACGATCTTGTCCTCCTCGAAGGCCCCGGTGACTTCCGCCCAGGCCCGCACCCGTACGGCCTTTTCCCTGGAAACCCGAGTACTGCCATTGCCGTCCTCGACGGCCTCGAGCGCCACTTCGACACGATCTCCGATCGCCACGGTCAATTCCCCGGAGGCATTCTTGAATTCGTTTGCCGGAACTTCGGCATCCGACTTGAGACCGACACTGATGATGACATAGTCATCGTTGGTCTCCGTGACGTCGCCCATGATGAGTTCACCGGGCTTCATCTCGATGGCATCCATGCTCTCTTTCAGCAGTGTTTCAAAATTTTCCATCTGAATGATATGAACAAGTTGTTTATCCCCCGATCCGCAAGCCGCCCGGA
Source organism: Gammaproteobacteria bacterium (assembly GCA_009841725.1). Classification (GTDB taxonomy): domain Bacteria; phylum Pseudomonadota; class Gammaproteobacteria; order Arenicellales; family Poriferihabitantaceae; genus Poriferihabitans. The sequence goes on from VYGS01000036.1 coordinate 19,322, forward strand.
ACGCATCTTCTCTTCTGTGGACGGTGTCGCCAAATCGGGATTACAGTCAAAATCCGAATGCCCGAAACGACCGCCCGGCGCACGGATTTTCCGGCCAGGCGGTGGCATATCCAGACATCCCCCATCGAGCTTCGAGATGAACGGCATCACGGTCCCGAGCATTCTCAAAGACGCTTTTTCACTTCCTCCATCACCCGCGAAACCACCTCGTCGGCATCCATATCGGATGTATCGATCAGGACGGCGTCCTCGGCCGGCTTGAGAGGAGAAACCTTGCGCGTCGCGTCGCGTTCGTCACGTTCGGCGATCTCTCGAAGCAATTTCGCGATATTAACATCGAAACCTTTTTCTCTCAACTGGTTATATCGACGCTCAGCACTTTTTTCACTGCTTGCCGTGAGAAAAATCTTGCAAAACGCATCCGGAAAAACCACGCTGCCCATGTCCCTCCCGTCACTGACCAGTCCGGGCGGCCGTGCCCGGCTCCTCTGCCAGGCGAGCAGCGAGCGCCTCACCTCCGGAATGCGGGAGACGTGGGAGGCCCGGACTCCGGCCTCCTCGGTCCGTATCACGTCACCGACGAGCTCCCCGTTCAGCCGCACTCCGTCCTCCGTGAAATCGATATCAAGCTGCCGGGTCAGGGCGACCAGGCCGGGCACGTCGTCCGTCCCGACATTTCTCGTAAGCGCCAGGTGGGCCAGCACGCGGTAAATGGCGCCGCTGTCGAGATAGTGCCAGCCGAGCTTGCGGGCCACGGTGGTCGACACCGTCCCCTTGCCGGAGCCGCTCGGGCCGTCAATCGCGAGAACCGGAACCTGCACCGCCCGCACCCCCGTCATCAACTGAAATCCGCATGCCCGTCTCCGCTGCAAGGTCGGTGAAGTTCGGAAACGATGTCGCCACGTTCCGGCAATTTCGGATCCGCACCGGCCCGCCGGCAACCAGCGCCGCCACGGAGAACGCCATGGCGATACGGTGATCGCCGTGGCTGTCGATCTCGCCCGGATGGAACCGTCCGCCCCGGATCGTCATGCCGTCCGGCCGCTCCCGAACCCCGATACCCAGCCGTTCCAGCCCTTGTGCCACCGTGCTGATCCGGTCGCTTTCCTTGACCCGAAGCTCTTCGGCGCCGTGGATCACCGTCTCGCCCTTGGCCGCTGCCGCCGCCACGGAGATGACCGGAATCTCGTCGATCGCAAGGGCCACATCGGCCCCGGAAATGTCGCATCCGGCGAGTTCCGAACTCGACACGACGAGATCGGCGACCGCCTCGCCGCCCTGCCACCGCCTGTTCTCCAGACGGATGTCCGCACCCATGCGCTCGAGGATGTCCAGGATGCCGGTCCGGCGGGGGTTGATGCCCACGCTGTCGAGCCGCAATCGGCTGTCCGGAGCAATCAGCGCCGCAACGATGAAAAACGCCGCGGACGACAGATCGGCCGGCACCTCCACACGGGCGGCAGTCAGGGAATGCCCGCCCTCCAGGCGGATTTCCGGCCCCGACACCGAAACCGGGTATCCGAAGCCCGCAAGCAGGGTTTCCGTATGATCACGGGTGGCCCGGGGCTCGACGACCACGGTCTCCCCGTCTGCCTTCAGGGCCGCGAGCAGAATGGCCGACTTGACCTGTGCCGAGGCCACCGGAAGGCGGTACCGGATTCCGCAAAGACCGTCAGCGGCTGCAATGCGAAGCGGCGGCCTCCCGTCGGACGAATCGATCCGTGCCCCCATCTTGGCAAGCGGCTCGATGATCCGTGACATCGGGCGCTTCGACAGGGATTCGTCGCCGACCAGGGTCGATGCAAAGGGCTGGGCCGACATCAGCCCGGCGATCAGCCTGAAGGCCGTTCCGGAATTGCCGAGATCGAGCGGCCCGTCCGGGGGGCGCAGGCCGTCCATCCCGACTCCGTTGACCGTGTAGGCCGGCTGGCCTTCCCGGTCGTCCCGGTCGATCTCGACCCCCATTTTGCGAAATGCGTCGACAGTAGCCAGAACATCTTCGCCTTCGAGCAGGTTTTCGATCCGGGTCGTGCCGTCCGCAATCGCACCCAGTATCACGGAACGGTGGGAAATGGACTTGTCGCTGGCGACCCGAAGCCGGCCGGACAGGCCACGCGAAGGCAGGACGGTGAAATGCATGTCACTCATGAACCGGCTTGAGCGAACGTCGACAAGGCATCAAGTTGTCAGGAGGCGGGGATTCTTCTTTCAGTCACGTACGACCTTGCCTCCCGCGCGTCTGCAAAGACCTTCTCGAGACGATCTTCCTCTCCATTTCGGATCATCGCGGCGATCTCTTCGAGCCGGGCCTGATATCTGCCGATGTCCAGCAACAGCCGCTCCCGGTTCATCATGGAGATGTCGCGCCACATCTCCGGATCGCTCGATGCGGTCCTCGTGAAGTCGTAAAACCCGCCGGCGGTCATTTCATAGCACCGCTCCGCATTGTCGGCGCCCGCCAGACAGTCCATCATGACATAGGCGAGGATATGGGGAAGATGGCTGGTCAGAGACAGGACCGCATCGTGCTCCCGCCGGTCCATCAGAACGATCGACGCACCGGTCGTCTCCCACATGGCCCGGATACGCGAAAGCGCCGACGCGTCGGTTTCCGATTCCGGGGTCAGGACCACCTTGTGGTTGCGGAACAATTCGCCGGTTGCGGCATCGATTCCCGATTTCTCGCGCCCGGCCACCGGATGGCCGGGCACGAATCGCGAATAGTTCTTACCGAGGGCGCGCCTTGCCGCATGCATGATGTCCTCCTTGACACTGCCGACATCGGTAATGACCGCGCCTTCTTCCGCCACGCAGGCCAGTTCCTCCAGATATTCGTTGATCGTGTTGACCGGTGTTGCCAGGACCACCAAGTCCGCATCCTGAGCGGCATCCCGCACGTTGCCGGCCACCGCATCGATGGCGCCGGCCTCGATCGCCTTGTCCAGATTGGCTCGGCTGCGCCCGACCCCGACGACCTGCCCGACCGAGCCGGCGCGCTTCAGGGCCAGCGCCAGGGAGCCTCCGATCAGGCCCACTCCGACGATCACCAGTTTGCGGATGTGGAAATCGCTCCCGTTCATGGCGGTCCGGTTCGGATGTTCGGGCAGCTAGAAGGCGGCCGGATAGGAACCCAGATTCTTGTAGAGCCCGGCTTCGGCCCGAAGCGTCTCCAGGGCCTTTTCCACATGCTCCTCTTCCTGGTGTCCGACAATGTCGATAAAAAAGACATAGGCCCAAAGCCCGATCTTCGAGGGGCGCGATTCCAGCCGGGTCATGTCGACATTCTCGCGAAGAAGCGGCACCAGCAATTCGACCAGCGCCCCGGGCTTGTTGACCGCCGAAACGATCAGCGAGGTCTTGTCGTTTCCGCTCGGCGGCGTCGGGCGTTTCGACAGGACCAGAAAGCGCGTGGAGTTGCCGGGTTCGTCCTCGATGTTCCGCGCAAGCGTATTCAGTCCGTAGCGATCCGCCGCAATCTCTCCGGCGATCGCGGCGCTGCCCGGCTCCCCGGCGGCCTTGGCGGCGGCATCCGCATTGCTTCCGACCGGAATCCGCTCGGCGTGACTGCAATGCTTCTCGATCCATTCCCGGCACTGCCCCAGCGACTGCGTATGCGCATAGATGGTCCGGACCTCTTCGGGAGACGTCGCATTGCCAAGAAGGCAATGGTGAATTTCAAGGTTGATTTCCCCGCAGGCCGTCAGGGTCGTGGTGCACAACCGGTCCAGCGTCCCGGTGACCCCGCCTTCGGTCGAGTTTTCGACCGGCACGACCGAAAATTCCGTCACCCCGGTTTCCGTGGCCTTGAAGATGTCCTCGATGGTGGGGTGGTCGACGATCTTCATCGTGCTGCCGAAATG
>VYGS01000055.1 GCA_009841725.1 Gammaproteobacteria bacterium
ACGCAGCGTGTCCCCAATAAAAAGTGGCCAGCAGGCTGGCGAGCGACGCCACAACCAGATGAACCCTCCCCTCTTTGGCGAGCACGGGATAGCTTCGCTGCCTCATCGGGCTTGAGTGATTGTTGGCGGGGATCGGGGAAACAGCCCGTTGCCGATCCGAGGAATCTCATTCAGCGGACCGGTCTCGACTCGAGATGTTCCTGAAATCAGTTTTTCGCCTTGTCGATGACCTTGTTGTCGCTGATCCACGACATCATCGATCGCAACTTTTCGCCCACCTCTTCGATGGGGTGCTGTCGCCCCCTGTTGCGCAGTTCAGGAAATCGCTTTCCACCCTGCGCATTTTCGTCCATCCACTCGCGCGCGAACTCGCCGGACTGAATCTCTGTGAGAATTTTTTTCATTTCCGCCTTGGTCTGTTCGTTGACAATCCGGGGGCCGCGCGTCAGATCGCCGAATTCGGCGGTATTTGAAATGGAATAGCGCATGTCGGCTATGCCGCCTTCATACATCAGATCAACAATCAGCTTGAGTTCATGAAGACATTCGAAATAGGCCATCTCGGGCGCGTACCCGGCCTCGACCAGGGTTTCAAAACCGGCCTGGACCAGCGAAGTCGCACCTCCGCAAAGTACCGCCTGCTCGCCGAACAGATCGGTCTCGGTTTCTTCCCTGAATGTGGTTTCGATGATTCCGGCCCGACCTCCTCCGATTCCTGCCGCATAAGCGAGCGCAGTGTCATGGGCCTTGCCGGTGGCATCCTGATGAATGGCGATCAGGCACGGTACCCCTGCACCCTTTTCAAATGTCGACCTGACCAGATGGCCGGGCCCTTTCGGCGCAATCATGACGACATCAATATCCGCCCGAGGCTGGATGTATCCGAAGTGAATGTTGAAGCCGTGCGCAAAGGCCAGCGTCGCACCTTGCTTGAAGGAGCTTTCGATTTCGCCGTAGATCCCTCCCATCAGTTCATCGGGACAGAGCATCATCACGATATCCGATTCGGCCACGGCCTCCCTGATGTCTGCCACGGACAGGCCCGCCTGTTCGGCCTTGGCCCTTGAGGACGATCCCTCCCGAAGGCCTACCACGACATCCGCCCCGACATCCTTCAGGTTATTGGCGTGTGCATGGCCCTGGGAGCCGTATCCGATGACTGCGATCCTCTTATCCAGAATCTTCCCGAGATCCGCATCGCTATCGTAATAAACTTTCATGAACTGGTTTCTCCCAATTGAATATGCAAATTAAATTCCGGCCCGAGCCCGCACATGGAGATCGCTGCCGGACCTCCGTTCCAGTACCGATACCCGGGCGCTACGCCTTCAAGGTCTGTTTTCCCCGGCCGATTCCCAGGATGCCGGAGCGAACGACTTCAATGAGTTCGACCTGGGCCAGCGCCTCGAGGAATGCATCGACTTTCTCCGAATTGCCCGTCATCTCAAGCGTGTAAGTCGAATCCGTGACATCGATGACCCGGCCGCGGAAGATATCGACAAGCCTTTGCATGTCGTTTCGCTGATCTGCGGTATTGGCGACCACCTTGACCAGCATCAGTTCCCTCCCGAGATAGCGCCCCTCGGTCAGGTCACGCAACTTGACCACGTCCACCAGCTTGTTGAGCTGCTTGGTGATCTGTTCGATGATCGCATCGGTTCCCCGGGTGACAATGGTCATTCGGGCCAGGGACGGATCTTCCGTCGGCGCCACGGTCAACGATTCGATGTTGTATCCACGCGCGGTAAACAGTCCCGCCACCCGCGCAAGAGCACCGGGCTCGTGCTCAAGAAGCAATGAGATGACTCTTTTCATCAGGCAAGTTCCCTCTCTTCCAGAATATCGTCACTGGGCTTGAGCTGAATTTCATTGTGACCCTTGCCGGCCGCGATCATCGGGTAGACATTCTCGGTGGGATCGGTGATCACGTCGAGAAATACCAGCCTGTCCTTCATGTTGACCGCCTCCTTGATTGCATCCTCCACATCCTTCGGATCTTCAATCCGCAGCCCCACATGTCCATAGCTTTCCGACAGCTTGACAAAGTCGGGCAATGCGTCCATGTAGGAATGCGAGTAGCGACGGTCGTAGAAAAACTCCTGCCACTGTCTCACCATGCCCATGTACTGGTTGTTGAGATTGACAATCTTGACAGGCAGGTTGTACTGAAGGCAGGTCGACAATTCCTGCAGGCACATCTGGATGCTGGCGTCGCCGGTGACGCAAACCACGAGTTCGTCCGGAAAGGCCAACTGGACACCCATTGCAGCCGGCAGCCCGAAGCCCATGGTTCCAAGGCCTCCGGAGTTGATCCAGCGCCTCGGCTTTTCAAAACCGTAATACTGGGCAGCCCACATCTGGTGCTGGCCCACGTCGGATGTGACATAGGCCTCCCCCCGGGTGATTTCGAACAGTTTCTGGAGAACATATTGCGGCTTGATGACGGTATCGCTCATGTCGTATGCGAGAGAGTCGACCGATTTCCACTTCTTGATGGACTGCCACCACTGATCAATAGCCGGACGATCAATCTCCCCGGTACGCCCGTCCAGCATCCTTACCATTTCTTCCAGAACTGACTTGCAATCGCCGACGATCGGTACTTCCACCCGAACATTCTTTCCAATCGACGACGGATCGATGTCGATGTGGATAATGCGTGCATCCGGGGAAAACTTGGAAAGGTCGCCGGTCACCCTGTCATCAAACCGGGCACCAACAGCCAGCATCACGTCACACTGGTGCATGGCCATGTTCGATTCGTAGGTTCCATGCATGCCGAGCATTCCCAGAAAATTGGGATTTGTCGCGGGGATGGCGCCAAGTCCCATCAAGGTACTGGTCGACGGGTATCCCAAAATGTCCACCAGCTTTGTCAGGGACTCCTCCGCATCAGCCAGAACCGCTCCGCCACCGGTATAGATGATCGGCCTTTTCGCCGCAAGCAGCAGATCCGCACCTTTTTTGATCATCTTGACATGGCCCTTGGTGCGAGGCTGGTAGGAACGCATCCTGACAGCTTCGGGATAATGATATTCCGCCTTCTGGGCAGTGATGTCCTTGGGAATATCCACCACCACCGGACCGGGCCTGCCGGACGAGGCGATGTAAAACGCCTTTTTCATCGTCTCGGCAATCTTGTTGACATCCTTGATCAGGAAATTGTGCTTGACGCAAGGACGTGTCACGCCCACGGTGTCAACCTCCTGGAATGCGTCGTCTCCGATAAGCCCGGACGGAACCTGGCCGGTAATCACCACCATCGGGATTGAATCCATGTGTGCCGTGGCCAGTCCGGTTACCGTGTTGGTAACCCCGGGTCCGGATGTCACCAGCACGACCCCGGGCTTTCCCGTGGCCCGGGCATACCCGTCGGCCGCATGCGCGGCACCCTGTTCATGTCTGACCAGGATATGCTTTACCGCATCCTGGTTGTAAATCGCATCATAAATGTGCAATGCCGCGCCGCCAGGATAGCCGAAAATGTATTCGACCCCTTCGTCCTTGAGACAATTTACAACAATATCAGCTCCGGTAAGTATCAACTGAAAACCCTCTGGAAGGAAAAACGCCCTATGATAGCGAACATTGCGCCGATTGTTGGCAAACCGATAGTATAACGACTCCGTTGCCCGTATTCCAAACGGTATATATTCGAACAGACGGCCCGCCCCGCCCGGCGGGGCGGAAAGAATCGTGACACGAATCCAATGCCCCGAAGTGATGTGACCGCATCATTTACCGGCAGGCTGCGGCCCTAGACCGCCACCGCTTCAAGGTGACTGTCGCGGATTCCGGAAATCCTGACTTTCTGCCATGCTCCCGGTTCCGCATCGCCTTCGAACAGGACCGGGAAATAATTCGACATCCTGCCCGAGAGCCGCCCGGGTCGGCTGTCCCCATCCCGGCTTTCGACCAGTATTCGCTCGATCCTGCCGAGCTGTCGGCGGGCAACCCGCCTCCAGACGAGGGCACCGGCATCCCGTGCAGTTTTCGCCCGTTGCTTCTTGGTCTCGGACGACAACTGCGAAGGAATTCTGGATGCCGGCGTTCCGGTTCGGGGGGAATAGCTGAACACATGCGGATACGCGATTTCCAGCTCGTCGATCGCCCGTATCGTCTCCATAAAATGCGTATCGCTTTCCGTCGGAAATCCCACCAGAATGTCCGCACTGAGAACGATATCCGGCAGCCGCTCTCGCAAGGCCCGGACACGTTCGTACAGCTTCTCTCGGGTGGCCCTTCGCTTCATCCGTTTGAGGATCAGGGTATTGCCGCTTTGCATGGACAGATGCAGCTGTCGGCAGATTCTTTCGTCAGCCGCCATCAGATCGATCAGGCTGTCGGTGACATGTGCCGGGTCGATCGAACTCAGACGTATGCGAAAATCACCTTCGATTGTCGAGATCAGGCTGATAAGATCGCTCAGGCCGCAATGCGAATCGGTCAGGTCGCTGCCGTAAGAACCGATATCCACACCGCAAAGCACGATCTCCCCATAGCCATTGTGGACCAGGCGCTCACACTGCCGCCGTATCATGCCCGGTGAAAACGACCTGTTTGGGCCTCGAGCCGTGTGGATGATGCAAAACGTGCATCCCTGGTCGCAACCCTGCTGGATTTGCACGAAAGCCCGGGTTTTCCCTTCGTATCCTTCCAGCAATTGTTCAGGCAAACTGATTTCGGTCTCGAGATCGGGAAGCAGAATCCGAGGGAGGTCATCCTCCTCGCTCAGGCTCTCGACGAGTTCCGGAATCCTGAGCTTCCGGCTGTTCCCCACGACCAGATCGACGCCGGGGATGCGGGCGCAGGCCTCGGGATCGATCTGCGCATAGCATCCCGTCACCACGATCCGTGCATCCGGGTTGGCCCGAATGGCGCGGCGAATCAACTGGCGGGCCTGGCGATCGGCCTCGGCGGTCACGGTGCAGGTATTGATGACATAAAGATCCGCAGGGCCGTCCGGGCTCGCCTGTCGGTAGCCCCGGCCCAACAACCCGGATGCGATATGCTCCGATTCGAACGCGTTAACCTTGCAGCCCAGAGTCACGACCGCTGCTGAAGGCTGCGTCTCGGGCACCGAGACGGGCATGTCGACACTCACTGAAACCATGAAAAACCACCGTCACCGGTTCGCCGCGACAAGCCATGGCCGAGTCGGGCCAAGGTCCGCCTGGCGGATCCTAAGAGCGGTCAATTGAAAACGTTCAAGCCGAAGGAGGGAGGTCAGTTGACAGTAAAGCTTTCCCCGCAGCCACACTGCTCCGTGACATTTGGATTCCTGAAGTGGAAGGCCGATGACAACCCGTCCTCGACATAGTCGAGTTCCATGCCATCGACAAACGTCAGGTGGTCTGTCTGGACGATCACCTTCACGCCATGACTTTCAAATACGCAATCGGATGTGCCGATCTCGTCGGCATAGTCCAACTCGTAGGCGTATCCGGAGCATCCCGACTTCTTCACAGACACTCTCAGCCCCTCGCCATGCCCCCGGGAACGCAGATGGCTGCTGATCCGGTTGGCGGCTGCGGATGTCAAGGTAACGGACATCGAATCACTTCCTCCGAGAATCGCTCAAAACCTTGAATATTATACTACGAATCACCCTGACCCGCCTCGTGACAGCCGACATGGGTCGGGCGGCTCCGGGGAGAAAGGGTCTCTGGACCCATGCCTGCCCGGACCCTTCCGGTCGGGCTGCAAAGCAGAATGGATGATATATTATCGACAAATTATCAGATGGGGGCAATCCCGTCTGTTTTCAACACAAGGATGACTCCACCAAAGAATACCCGGCATCCCATGGTCCCGATCCCGGGCCGGAACGGCCTCGCTGCCAGACAGACCGAATTCAAGCCTTGATTTCTCGCCGGATCATACTCGCTTCATCGTCTCCCTATCGACGGGAAATCCTGAAAAAGGCAGGTTTCGATATCGAATGGCATGCCCCGTCCATCGACGAGACACCTCGCGACGGGGAACCGGCCTGGGATCTCGTCCAACGCCTTTCAAGACAGAAAGCCGAGGCACTTTCCCATCATGCCGACAGCCTTGTCATCGGCTCGGACCAGGTGGCGGAATGTGGGGGTGAAATATTCGGCAAGCCGGCAAATCGGGCAGAGGCGATCAGACAGCTGGCCCGGGCCTCCGGTTCGGTCGTCCTGCTGCATACCGGCCTTGCATTGCTCAATACCCGGACCGGACGCTGTCAGGTGGTCCATGAACTCTGTGAAATCGTCTACCGACCGTTGAGCCGGCAAATCATCGAGTCGTATGTTGACCGGGAAAGCCCTTATGATTCCTGCGGGAGTGTCAGAATCGAAGGGCCCGGCATCACTCTTCTCAAACGGGTGAAATCCGATGATCCCAATACGCTGATGGGCCTGCCATTGCTGCGGCTTGTCGACCTGCTTGAATCGGAAGGCATCAAGATCGGATGACGGGCAGACGGCACGGTCAACCGGTCTTTCCCCAGGCTGCCGGATTCACCGGGGGTCTTCCTCGATAAATCTCCGGGTGCGGATGCTGTTGATGCGGTCACGAATCGCTGCCGCCGACTCAAACTCGAGGTTTTTTGCATGATCGTACATCTTCTTCTCGAGATTTTTCAGCAGCCGTCCCAACTCCTTCGGGGACTTCGCGACCTCGTCCATGCCGATTCCGTCCCGGGAACTGCTCGCCAGCGTCGATTTCGCGCGGGAGGCATCGGCCGTTATTGCACCCTCTATAATGTCCTTGCCCGGTTTGACGATTGATTTGGGCGTGATGTTGTTTACGAGATTGTATTTTTCCTGCTTCAATATCCTTCGGTTGGTTTCTTCGACAGCACTTTGGATGGAATGGGTCTCGCGATCCGCATAAAGAATCACCTTGCCGTCGAAATGCCTGGCTGCGCGCCCGATAGTCTGGATCAGAGAGCGCGTTGAGCGCAGAAAGCCTTCCTTGTCGGCGTCGAGTATCGCCACCAACGACACTTCCGGAATGTCCAGGCCTTCGCGCAGCAGGTTGATGCCGACCAGCACATCGAAAACACCTTTTCGAAGATCCCGGATTATTTCAACCCGCTCCACGGTATCAATATCCGAATGGAGGTATCGAACCTTCACGCCGTGCTCATGAAAGTACTCGGTCAGATCCTCGGCCATGCGCTTTGTCAGCGTGGTGACCAGTACGCGATCTCCGCTCTCGACCCTTGCATTGATTTCCGACAGGAGGTCATCAACCTGGAATTCGACGGGGCGTATCTCGACCTGAGGATCCAGCAATCCGGTCGGCCGCACCACCTGCTCAATGATTTCCGATGTCCTGGCCGCCTCGTAGTCTCCCGGTGTCGCCGACACGAATACGACCTGGGGAAGCATGGACTCGAACTCGTCAAACCTGAGCGGACGATTGTCCAGAGCGGCCGGCAGTCTGAACCCGTATTCCACGAGGTTCTCCTTCCTTGAGCGGTCCCCCCGGTACATGGCTCCGATCTGGGGAACGGTCGCGTGGCTTTCATCGATGAAGACAATCGCGTTTCGAGGCAGGTAATCCATGAGAGTGGGCGGCGGCTGCCCGGCTTCCCTGCCGGACAGATAACGCGAATAGTTTTCGATGCCGTTGCAGTATCCCAACTCCTGCATCATCTCGAGATCGTAAAGGGTCCGCTGCTCAAGTCGCTGCGCCTCAACCAGCCTTTCCGCCTCGCGGAGTTGCCGAAGCCGGTTCCTCAAATCGTCCCTGATCTGATCCAGAATCGACAGAATCGTCTCCTTCTTGGTCACGTAATGACTCTTCGGATAGACCGTGACCCGCGTCACCCGCTCTTCGACGGCCCCGGTCAGCGGATCAAACCTCGACAATTCATCGATCTCGTCACCAAACAGTTCGATTCGTATTGCCAATCGTTCCGACTCGGCCGGGTAGATGTCAATGACGTCTCCGCGCACCCGAAAAGTGCCGCGCCGAAGCTCCAGCTCGTTGCGGATGTACTGCATCTCGGCCAACCGTTTGAGAATGTCGCGCTGGTTGATCTGCTCACCCTTCTTGACGTGCAGAATCATGCCGTGATAGGCAACCGGATCGCCCAGGCCGTAAATGGCCGAAACCGTCGCCACAATAATCACGTCCTCGCGCTCCAGGATCGCCTTGGTCGCCGAAAGGCGCATCTGGTCGATATGCTCGTTTACCGAGGCGTCCTTCTCGATGTAGGTGTCGGAGCTCGGAACATAGGCCTCCGGCTGGTAATAGTCGTAATAGGAAACGAAATATTCGACCGCGTTGTCCGGGAAAAAATCCCGCATCTCGGAGTACAGCTGGGCCGCCAGGGTCTTGTTGTGGGCGAGAATCAGCGCTGGACGGCCGGTGTCGGCAATCACGTTCGCCATCGTGAACGTCTTGCCGGATCCGGTCACTCCCAACAGGGTCTGGAAAGCTTCTCCGTTGTCGAGCCCGTCGATCAGGGTCCGAATTGCTTCGGGCTGATCCCCCGCCGGCTCGAAATCGCTGATCAAATGGAATGGGCTGTTGCCGCCTGAGGTGGTCAAGGTTGCGCAGGATGGTGGATGTAGGCAGGGCTGACATTTTATCACCCATCAAGGAGTTGGATTTGGGAACATGGCACACCCAGGCGATGTTGCCCTGCATTGGCCGAGTCGCATGATGTATATTTTGATATATCGAATGGAGGCAACAATGTCCGAAACAGCGATTGCAAAAGTGTTCATGATGGGCCGGTCACAGGCGGTCCGGTTGCCGGAAGCGTTCCGGTTCAGCACCGATCAAGTCCGGATTCGGATCGAAGGCTCCCGTGTGATTCTTGAACCGATCGAAAGCGATTGGGATTGGCTGCACGACCTTCATGCCATGGGGGGACTTGATGATGACGCCATTTCAGCCGCACAGGAGGAATTGCCAATCCAGAAGCGCATGGAGTTGGATGTGTTCAAGTGAAATTTCTGCTTGTTGTCGACATGACTGATGGGAGCGAAGGCAGCACCAAGACCGCGCTCGAAAACCTCGCGGGCAGTCTCCATGCATCCAAAAATCACTTGACCGGAAAGCCCCGCAGGATTAGTATTGCGAGTCTTGTTCCCCGGTAGCTCAGTTGGTAGAGCAGGTGGCTGTTAACCACCCTGTCGGCAGTTCGAGTCTGTCCCGGGGAGCCAATTTTTCCGTCCCCCGTATTTTCGATACCCTGTGCCAGCAACGGACTCGCAAGGCCCTGTTTCAGGCCGCCTTGCGATATTGCTCGAAGCGCAAGGCAAGCCGGTCGCGATCGGGATTGTGCCTTCCGTTCAAAGGCAGGTGTATTCTCCCGCCATCCAGCTGTTTCAGGACCTCCAGCATGGGCCCGTCATGCTGCATAAGCAGACGCTCGGAAACATGCAATCGGTAATCCGGATCGATTCCGATCAAATGGGCATCGAAGGCCGCATGGTGGATTTTCGACAGAGGCAGCCCATTCTGGATGATCGGCTGTCCAAATTTCTCGTCCTTGTCCGAGACGATATGGGCCGCATCAAGCAATCGCTGTTCGGGCAGTCCTGACAAGGCGCAACGCCCGTTGTAGGCAGAGATGACGGCTTCCCGGAATGAAGCCTGATGAAGCCGCTGCCTCACCGTTCGAAGCGCATAATGGCGCGCCCCCGAATCCGGAGGAGCCACCGGTCGTTCCACATCGTCATTCCCGAACACGATCTGGGCATTGAGAGCCTTTTCATTCCATCCCGAGATGTAGGTCGGGATGATCGCCTGATACAACTTCGGCGCGAATCCCAGAAAATAGATGACCGGAATCTGATTTTCGAAGGCCTCGCGCAACCAGCGATTTTGAGCAGCCTGTGGATTGGTTCCCATGAAACTGTAATCGACAGAACCGTCGTTGCTGAGAATCTGCCCGTGGGCCACTAGCTGGTCGGGGTATTTGATTTTTCTGCCGATAACCGTTCTGATCGATAGCAGGAAACGCATTCTCTGGGGCTTGAAAATACCCTGCTGCGGATTGACCAGGGGAATCCTGTCGCCCCCGAATCGAAACCCCCGCCTCAAATCTTCCGATGTCACATGCCCATACATGGCGTTCAGCCTTCGCACATGCTCGAAGGCCGCCATGCGAACCGCCGTATCAGGATCATCCGTCATATCGACTCCCGGTGTCGGTTTTGGGGATTAGGCATCCCGGTTACCGGCTCATCCTATCAGATCGACCTCGCCGTGTCACACTGCCCGGACGGCTCGCAAACCGCCTTCTCTCCATCTCCATCCGTCGATCCGGATGTCCGGGAAGCCGACATCGGGCCCGGTCGCCGGCACACACGCAACAGCCTGGAATCAGGCGATCCTGATGCCGTTGCCAACCCCCCGCTCGGGGCGCAGCAGAACGACTCCCTGCGAATCGAGAATACCCAAGACCAGCACCTCCGACTTCACCCCGGCGATTCTCAGGGGCGGAAAATTCATGACTGCGACGATCTGGGTTCCGACCAGATCGTCCCGATCATACAATTCGGTCAATTGCGCCGATGAATGCCGAGTTCCCAACTCCGGACCGAAATCGATCTCCATCACCCAGGCCGGTTTTCTGGCTTTCTCGTTGAGGCTCGCAGACAGAACCGTTCCCACGCGCATCTCCACCCTCTGAAAGTCCTCGAGACGGATTGTGTCCATCGGCACGGCCTCACTCCGTATTGATTGGTGTCGGCATTGGCCCGGGTTCCATGCCCATCTCAACGCTTCCCGACTGCCTGGGCGGAGGAAGGATTCGGGGCAAACACCTTGCGGGGGCAGATCTTTCCGCTCCCGTCCCACTCGCCCAGCCCGAGGAAATTTCCCTCGGAGGAATAGATGCGGCCCAGGCCGTCCCATCCGGATCCTGCCGACGGGACAGTCTGGCCCTGGCAGAAAGGCGATACGATCTCATCCGGAATTTCGAACCTCGGCAAATGATCCAGTGCGCGGTCGGTCGGAATCAGCTTCTCTTGCCTCTGTTCGGGCGTGTCCATTTCGGCCAGCTCATCAAGGGTTATCGCATCCTTGACCCGAAACCTGCCAATCGACTCCCTGCGCAATGCCTGGACATGTCCGCCGCAACCCAGAATACGGCCAAGGTCCATCGCAAGACTGCGCACGTAGAATCCCTTGGAGCAGGCCAGCGAAAGAGATAGCAAACTATCCTTGAAGTCGAGTATTTCAAGACGATGCACGGTCACATCCCGGGGAGCTCTTTCGACGTCCAGATTCTGCCGGGCCAGTCGGTACAAGGGCTTCCCGTCCTTCTTGATGGCGGAGTACATGGGAGGCACCTGCTGAATCCTGCCCCGAAAGCCCTCCAGGGTACGCTCGATATCCTGCACGCCGAAATCGATCGGGGTACGGGCGATCACCCTACCCTCGCTGTCTCCGGTTTCAGTGCTCTCTCCAAGCCGAAATACCGTCCGGTAGGTCTTGTCGCACTCCAGAAGCATTCCCGCGATTCGGGTGGTTTTTCCGAAGCACAGCAGCAACAGGCCGGTCGCTATCGGATCCAGCGATCCGGTGTGCCCCCCTTTGCTTGCGAGCAGTTGCCGCTTGGCCCGGGAGAGCGCCGCATTCGAAGTCAGGCCCGCCGGCTTGTCGAGGAGCAGTAATCCGTTGACGGAATCACACTTGTTCGAATCCCTACTTGTCATCGGAAACCTTCAGCGAATCAATCAGCCGGGACAGGGAAACGCCCTTCTCGATGCTGTCATCGTATCTGAAGGTCAGAGCGGGCGTGGTTCGCATCATCAAACGCCTGCTCAGATGCTTTCTCAGGTATCCCGACGACTTGTTCAGCAGTCGTTCCAGACTGCCGCTGTCCATCCGCTTCTCGAGAATGGAGAAATAAACCGTCGAATTCCTGAGGTCCCGGCTGACCGAAACCTGCGTGATGGTCACGCCGTTGATTCGATCATCGTTCAGTTCGCTCGAGATCAGAGCGGACAGTTCACGCTTGATCAGCTCGCCAACCCGTCGTGTTCGATCGATTTCCTGCATGAGAAGAAAACCGGTGACATGGTGTAACGGATCGGCAGCCGAATCAGAGACTCGGGGCGATTTGCACGACCTCGTAGACCTCGATCTGATCCCCAACCTTCACGTCGTTGTAGTTCTTGATCCCGATCCCGCATTCATAGCCGCTCTTGACTTCATTGACATCGTCCTTGAAGCGTCTCAACGAGTTGATCGCGCCTTCGAAAATCACGATGTTGTCCCGCAATACCCGAACCGGGAGGTTTCGCTTGACCAGGCCCTCGGTGACGTAGCATCCGGCAATTGCGCCCATTTTCGGAGAACGGAAAACATCCCGAACCTCGACCAGACCGACATGCTGTTCTCCGGCAACATAATCCATCAGCCCTGTCATCCTGGCTTTCACCGTATCGACCACGTCGTAGATGATGCTGTGGTAGAAAACCGGAACACCTTCGGATTCGATCAGCTTTCTTGCAGCCGCGTCTGCCCGGACATTGAAACCGACAATGATCGCGTCCACGGCCTTCGCGAGATTGACATCCGATTCATTGATTCCGCCGACCATTCCGTGAACCACCTTGACGCTGACCTCGTCACCCGACAGCTTGACAAGGCTTTCCCTCAACGCCTCGACGGATCCCTGGACATCGGCCTTCACCAGGATATTCAACGTCTTGGCGCCCGCTTCCTCCATCCGGTTGAATGCGCTTTCGAATTTCGACTTTTGCTGTTGGGCCAGCTTGACCTCCTTGGATTTTCCCTGGCGACTGCTGGCAATTTCCCGCGCGATTCGCTCTTCCCCAACGACGATGAGATCGTCGCCGGCAACCGGAACACCGGCCAGGCCCTGTATCTCGACCGGCGTCGAGGGTCCGGCCTGGTTGATCTTCTGGCCCCGATCGTCATTGATCACCCGAACCCGCCCTGTCTGCTCTCCGGCCAGGACAATGTCCCCTCTTTTCAGTACACCCTGCTGTACGAGAACCGTGGCAACCGGGCCCTTGCCCTTGTCAAGACGGGCTTCAATCACCAGACCGGCGGCCTGACCCGAAGGTCGCGCTTTCAGGTCGCACAGCTCGGCCTGGATCAGGACTGATTCGAGCAGGGAGTCAACGCCCTGTCCCGTGATCGCGGAAACCTCGTTCATCAGCACGTCCCCGCCCCATTCTTCCGGGATCAGCTCGTGGTTGGAGAGCTCCTGTCTGACCCGTTCCGAATCCGACTCCTCGCGATCAATCTTGTTGATGGCCACCACAATGGGAACCCCCGCGGACTTGGCATGGTTGATCGCCTCCACGGTTTGGGGCTTGACCCCGTCGTCCGCCGCAACCACCAGAATCACCAGATCCGTCGCTCTTGCGCCCCGCGCTCTCATGGCGGTGAAGGCCTCGTGGCCGGGAGTATCCAGAAAACAAATCTCCTGATCGTTCAACCGAACCTTGTAAGCCCCGATATGCTGCGTGATGCCGCCCGCTTCCCCGGCTGCGACCTTGGCATTGCGGAGATGGTCGAGCAACGATGTCTTTCCATGATCCACATGGCCCATGACGGTAACCACGGGAGGCCGGGAAACCAGGTCGACGCTTTCGCCTTTGTCCATCAGCATGGCCTCGGCATCCTCATCGACGGCCGGCTTGGCGACATGTCCCATCTCTTCGACCAGCAAGATGGCGGTATCCTGGTCAAGCAACTGGTTGATCGTGACCATCGAACCCATCTGGAACAGTTTCTTGACGACCTCTCCGGCCTTGACCGAAATAGCCTGGGCCAGATCGCCAACGGTGATGGTCTCGGGAATAACGACCTCGTGCACCACGGGAGCCGTGGGTTTTTCAAAGCCGTGCTGGCGCGCCATTGGCGTTGAAATGCTGCCCGGCTTTCTCAAGCCAACGGGTCTCTTTTTCCGTTCTCGGCGTCTCAGGGCGTGCAATTCCTCCCTGCCGCCCGCTTCTTCATCGTCTGCGCCCCAACTTCCCATTCGCCATTTTTTTCCATCCTTCTTGCGCGCGGTCTTTGTCGAATCAGGTTGGGATTTCCCTTTCTTTCCGGGGCGGGGCTCGCCTTTTCGCGCCTCCTCGCTACCGCCTCCGGCACCGCCTGGCTTGTCCTGCGGCATCGGCTTTCTTTTGCCCTTGGTCCGGCTCTTGGCTGTCGACCCCTCGGGATCGGCTTCAGCGGCCGCAGCCGAAGCGTCCACCTTCTGCGAGCGATCGTCGACATCCCCGGTCCCAACCGGTTCCGCCCCGTTTCCGCCGACATTCGACACTGCCGCCTCCGAATCGGGAGACGCCGCCAGACCCTCATCCAAGGCAGATTCGCCCTGAAGGCCTTCTCCTTCAGCCGATGCACCCGCCTCAAGCTCGCCGGACCCGTCCCGGAGCACGGTTTCGGCCTGTGCCGCATCCGCCTCAGACTTCTCCTGCTCGCTCTTTCTGGCCTCTTCTTCCTGCCTGGCCTGCTCGGCCAACTCTTTCGCCTTCCTGGCCTCCTCTTCTGCTGCCGCCTGCTTGGCCAGCTCCGCTTCGAGAATCCGGCGATCAATGAATTTTCGTTTGACTTTGCGTTCAACGCGGACCGAGCGCACGGCCCGGCCCGGCCCGGCCTGCGTCGGCCGCCGGATATCCTCTCTCAAGGTTTTTTGCCTCGAGAATTGTCCGGATCGGGTGATATTGGATGGAATGGACTGGCTCTTGAATTCCCTGAGCGCATTCTTCTCCGACTCTTCAAGTATTGCCGTGCCCATCTTTTCCTGGACGCCCGCCTGCCGAAGCTGATCAAGCAACTTGTCGGTCGTGATGCCGAGCTTCTTGGCGTATGACTCTACGGTGTCTTTTGACATAATCGAATTCGGTTCTCGACCGTTACTCTCCGGCAACCGTCCTATTCGCGATTAAACCATGGGGCACGGGCCGTCATGATCAACTTGCCGGCAACGGCTTCATCGATATCCACGACATCGAGAACCTCGTCGACGGCACAATCCGCCAGATCTTCACTGGTCTGGATGCCGGCTCTGGCAAGCGCCAGAGCCGTCTCCTGATCCATTCCCTCGAGCCCCAGCAGATCCTCGCTCGGAACGCCATCGCCCTCGGTGGCATAGGCACTTCGCAACAGGCTGTCCCTTGCCCGGCTTCTCAACTCGTCCACGAGCTCCTCGTCGAATTCCTCGATCTCCAAAAGCTCATGCTTGGGCACGTAGGCGATCTCCTCAAGGGACACGAAATTCTCCTGCGCAAGGATGCCCGCCACGTTCTCGTCGATGTCGAGCTGGGCCATGAACTGGCCGACCAGAACCTGCATCTCGTCGTCCTGCTTCTGCAAGGCCTCCTTTTCGGTCATGAGATTCAACTCCCACCCGGTCAACTCCGAAGCCAGGCGGACATTCTGACCTCCTCGACCAATGGCCCGGGACAGGTTGTCTTCGGTGACGACCACGTCCATCGAGTTTTTCGAATCATCAATGTAGATCGATTCGATCTCTGCCGGGGCGAGAGCCTGGATCACAAATTCACCCAGATTCTCGGAGTGGACGATTATATCGACTTTCTCGCCGGCGATTTCGTTAGAAACGCTCTGCACCCGCGAACCCCGAATTCCGACGCAAGCGCCGACGGGGTCGACGGTGCTGTCGTTTGTCCTCACTGCGATCTTCGAGCGGGAACCGGGGTCTCGGGCAGCGCCGAGAATCTCGATGATGCCTTCGCCCGCCTCGGGAACCTCCAGCTTGAACAGCTTGATCAGGAATTCCGGCGAGACCCGGGTCAGGATCAGTTGCGGTCCACGGGCTTCCGTGTCGATCGTCTTCAACAGAGCACGGATCCGATCCCCCGGCCGGAGCCCTTCCCGGGCAATCATGGCGGTTTTCGGGAGAATGGCTTCCGCATCGCCAAGATCGACAATGGCGTTACCGTGGTCAAGCCTGCGGATCAATCCGGACACCAACTCCCCAACACGCTCCTCGTATCGTTCCGCGATTTGCATGCGCTTGGCCTCGCGAACCTTTTGCATGATCACCTGCTTGGCCGCCTGTGCAGCGATTCTTCCGAACTTGACCGCCTGCATCAATTCTTCGATCTGGTCTCCGACATTCAACTGGGGATAGCTCGAACGTGCCTCGGACAACGAAATCTGCCGATCCGGGAACAGGATTTCCTCATCGTCGTCGACGACATCCCAGACCCGGTACGTGTCGTACTGCCCGGTATCCCGGTGAATGTTTACCCTGGCCTCGATTTCCTCGGGATGCAGCTTCTTGATGGCCGTAGCCAAGGCGGCCTCGATCGCGACGAAAATGATCTCCCTGTCTAGGTCCTTCTCGCGCGAGACGGCTTCCGCCATAAGCAGGATTTCGTTGTTCGTGATAGACATCATCTTGTTCTGGTCAAATCATTCAAATACAGGCTCAAGCCGCGCCGACTTCATTTCCTTGTAGGGGAGTTCAAAACTTTCCCCGTCAACCATAATGGTCACGCTGTGTTCCCCGGCTTCGGTCATCCTCCCCATGAACTGCCTTCTTCCCAGCGTCTTTCTCGCCATGACGATCTTCGCCCTGTCGCCTACGAAACGCTGGAAATGCTCCGGTCTCACAAGAGGCCGATCGAGTCCCGGAGAGGACACTTCCAGAAGATATTCCGAATCAATCGGATCCTCGACATCCAGGACCGCACTGACCCGGTTGCTGACCGTTTCGCAGTCGTCTATCCGTATCCCTCCGGGAGCGTCGATGTAGATTCGCAAAACGACATCTCCACCCTGTCGGGCAAACTCGGCATGCACCAATTCGTATCCGAGATCTTCGATCTCCGGAGTAATCACCTCGGCGACATTTCGCAAATTCAAGCCTTTGTGCTGGTCAATCAACAGCCAATTCCTTCCGGTCACAAGCTCGTCGGCCACATTGTCCTTTCCGGATGCCATGCAACAAAAACCCCGCATTCGCGGGGCCTTGCTCCACCGGCACAGAAATCCTTCCGTTCGCACGACCGACAGACTTTCAATCCGCCAACCCGCAATCCGGAATATCCGGCCTGTTAGCCTGACTCCTCTTTCAAGGAGCACTCTAACTTTCAGGAGCAATATTATAGCTTCTATCGGCATTGCGGACAACTTGCATGACAAAAAATGCCGGGGGCCGTTTTTCCGCCTGCTACAATACTGCCTCGCGATCATGCCGGAGGCTTTCCGGGATGTCATGGGTCGCGGGCCTGTCCTGCGGCAACCGGGGAATTTTTTCAGCTTGGAGGCCAATGCAATGGGACTTCTGGTCGACGGCAAATGGACCTCCCGGTGGTACGACACCCGGGAAAGTGACGGCGCCTTCGAGCGGGAGGCCGCACAGCTTCGCAACTGGGTCACGCCTGATGGCCGGGCTGGACCCTCCGGGACCACCGGGTTTCCCGCCGAGTCCGGGCGCTATCACCTGTACGTATCCCTGGCCTGCCCATGGGCCCACCGAACCCTGATTTTCAGGAAGCTCAAGCAACTTTCCGACCATGTCTCGGTATCCGTTGTCAGTCCCGACATGCTGGAGCATGGCTGGACATTCAGCTGCGATCAGGGCGGCACGGTGGATCATCTATACGGGCTGGAATGCCTGCACCAGCTCTATACGACCGACCGGCCGCAGTATTCGGGCCGAGTCACGGTTCCCGTTCTTTGGGACCGGCAACGAAAATGCATCGTCAACAATGAATCGTCCGAAATCATCCGGATGCTCAACTCGTCGTTCAATGGTCTGACCGGCAACCCGGACGACTATTATCCCGAATCACTGCGCAGCGAGATCGACACTGTCAACAGCCGTGTCTACGAGGACATCAACAACGGCGTTTACCGGACTGGCTTCGCGACCACGCAAGCCGCGTACGAGACGGCATACCGCGCCCTGTTCGACGCCCTGGACTGGGCCGAGTCGCGCCTGTCCCGACAGCGCTATCTGGCCGGCAACCGGATTACCGAGGCCGACTGGCGCCTGTTCACGACACTGATTCGATTCGATGCGGTCTACCACGGACACTTCAAATGCAATCGGCAACGCCTGGAAGACTACCCGAATCTTGCCGGTCACACGCGCGAGCTCTATCAATGGCCCGGCATCGCCGAAACGGTGAGCTTTCACCATATCAAGCGCCACTACTATTTCAGCCATTTTATGATCAATCCCACGCAAGTGGTGCCGGCCGGGCCCGACATCGACTACAGCACCCCGCACCGTCGAGACCGGCTTGCCACGGACGTGTAGACGACAAACCCTACACATTGAAATGATCTATATATAAATCATAAAATTGCTTTACGATCTATATATAGCCCATTTTTTTCTTGACAGATGCGTCTTGAATCACTATTGTGGTGCATGGAAAGCCCATGATGCGAACTTTATGAGTCGTATGCAAATCATTTTGAGCGATGCCCAGATCCATTCCACGTGCCTATTCACGTTACAGCCATGATGCAACCGCATTGCTTGGCGGCCTGATCCGTGAAGCACGCAAGGAACGCAATCTGACCATGCAGGAAGTAGCGGACCGTGCGGGCATTTCCAGAGGACTGCTGCAACGCATAGAAAAAGGCGATCTCAAGTGCGAAATCGGCGCTGCGTTTGAAGTGGCCACCATAGTCGGGGTCAAGCTCTTTGATGCCGACGCTACTCTTTCCAGACACCTGAGCCGGACCCGGGACAGATTATCTCTGTTGCCGAAGTCCGTCCGCAGAAAATCCAAGGCGGTGCACGATGACTTCTAGCAACGACAAGGAAGCTTTTGTCTGGATTTGGCTGCCGGAAGAGACCGCGCCTGTGGTGGCCGGACGGCTGGAAGCGGATAACGGTAATGTCCTGTTCAACTACGGCAGAAGCTATCTGGAACGTATTGACGACCATCCCGCAGCGATTCCAATTTACGAGCCCGAGCTACCGTTGCAAGCCGGAATGCTGCCGCTACCGGAAGGGTTGACCATGCCCGGCTGCATTCGGGACGCCTCCCCCGATGCGTGGGGCCGGCGTGTGATCATAAACATGAAGCTGGGACGAAAGGGTGCTGATACGGATACAGCCGAACTGGATGAACTGACCTATCTGCTGGAATCCGGCTCCGACCGGATCGGAGCGCTGGATTTTCAGCGCTCCCCGACCGAGTATGTACCGCGCTCGGCAAACAACGTCAGCATGGAAGAGTTGATCGAATCTGCCGAACGTGTCGAGCAAGGCGCCCCGCTGGCTCCTGAACTGGACCAGGCGTTGTTTCATGGCAGCGCCATCGGCGGTGCCCGTCCAAAAGCCCTGATCCAAAGTCAGGACAGGAAATACGTCGCCAAGTTTTCATCCAGCACCGATCTCTACAGCGTCGTGAAAGCCGAATTCATTGCCATGCGGCTGGCGCGCCTTGCCGGACTGAATGTGGCGCCGGTAAAACTGGTCAAGACCATCCATAAAGACGTGCTACTGATTGAGCGTTTTGACCGTCAACCGAAAGACGGGAGCTGGTCACGCAAGGCCATGGTCTCGGCACTGACATTATTCGGACTCGAAGCCATGATGGCGCGATATGCCAGTTACGAAACGCTGGCCGAAATGATCCGTCACCGTTTCACCGATCCGAGAGACACGCTGCGGGATCTGTTCTCCCGGCTTGCCTTCAATATTCTCTGCGGCAATACCGATGACCATGCCCGCAACCACGCGGCTTTCTGGGATGGCCAGTCACTGACCTTGACGCCCGCCTACGACATTTGTCCGCAAGGACGCACGGGCAACGAAGCGTCGCAGGCCATGCTGATATCGGACGGCAACAGGATGAGCCAGCTCAAATCCTGTCTTAAGGCGGCGCACCATTTCCTGCTTTCGGGGGACGATGCCCAGGCTATCTTCGCACATCTGATCGAAACCATTGAAATAAACTGGACAACCGTGTGCGAAGAAGCGGAACTCAGCAACGTGGACAAGAATCTCCTCTGGGAAAGGCAGTTTCTAAATCCCTACTCGATCGAGCAATAGGGACTATTCGGAAAAGCATCGTACGTCCAAACAGATGCCAGCGTTTGCTTGTCTTTCAAAACGGTCTGTGCTCTCAAGAGCATATTGATTGACATAGAAGGCAATTGAAAGCACATGGTTGCCAGAACAATCGCGCAAACTACTATATTTCTTTGGTAAAATGACGAATAGTAATACTTTATCAACGTAATATATGAAAATGCCGCACCGCGCGCACAACGTCATCGTTGATCTGATTGCCTTGGGCCGGCATCATTTCACCTCGTCCGAGTTCCGCTCGGCCCTTGGGATATCCGAGGCGGCTGTGCGCCAGGCGCTGAGCCGCCTTGCAGCCAAGGGGGAGATCGCCAGCCCGGCACGAGGGTTCTACGTCATCGTGCCACCCGGGTACAGACGGCTCGGCTGCCTGCCGGCGGATCAGTTCATACCGTTGCTGATGGAGCACTGGGGTGCTCGCTATTACGTAGGCCTCCTCTCGGCAGCGCAGTTTCACGGCGCGGCCCATCATCGCCCTCAGGAATTCCAGGTGGTCATGGAAAGAAACCGGCCTGCGATCATTTGCGGATCTGTCCGGGTCACCTTCGTCGCACGCCGGAACCTCGATGCGGTGCAGGTCGAGAGGTTCAACAATCCGCGCGGGACCGTTCTTGTCTCGACCGTAGAAGCGACAGCGATCGATCTCGTCGGGTATATGCATCGAGCCGGAGGTATAGACCGGGTGGCGGGCGTGCTTTCCGAGTTGGGCGAGGACATTGATCCGGAGCGTCTCGTCGAGGCTTCGAATTCAGCGTCGATCCTCTGGGCACAGCGTCTGGGCTACCTTTTGGAGCATGTCGGGGCCGGAGACAGAACGGTACTGCTCAAAGACCATGTGCGGCGGCGAGCACGAAATTACACGAAGCTACTGCCCGGCGCGAATGCCGCGGATGCGCCGCGGTCGCAGGACTGGCGGCTGTTCGTGAACGCAAGCGTCGAGGCGGATGCGTGATCCCGCGGGACTACATCACCCAGTGGCGGGCGACTGCACCCTGGAACGAGGACTTCCAGGTCGAACAGGATCTCGTTATCAGCCGGGCCCTGATCGAGATATTCTCCGATCCTGTTCTTGCCGGAGCGCTCGCCTTTCGCGGCGGCACGGCCCTCTACAAGCTCTATCTGACACCGCCTGCACGGTACTCCGAGGATATCGATCTGGTTCAGGTAGGGCCCGGGCCGGCCGACCCGATGATGGACGCCTTGCGAAATGCGCTCGATCCCTGGCTCGGCGAAGCGCGGTGGAAGCAGTCCCAGGGTCGGGTGACGTTCGTCTACCGATTCCTGTCCGAGGGCATACCGGCGGTCCGGCTTCGCCTCAAGGTGGAGATCAATACCCGCGAGCATTTTTCGGTACTGGATTTCACCGAACGGCCGTTCTCGGTCGAGTCGCGGTGGTATTCCGGAGAGGCCAATATCACGACGTTCGAGCTGGACGAGCTCCTGGCAACCAAGATGCGAGCACTCTACCAGCGCCGCAAGGGCCGGGACCTGTTCGATCTGGCGATGGGGCTACAGGACGCACGGAGCAATCCGGCGCGAATTGCTGCCGCGTTCCGGGAGTACATGGATCGCGAAGGCAGTCCGGTGACCCGTGCAATATTTGAACAAAACCTTGCGGGAAAGATCGGCGATACGCAGTTCAATGCCGACATGAGTGCCTTGCTCAGACCGGGGTTCGAGTGGCGGCCGACAGAAGCGGTCCGGACAGTGTCCGGGCAACTGATTTCGCTCCTCCCAGGTGAACCGTGGAAGCGGGAAACGGATGATTGAGCACATTGTGCTTACATTGGGCGAAAAATCGGCCGAGATGGACGTCGTCTGCACGACGCTCGGACCATCCGGGAATGGGCTGGAAACGGGCGTAAAAACGTCTAGACCGACATCCCCCTGCCGGAGATGTCGGTCTAGATGGTAGCGGGGGCAGGATTTGAACCTGCGACCTTCGGGTTATGAGCCCGACGAGCTGCCAGACTGCTCCACCCCGCATCAGGAGGGCATATTATATCCGAAACCTTCCCGAATATTCAATCGCTTTCTGGAACCCCGCTGGTTCCAATCTTGCGCACCACGAACCCCTCGGAAGTGTCCTCGATCTCGTATCCCGATGCCGACAACTCGTCCCGAATCCTGTCGGCGATGGCCCAGTCCTTCCGGCTCCGGGCTTCCTGCCTCTCGGTCAGCATCGCTTCGATCTCGTCCGGCAGCGATACCGGGACCGGCGATTTCCAGTTACGCAGACCCAGACCCAGAATCGCATCGCAATGGATCAGAGTGGCCTTCTTCGTCGAATCCGGCAGGTTCGATCTGGAGAGATCCCAGATGACCGCAAGCGCCTTGGACGTGTTGAGGTCGTTGAAGATTTCGGTGCTGAACCGGTCCACGAAAGCCGGATCGGGCTCGCCGCCATCCTCCCATGAGGCACACAGGTTCCGCAGCCGGTTCAAGGCCCTCTGCGCCGAGTCGAGGCTTTCCCAGCTGAATTTCAGGTCGGTGCGGTAATTCGCCGTCAGGCAGAGATATCGAAATCCGACCGGATCGAATCCCCGGTCCGTCACCGTCTTCAGGCGCAGAAATTCCCCGGACGACTTGGCCATCTTCTCCTGGTCGGTTTCCAGAAAATAGCCGTGCAGCCAGAAATTGGAAAGGTGCGTTCCATGGCAAACTTCCGACTGGGCGATCTCGTTCGTGTGGTGAACGGGGATATGGTCTTTGCCGCCGCAGTGAATGTCGAACATCGCTCCTAAGTACTTCGCGGCCATGGCGGAGCACTCGATGTGCCAGCCGGGAAATCCGACTCCCCACGGGCTGTCCCACTCCATTTGCCGCTTCTCGTCCGGGGGGCTGAACTTCCAGAGCGCGAAGTCGGTGGGGTTTCTCTTCTCGCCGATATCGACCCGCTCTCCGGCATTCAGCCCTTCCCGGTCCAGTCGGGCAAGATGACCGTAGTCTTTCAGCTGCGAGGTGTCGAAATAGATTCCGTCCGACGTGGCATAGGCATATCCCTTCTCTTCAATGGTCCGGATATCCCGGATCTGCTCCTCGATATGGTCGGTGGCCCGGCACCATACATGCGGCTCCAGGATGTTCAGCGCCCCGAGATCGGACTTGAAGGCCTGCGTGTAGATC
>VYGS01000090.1:0-16918 GCA_009841725.1 Gammaproteobacteria bacterium
AGCCCGAAGAGATTGTCGCCATCACCTTCACCCGAAAGGCGGCGGCCGAAATGCGGGAAAGAATTCTTGACTCGCTCAAGTCCGCCGAGTCCGATCCCGGGGGTGAACGGCGTCAGAGTCTGAGAGACCGGGAGCGATGGCTGATCGCCCGAGACGTTCTCAGACGAAGCGACGAACTCGGGTGGCGGCTGACCGGCAATCCGGCGCGGACGAGAATCCAGACCGTGGATTCATTCTGCTCGCGGCTGGTCAGGCAGATGCCGGTCCTGTCGAGACTCGGTGGCCAGCCCGAGATTGTCGAGGATGCGACCGAGCTGTATCGGCAGGCCGCGGAAAATCTGCTGGCCCATCTGGAGGACGGCCGGGATCAGGCGGAAAAAGATCCCGGCGGCGAGAACTGGAGCGACTCGATCGGCATCCTGCTGGAGCATCTGGACAACAACCTGCCCCGGATTCGGGAATTGATTGTCGTCATGCTTGGCAAGCGTGACCAGTGGCAGGAATACGTGGTCGGAATGCAGAGGGCCAAGGAAGATCCGGATCTCGATCTCAGGAAGATCCTGGAGGACAACGTCGCAAGCCAGATTGAGTCGGTGCTTGAGAAGGCCCGGGCGGCCTTTCCCGATGATTCGATCCGGGGTTTTGTCCGGGCGCTGAATGTCGCCATGGAAAACCTGGAGATATCGGATTCGGGGCTTCCGCTCGAGGATCTCCCCGGAACCGGCGTCGATTGCCTGTCCCTGTGGCAGTTGATCGCAAGTCTGTGCCTGACCGGCGGGGGGACGTGGCGAAAGACATTGAACAAGAACCAGGGATTTCCTCCGGGTGAACCGGGGCGTTTGCACAAGGAGCGTTTCCTCAAGTTGCTGGAGGGATTTTCCGCAAACGAGTCGTTGCGGGAACTGCTTGAGCAGACCATGGCTCTTCCCGAGCCGCGTTATTCCGAAGAGGACTGGACGGTGCTCGAGGTGCTGCCCGTGCTGCTGCAGTTGGCCTATGCCAACTTGCGGATGCTGTTCAAGGAAAGGAATCAGGTCGACTTCGCCGAAATCTCGTTTGGCGCGTTCAATGCCCTGGGCGGGGAGGACGAGCCGACGGATCTCGCTCTCTATCTGGACCATCGTATCCGGCACATCCTCGTGGACGAATACCAGGACATATCAAACGGCCAGTATCGCCTGCTGGACCGGCTGACGGCCGGCTGGACGGAGCTCGACGGACACAGTCTCTTCCTGGTGGGCGATCCGATGCAGTCGATCTACCGGTTCCGGGATGCCGAGGTCGGGTTGTTCATCAAGACCTGGAACGAGAAGCGTCTGGGCCAGATGCCGGTGGAACCCCGCCGGATCACTGTGAATTTTCGCTCTGACGCGGCTCTGGTCGAATGGGTGAACCGGGCTTTTCTCCTGATTTTTCCGGCCGATTCGGACAGTCACATGGGTGCCGTCGGATTTACGCCGGCCAAGGCGTTTCAATCCCGTGAAGAGGATTGCGGAACGATATTGCACCCTGTCGGGGACGACGGGCATGAGGCCGATCGAGTTCTTGAGATCATCAGCCGGATCCGCGAATCGTTTCCCGGGGACTCGGTCGCGATCCTGGTCAGGAGCCGGCCCCACCTTCGAGAGATCATTCCCCTGATGGTGCGTTCGAACACCCTGTTTCGGGCGGTGGAAATCGAGGAATTGAACACGGATTCGATGATCCAGGATCTGATTGCACTGGTGAGGGCCCTGCATCACGAGGCCGACCGGGTTGCATGGCTTGCTGTATTGCGTGCGCCCTGGTGCGGACTGAATCTCGAAGACCTGCTGCGGCTTGTCGGCGGCAATCGTCACGACACCGTCTGGCGCTGCATGACGGACAGCTCTCTCACGGCCACGCTCAGCGACGACGGACGCGGACGCCTGGAGCGTCTGTGCCGGGTCATGCAACGGGCGTTCGAGTTGCAGGGCAGGATGTCCCTGAGGCGATGGGTCGAAGGTGTCTGGATTAATCTGGGCGGGCCCGCAACCCTGAAATTCGGGAATGATCTGGTCAATGCAGAAACTTTTTTCGATGTCCTGGATGAAATGGACCGGGGCGGGGACCTTCGCGACCGGTCGGTGTTTTACGACCGGATCGGCGCCCTTTATGCCGGTGCCGATGTCCGGGCGGACGACACCCTGCAGGTGATGACGATTCACAAGGCCAAGGGGCTTGAGTTCGATCATGTCATCCTGCCCGGCCTTTCGCGGAGAAGAAGGAACCCGTCGGGTCAATTGCTGCTATGGTCGGACACCTCCGATGGCCTGCTGGTTGCGCCGATCAAAAGCCCGGTCCAGGACAGTCCGGCGCCGATCTATGAATTCATACAGAATTATGAGCGCAGAAGGCAGGATTACGAGGAAAGCCGGCTTCTGTATGTGGCCACGACACGGGCCCGCAAGCAGCTGCACGTGATGGTGTCATCCGGTCAGCCGAAACCCGCAAAGGGCTCGATGCTGTCGAAGTTGTGGCCCGTGGTGGAATCGGAGTATTCGGGACAAGCCGGCGAAGCCGGACCGGACAGCGCCGACGATGGCCGGGATGCGCCGGGCATGAATGACGGGACCGCGGGAGTCGCCCTGCGCAGGCTGGACTCGGAGTGGAGTTTGCCGAAGCCGCCTCTCCCGGTAGATTGGAGTCCGTCTTTCCTCCTGGACGAAACGGATCAGGAGGGCGAGTTCGGCGTCATCAAGTTCAAATGGGCCGGCCAGACCATCAAGCATGTCGGCACGATCGTACACCGTTGCCTGCAACAGATGGCGGCCGAGGGAATCGAACGCTGGGATGCCGCGAGGATCTCGGGCTGGAGGGGCTATTTCAGGGATTCCCTGTTTTCCGTCGGGGTGGGCGAGGACAGCATCGAGGAAGCAGGTGAACTGGTTCGTCTCGCCTTGACCGCGACCCTGGAGGATCCGAAAGGCCGATGGATCATGAGCAATGAACACGGGGAGGCGAAGAGCGAATACGCCTTGAGCGGGATTTGTCAGGGCAATCTGGTCAACATCGTGATTGACAGGACCTTTGTCGACAGGAACGGGACACGATGGATCGTGGACTACAAGACCTCCCGTCACGAATCCGGCGATGTGGACGACTTTCTCGACAATCAGCAGGAACGCTACCGGGACCAGATGGAGAGGTATGCCGAAATCATGTCGTCGTTCGAAACCCGGCCGATACGGCTCGGGCTCTATTTCCCGCTTCTGAAAGGATGGCGAGAATGGGGAGCCCCGGAACAGTAGGGCGCTTGTCCGGGACGGGCGTATACAGGAGGCGGCTCGCTATTTTGGCCTAGAGCTTGTTGCCGCCAAGGCAGGCGGGGGAATCGGGATAACTGCCGCCTTTGTCAAACCATTCATCCGGCGTCATGGCATGGACTGACAAGGCGTGAACCGGACCGCTGATCTGGCTTTCCAGCGCCTTGTTCACCATCCGGTGCCGGGACACCAGGTTCTGGCCCTGGAACCGGTCGGACACGACAACGACCTTGAAATGCGACTCCGACCCTTCCGGCACATTGTGCATGTGGCTTTCATTGATCAGCTCAAGGTGTACCGGGCGAAACTGTTCGAGTTCCTTCCGCATGGAGGATTCTACGGGCTTGTCGGCATTGATCATCTTGTTTCGGGGTTTCTGTTGGCGGTGCGCTGAATGCCATTATACCGGATTGGGCCGTGGAGCCGGAGAGATCGAAATCCGTGAACCGGCCATGCCTGTCCGGATGTCCGGATATCGCTGGTCGCGGGATCTTCGCGATCACCGCTCCGACGGTTCCGGCGGGTCGAGAAGCCGAAAGACCGTGTCCGCCCCCCGCTTTGTGCTGACAATCAAAAGCGGAATTCGACGCGCATCGGCGGTCAGCCATGTCGTGACCTGGCGTCCGGTCTCTCCGCGCTTGCTTCGTGTGATCTTCCAGGTGTCGTAGGATATTCCCCCGACGGTGACGACATCCCGCTCGGGCGCCTTGTATATATAGTGGCTGACTTTGCTGTGACTGGCGACCAGCACGTCCCGGCCTTCCAGCTTCGCAAGATCGGAAGTGGCCAGCATGATCGGAAAGTCGGACGTGTCAAGAACGCTTTCGGCCGGGATCGGAATTCCGTCCTGGTTGGCATAGCGAATGGTCCCCCGCTCACGGTCCACCACATAGCTGCTGATGACATCGGGATTACCGGGCCTGCGGGCTTCCCCGCTTGAAAGCAGGATTCCGCTCAAGGAGATCTCGAAACGGTTCCGGATACTGTATTCCTTCAAAAAGAGCTTTGCCAGGGCGTTGGAAACATGCAGGGTTGCAGTCACTTCGATGTCGTTTTCAAGCCTCTGAACCGTGATCCGCAATTCGCCGACCTTCGTGTCGTTACCGTAGGTTGCCGAATACCTGAATTGTTGCCGCTCAAGGGCCGCATCCAGCGCCGTGTTGCCAAGCGCTGTCGAAAAACAGAGGCACAGGGTCAGAAAAACCGATGCCGGAACACTTGGGGCGAGTGCGTTCATCGGCATGCCGGATCGTCGAAGCTGATCAGGCCTTCGACAAACTGTCGGATCGCTTCCGGGTAGATGACGTGCTCCCGCTCCAGCACCCGCTTGGCCAGCGTTTCGGCACTGTCTCCAGGCTCGATCCGTACCGGGCTCTGGATGATGATGGGTCCGTCGTCCAGTTCCGGAGTCACGAAATGCACGGTCGCGCCGTGTATGGAATCCCCGGCCTCGATGGCCCGCCGGTGCGTGTCAAGCCCCCGGTGGGCGGGCAGCAATGACGGATGGATGTTCATGATTCGCTTCTCGAACCGGTCGACGAATCGCCCGCTCAATACTCGCATGAATCCGGCCAGCACAACAAGCGCAGGCCGGAATTGGTACACCTTGTCGGACAATGCGGATTCCCACTCATTCCGTGAAGGATAATCGGAGCGGTTGACGACCGCGGTTCCAATTCCGGCACAATGGGCGCGTTGCAAGGCGTAGGCGTCAGGATTGTCGCTGATCACTGCAGCGATGCTGGCCCTGATGCGTCGTGTGGAGACATTGTCGATGATCGATTGCAGGTTCGACCCGCTTCCCGATGCCAGAATGACGATTGCAGGAAGCATGAATTCGGGTCAATCGGTGAACTCGATGGGCGAGTGATCGGCCTCGACGATCTCTCCCAGAATCACGGGCCGTTCCCCGGAGCCGGAAAGGGAATCGAGGGCGGTGTCAAGATCAGCGGGGGCGATGCAGACAATCATGCCGATTCCGCAGTTGAAGGTCCGCAGCATCTCGTTGTCACGGATGTTTCCCCGTTCCTGGATCCACGAGAAAATCGGGGGGACGGTCCATGCCGATCTGGAGATTCGGGCGCATAGGCCTTCCGGCAGCACCCGCGGAACATTGTCGATCATGCCCCCGCCCGTAATGTGGCAGATCGCCGTGGCCCGGCATCGCTTCAGCAAATTCAGGACCGGTTCCACATAGATCCGGGTGGGGGAAATCAGCAGCTCTGCGAGGGTGGATCCGGCCAGCGGTTCGTCCAGATTCGTTCCGGACCGGTCGATCAGATGCCGGATGAGGGAATAGCCGTTGGAATGGGGGCCGGATGATTCAAGGCCGATGATCAGGTTCCCGGGCCGCACTTGCCGCGGCTCGATGATTCGGGACTTTTCCACAACACCGACCGCAAATCCCGCCAGATCGTAATCGCCCGGCCGGTACATGCCGGGCATTTCCGCGGTTTCGCCCCCTGCCAGGGCACACCCTGCCATGGTGCAGCCCTCGGCAATTCCCCGGATGACCTGTTCAGCCTGATCTGCATCCAGCTTTCCGGTGGCGAGATAGTCCATGAAGTAGAGCGGCTCGGCACCGCAGGTCAGAATGTCATTGACGCACATGGCCACCAGATCGATTCCGATGGAATCGTGGCGCTCGAGCAGGGTGGCGAGTTTGAGCTTGGTTCCGACGCCGTCCGTGCCGGATACCAGCACCGGGGACCGGTATCGGTCCACGGGCAATTCGAACAGTGCGCCGAATCCCCCGATTCCCTGAAGAACGCCGGGACGAAAAGTTCCCTGCACCAGAGGCTTGATGTTTTCCACCAGGCGGTTGCCGAGATCGATGTCCACGCCGCTGTCACGATAACTCAGGGACTCTTCCTGACAGGCATCTTCGGGGTGGATCATGATGAAATACGGGATCGCCGGGATTCGGGCTGGCAGGGCCGGAGGAGTGGATTGCACCGGAGAGTATTATAATATAATCCCGATTGACAGGGAGCCGATGCGACGGGAGCGCTCCTTCGGTGTGGGCATGAATGCGTCATTTCGCCATGGTGCCATGCAATGGGCAATTGCGGGGTATATGGGAATTTGGTAACAGACAAACATCAATCAAGTCTGCCTGATGGAGCTGGATGAATCTTGACTGGATCAAATTGATGCCGTATTCCCAGATACCGAATCTGCTCACCCTGTTCAGAATTCTCGCTTGCCCCGTCCTTGTTCTGCTGTTGTATGAAAGGCATTACGATGCCGCCCTCGCGGTATTCGTGCTCGCCGGGATCACCGACGGGCTTGACGGATTTATCGCCAAGCGATTCAACTACGTGACCTCGCTCGGGTCCCTGCTCGATCCGATCGCGGACAAGCTGCTGATCGCCTGTTCCTATGCCATGCTGGCGATACTCGGCGACATTCCCTTCTGGCTTCTGGTGGTCGTGATGTTCAGGGATCTCGTGATCATTGCCGGATACCTGATCCTGGTCACCATGGAGCGTGAAGTGCCCATGAATCCCACCTATTCGAGCAAGCTCAACACCTTCATGCAGATCTGTCTCGTGGTGGCCGTGCTCGTCCAGCAATCGGAACTGATGAGCGTCTCGCCGTTGATTGTCCTCCTGATCCTTGGCGTGTCGCTGACCACCGTCATCAGTGGCATCCAGTACGTCTGGTACTGGGCGATACGCCATGATCTGGAGGCCGGGTCGTGAGTCGACAAACCGTGCTCCCCCTGGATACAAGGGGGCTGTCCAGCCTGGACAGTTTTGCCGGTTCACGCAACAGGCCGCTGGTGGCCGAGTTGAAGCTGCTTGTCTCGGGGGCGAGACAGGCCAGGAT
The DNA here is from genome assembly GCA_009841725.1 of Gammaproteobacteria bacterium. GTDB lineage: Bacteria > Pseudomonadota > Gammaproteobacteria > Arenicellales > Poriferihabitantaceae > Poriferihabitans. The sequence goes on from VYGS01000090.1 coordinate 7,116, forward strand.
CATGTATGTCTGGGGGCCGCCCGGCAGTGGCAAGACCCATTTGCTGAACGCCAGTTGCATCGAAAACCGGCGGTCCGGCCGCAGCAGCTACTACCTGTCGCTGGAAGAGGGGCCTGATTCCGGAATCGGGTGCCTTACGGATCACGATTCACTGGTCTGCATCGACAACCTCGAATGTATCGACCTGGATGGAGACATGCAGGAAGCCCTGTTCCATACCTACGAAATGCTGCATGCCGGACAGGGCCGGATGCTTGTCAGCGCAAACCGCCCGCTGGCCGAGATCGGGCTGACTCTCAGGGATATCGACTCGAGACTTTCAAGCGGCGGGGTCTTTCAGATTCATCCGTTGAGCGACGAGGAAAAGAAAGACGCCCTGCGAAGGCGTGCGAAGGACAAGGGTTTTGCCCTTGATGATGCGGTGATCAACTATATCCTCGCGCATCACAGCCGACAGCCCCGGGATTTGTTCGGTCTGCTGGACCGGCTTGGAAGCGAATCACTAAGACACCAGCGAAAGATCACGGTTCCCTTTATGAAGGACCTGTTGCGGGAATAGCCTGTCGGTTACAACGCGCTCTTCGCCACGAGCCTTGCGCAGTTGGCGACCCTGCGGCCGAGGATCCTCGCGGCCATTTTCTCGTCGTTGTCCACGGGCCGTATGTTGTCGGGCCCGCCCACATGGCTGGCCCCGTAGGGGGTGCCGCCGGTTTGGGTGTTTCCGATAGGAGAGCCGGTGTAGGGGATTCCCACGACGATCATGCCGTGATGGATCAGCGGCAGCATCATCGACAACAGGGTGCTTTCCTGGCCGCCGTGCATGCTGGATGAGGAGGTGAAGACTCCGGCCGGCTTGTCGACCAGCGTACCGGCCAGCCATTCCGATGCCGTCTGGTCGAAGAAATACTTGAGCGGCGAGGCGATGGTTCCGAACCGGGTCGGGCTGCCGAGCACCAGGGCCTGGCAGTCTTCCAGATTCTCCTTGCGGGCATGGACATCGCCCTTTTCGGGAATGGCGGGCTCGGTTGCCTCGCAGACGGTCGAAACGGAGGGCACCGTTCTCATGACCGCTTCGCAACCGTCGACCGTCTCGATTCCGTATCCGACTTCCTTCGCGAGAGACGCCACCGCACCGTGTCGGCTGTAATACAGTACCAGAACCTTGTGCATGACGGGATATGAGAAGACCGAGACAGAATGCCTCAATTCTGAGTGTTGTTTCAAGAGAAAGCAACGGAAAATATCCGTACGGGACGGACAGGACGAAACGCCGGTACACCCTTCTGGCAGAAGGCTGTCCCGGCAACAGGGTCAGGCGTTGACGGCCAGCAGGAATTCCATCAGGGACTTCTGGGCGTGCAGGCGATTTTCCGCCTCGTCGAACACAACGCTTTGTGGCCCGTCGATGACCTCGGCGGCGACCTCCTTGCCGCGGTATGCCGGCAGGCAGTGCATGAACAGGGCATCCTTTTTCGCACACTGCATGAGTTTCGAATCGACGCAATAGCTCTTGAAAACGCTGTCCCGTTCGGATTGCTCGTCTTCCTGCCCCATGCTGGCCCAGGTGTCGGTGATGACCACGGAAGCGTTCCTGACCGCATCGGCCGGGTCTTCGGTAAGGAAAATGTTTGACCGGTTCCGCTCGACCACTTTGTGATCCGGCCGGAACCCTTCCGGGGTGGCGATGTTCAGGCGAAAATCCAGGATTCGCGCGGCGTTCATCCATGAATGGCAGACATTGTTGCCGTCGCCTAGCCATGCGGCCGTGATACCGGCCATTTCCCCCCGGTGCTCCATGTAGGTCTGCAAATCCGCCAGCAGCTGGCACGGATGGTTGAAATCGGTCAGCCCGTTGATGACCGGCACCGATGCGCAACGGGCCATGTTCTCGATGCGCTCATGCGCCCCGGTCCTCATGACAATCAGGTTCGCCATTCGGGAGACAACCCGGGCGGTATCCTCGATGGATTCGCCCCGGGAGAGATGGGATTCGGCAGGGCCCAGAAAGACCGTGCTGCCGCCGAGCTGGGCGATCCCGCATTCGAACGATACGCGTGTTCGGGTCGAGTTTTTCTCGAACACGAGTACCCCGATCTTGCCCTGCATGATCGAGGAAGTCGTGCCGCGCAACAATTCCGCCTTCATGGCAATGGCACGACTGATCACCTGCTTCAGTTCCGAAGCGGACAGGTCGTTCAGGCTGAGAAAATGTCGCGATGTCATGAGAAGCGGTGGATCGGCAGGAGTCATGAGTTCTGTCAGGAATCATCGTACCGGATTTCGGACAGCTCGGAGCGTCCAGTCCAAGAATCAATAAGAACTGCAGGGAATAAAGCCGTTTCGAAGGATTAGGAAAAATGGGATAATATAATATTTTGATGTCGACTAAAACTCATTTGATTTGTTGTGAAAAATTCAGGCATTGACAAGGCTGTTCTGGCTTACTCGGGAGGACTCGATACATCGATCATCCTGAAATGGCTGCAGGACGCATACGGTTGCGAAGTGGTGACATTCACTGCCGATATCGGGCAGGGCGAGGATCTGGAGCCGGCCAGGCAACGAGCCGAGAAGTTTGGCGTGACGGAAATCGTCATCATGGATCTGAGAGAAGAGTTCGTCAGGGATTTCGTCTTTCCGATGTTGCGTGCGAACGCCATCTACGAAGGCGAATACATGCTGGGGACATCGATAGCTAGGCCGCTGATCGCGAAGTATCTGGTCGACACGGCAAGGCAGACCGGTGCCGACGCCATATCGCACGGTGCGACGGGCAAGGGCAATGACCAGGTCCGCTTCGAGCTCTCCGCATATGCGCTGGATCCGGACATCAAGATCATCGCGCCGTGGCGGGAATGGGATCTGACTTCCAGGGAAAAGCTGATGGAGTACGCGGAACGGCACGGAATCGATGTGCAAAGGAAGGCAGACGGGGGATCCCCCTATTCGATCGATGCCAACATGCTGCACATTTCGCACGAGGGGGGTGAGTTGGAAGACCCGTGGAATGTTCCGGATGACCAGGCCTGGGGATGGACGGTTTCCCCCATGGAAGCACCGGATGAGCCGCAGGAGATCGTGCTCGGATTCAGTGCCGGCGACGTGGTCAGCATTGACGGCGAGTCCCTGATCCCGGCGCAGGTTTTGGGGCGGCTGAATGAAATCGGCTCGAAACACGGTATCGGGAGGGCCGATATCGTCGAGAACCGGTACGTCGGCATGAAGAATCGCGGCTGCTATGAAACCCCCGGCGGCGCGATCATTCACAAGGCGCATCGGGCCATGGAATCACTGACGCTGGATCGGGAGGTCGCACACCTGAAGGATGAGCTGATGCCGCGCTATGCCAGTCTCGTCTACAACGGGTATTGGTACAGTCCCGAACGGCTCATGATCCAGGAAATGATCGATGCGTCGCAAGCCCACGTGAACGGCGAAGTCCGGCTCCGGCTGTACAAGGGCAACATCGACGTGCTGGGGCGGAGATCCCTTACAGATTCCCTGTTTGATGAGAAGATCGTGACCTTCGAGGAGGATGCGGGAGTCTATGATCAGGCGGATGCCACCGGATTCATCCGATTGAATGCACTGCGTCTCAAGCTGGCGGCAGGGCGAATCAAGTAGGATCCATTCAGGCGGGCTGGATTGGCCTTGACATCAATCGTCGTGCCTCTGTACAACGAGGGTGAAGCACCCAGGCGGCTGATTGCCCATTTGCTTGGGCTTGAGGGCCTCGAAGAAGTGATCCTGGTGGACTCCAGCGACGATCCGCTTTCTCGGCAGAAGGTCAGCAGTTTGCAGGCCATCTGTCCGGAAAAGCTCAGGATTCTGCAGGGTTCGGAGCGAGGCAGGGCTGTGCAGATGAACCTCGGGGCAGATCGGGCCGACGGCGGTATCCTGCTGTTTCTGCATTGCGACAGCCGACTGCCGGCCAATGCCCTGGCGCTGGTCGAGCGGGCAATCGACTCGGGATATGAATGGGGTCGTTTCGACATCCGGCTCGATGCCAGGGGGAGGGTCTATCGCCTGATCGAAACGATGATCAACCTGAGATCGAGATTTCGATGCATCGCCACGGGAGATCAGGGCATCTTTGTCAAGACGGAACTGTTCCGGGAATGCGGCGGATATCCGGCGATTGCGCTCATGGAAGACATCGCTTTTTCAAATCTTCTGAAACGCCGTTCCAGGCCCTGCCTGATAAAGACCCCGTTACTGACTTCTGCGAGGCGGTGGCAGAATCGCGGTATTATTCCTACGGTACTCCTGATGTGGCGACTCAGATTTCTTTACTGGTGCGGCGCATCGCCGGAAAAGCTCTACCGCTTGTATGGAGAAGAACGATAAGGGATCGATTCCGCTTTACCTTTTTGCCAAGGCTCCGCGCCCTGGGCATGTCAAGACTCGCTTGCAGCCCGCTCTCAGCGAGCATCGCTCGGCAGAGCTCGCCGCCATGATGCTCGAGGAAACCATGCTCAAGGTGAGCGAATGCTGGCCCGGCGAACGGATTCTGACCGTTGCTCCGGATATCGGCCATCCTGTTCTCAAGTCTCTTGCGCGCTGCCACGGATTTCGCATGGAGGCGCAGATACAGGGTGATCTCGGTGAGAGAATGTTGCATGTGCTCGAGCAGGGCATCCATCGATTCGGTGGCGCGGCCGTCATGGGCTCGGATATCCCGCACATTCCCGGATACGTTATCAACGATGCCCATGGGCAGATCATGCGGGGAGTCAATGTCATCGGACCGTCCCTGGACGGAGGGTTTTACCTGCTGGGGCTTGCGGCTCGTGTCGAGGGGATTTTCGACAGTGTGGACTGGAGTACCGGTTCGGTCCTGTACCGGGTGCAAAGGAACACCGCCTCCAGCGATATCCTGCTCTCGGAGCATCCGCTACTCAGGGACATTGATGCCTGGGACGATCTGTCATGGCTGGCTGACAGGGATGCCCGTTACCGGCAATTTCTGACTCCGTAGCCGGCATGCCGATGACCGCTTTAGCCAAAACGGCCAAGAGCCGCAAGAATGATGCCGGCGACCGGATTTCGCCGGGAATGTTCCGGCCCCGGTATTGGCCGACCTGGGGTACGCTGCTGCTGCTCTGGCTGCTCATGCGATTGCCGCGAACCTGGGTCATGCGTCTGGGCGGTTGGCTGGGCGACTGGTTCCGGCGTCGAAATCTGAAGCGGCGGCATATTGCGGAAACCAATATCGGGATCTGCTTTCCCGAACTTTCCGAGGAGCGTCGGCGGCAGTTGGTGATCGATCACTTCAGGAATTACGGCCGCGGTTTGCTGGATCTGGGGCTGGCGTGCATGGGCAGCCGCAAACGGCTGACCAAGTACAGCGAGATACAGGGTATCGAGCACATTACCGACAATCAGGCCTCCGGAGTGATCGTCATCGGCTTTCACTCGATCAGCATGGAAATGTCGGCTATTTCCCTGTTGCCGGATATTCCTCTGGTTTCAATGATGAAGCGGGATTCGAATCCGGTTATCAACCGCTTTCTGTACCGGGCCAGAACACGATTCAGCCTGGCCGAGATCTACATGAGAGATCAGGGCTTGCGCGGCATTCTAAGGGGAATCAGACGAGGCAAGACGTGCTATCTGGTTCCGGATGAAGACTACGGAGACAGCCGACACACCGTCTTTGCCCCGTTTTTCGGCGAACCGAAATCCACCCTGACCACGGTCAGCCGAATAGCCAGAAAGACCGGAGCGGTCGTGGTCCCCTGTTTCTGCATACTGGATGCGACGACCGGCATCTACAGGACCATGGTTCTGGAACCAATCCAGGATTATCCGACGGAAAGCGAAACAGAGAATGCGGCCCGCATCAACCGGGCGGCTGAAACGCTGGTACGTCATGCCCCGGAACAGTACATGTGGACGTTCAAGCTGTTCAGAACCCGCCCGGACGGCCTGTCGAATGCTTACGAACAGGAGGGGGCATGAACATTCTCGTGATCAGGCAGACCTCTCTGGGAGGTGTCCTGAGCGCATCGGCCCGGTCTGGCAACGTAGTTTATATTTTGATAAGAAAATTTCAAAAATACGATATTTTTTATATAAAATAAACCAGATCATGTGCTAATGATGTAAGGTTTATATTTTATACATTTTATCGCTATATTTGAGCGTGACCTCCAGACTCGACATCCTTCTTCAGAACTGGCCGCCCTGCGTGGCGGGAACCCAGCACTGGCTCAACAGCAGGGGCATCGATAATCGCCTTGCCGACAAGTACGTCCGGTCGGGTCGTCTGGCACGTATCGGGCATGGCGCGTATGCGCAGGCGGGGTCGACCGTTGACTGGCCCGGCGCCGTCCAGGCGCTTCAGGTGCAACTCGCCCTGGACGTGCACCCGGGGGGTGTCACAGCCTGTGACTTGCGAAGCCGCATACCCGGCATGGATCGGGAAGGGCAAGAGGTGGTACTGTTTGCCCGGGAAGGAACCCGGCTCCCGTCCTGGTTCATGAATCGTGTCTGGTCAAGGCCGGTGCGTCTGGTCGCCACCAATATGCTTGCCGACGGGAAGTTCACGCTTTCGCCCGTCCGGATCGGGGATGTTGAACTGGCTGTCGCAAGCCTGGAACAGGCCGTCTTCGAGATGATGTACCTGGTCCCGGGCCGGCAATCGTTTGATGAAGCACTCCGCATCATGAGAAGCCTGACGGCTCTTCGACCTCCGGTCGTGCAACGTTTGCTGGAAACCTGCCGTTCCGTGAAGACCAAGCGCTTGGTCATGGTCGCGGCAGAGCGGTCCGGCCATTCATGGGTGGGCCATCTGGATCTGTCCCGGGTCAGCTTTGGATCCGGAAAGCGGACGATACATCCCGGAGGGCGGCTCGACAGCCGATACCACCTGGTGCTGGAGGAATCGGGCCGTCAGTCGTGACGTCCTTGCGGGCGGGACACCGAGTGTGGCAGGTCCGTTGATCCCCGGATGGGGAATCAGTCCGGGCGGCTAAGGAAGCTAGGGGAACAATGCGTTGTATTCTTCCTCGGACCTGTGCGCCTCCCGATGCAGCCAGGCGCGAAACGTCGAGATGACCGGACCGTTTTCCCGTCCGGGCAGGCAGACAAAGTAATAGGACAGTTCGGACTTGCTCTTGATTTCGGGAAACAGGTTGACCAGCCTTCCCGCCTTGAGATCGTCCAGCACATGGGCACTGCGGGCCAGGGCCACGCCCTGATCGTCGATGGCGGCTTGAAGCGCCAGGCTCGTCTGGGGAAAATGACTGCCCTCGGGGATGCGGCCGACCTGCACCCCCGCATCGCTGAACCAGTCTTTCCAGCGTTGAAGTATGTCGGCGGAATACCGCCGCAGCAACGGATAGCCAAGCAGGTCGCGCGGTTCGGCAGGCTGGCCATGGGCCTTGAGAAACCGGGGGCTGCACACAGGCAGAACATGTTCCTGCAACAGCAACTCCTTGTACAGGTTGTCCCAGTTGCCGTAGCCGAGCCGAATCCCGACATCGGCATCCTCCATGCTGAAGTCGACAAGATCGTCGGTGGTTGAAATCCAGATGTTGACGCCCGGGCATTCGGCGTTGAAGTGGCCCAGGCGGGGAACAAACCACTTGAAGGCGAAGGACTGGAGCAATGTCACCTTGAGCGCGTTCTCGCTTTCGTCCCGGTGCGTAATGCCTTCAATTGCCGAACTCAGCCTGCGAATGAAATCGCGGATGATCGGCACCACCTCGTGACCTTCCTCGGTCAGTATCAGTCCGCGCCCCTTTCGCTTGAACAGGCGGATTCCCCACAACTCCTCCAGATGCCGAATCTGGTGACTGACTGCGCTCTGTGTGACATGCAACTCCTCTGCCGCCAGGGTGAAGCTGAGATGGCGGGCGGAGGCTTCAAGGGCGCGAAGCGCTGACGTCGGGGGAATTCGTACCACCATATCGACAATCCATAGATGAATAATTCCTCATGTATTCATGAAAACAAATCTCTTGTTTTCACTCTTTTCGAAACGATATATTCGTTAACCCGCAAGGGATTTGGATGAGAGGTCAGGAAAATGCAATCGGTCCATTTTATTGCAAGAGATATGAATATTCTAGATAACGTTGTAACTCGGGTGGGAATCGCCAGCATTTGTGCAATTTCGATTGTCACAGGAGTCATGGCACTCATCAATGTCGTGTAAGGATGAATGACCGCATTCATGCTTGCCAAAGATTAACTGCGAGATTTTGGGAGGAATCATGAATTTCATTAAAGGTTGGTATCAGCGACGCCAAGCGATCCGGCATCTGAGGGCGCTCCCCGATTATCTGCTTGAGGATATCGGCATCCAGCGGCACGAAATCGAGGCCATGATCAAGGCATCTCGTGTACAGAAAACTGAAGGCATGAAACCCGTTGGTGGTTTTGCGCTGAAACTTACGAAACCGCTGCGTTACAGCGAGGCGGTTTAACGACCCCGAAACACATCTATCCTCCATTGGTGTTTCATTGTGGGCGCCCTCCCCGGGCGCCTTTTTTTATGGGTTGATCATCACGCTCGTCGGGGGCGAATTTCCGGACTTGCTATAATTGCCGTCTTCCATTTCGGATAATCGGTCCGTTGCTCTGGATAAAGTCCTTTCACATCATCGCCATGGTGACCTGGTTTGCCGGGCTGTTCTATCTTCCCCGGTTGTTTGTCTATCACGCACAGGCGACCGATCCGGTCAGTATCGAGCGCTTCAAGGTCATGGAGTGGAAACTGTACTACGGCATCATGACGCCGGGCGCCATCGCTACCGTGGCGCTCGGCATCTGGCTCTGGCTGGGATACGGATTCTCCGGCAGCTGGCTTTACGCGAAACTGGGAATCACCGCTCTGGTCATTGCTCATCATGTATGGTGCTTTGTCGCGATGAGGGCGTTTCAAGACGATGCCAATGAGCGCAGCCACGTCTTCTATCGGTGGATGAACGAGGTGCCGGTCCTGTATCTGGTCGCAATCGTGATTCTTGTGGTCGTCAAGCCTTTCTGACTCCCCCGTGATCAGGATTCAGGCATTCATTGGGCCGGTTGACCGGCAGCCCGGCCTGACTCGACAAGACGAGGGAATCCGTCGTGAATGACGGGGACCGTTTCCGACGGGATAATGTTGCGGACCTCGTTCTCGGCGAATTTCGCGACTTCTACCACCAGTTCAAGGACATTCCGGAGTTGTCCAGAAGGGCATTCGAAGACCGTGATCATGCGAAATCCCTGCGCCTGAGCAGCCGCCGATTGCAACTCTACAGCATCAGCATCCGGAAACTGAGCGATCGGATAAAGCGGATCTGTCCCGTGCTGGCGCGGGACGAGTCCCGCTGGGAAGAGGTCGAGAAGCAATATCTGGCGAACGTCGAGGGCGATTATGCCGCAGATCTCGCCATGGCCTACCTGCATTCAATACGGCGCAAGATCTATCAGGGGGAGTGGCGAGTCAACGACTATGCCAGCTATCGCAGCAAATACGAAACGGATGAAGTGATGGGCGATCAGATCGCTCGACACGAGATCCGGCACGTACTGACCGTCGACACTGTCAAAAAGATTCTCGAGATGGAAACGTTCAGTGTGCCCTTTGAAAATCTGGATCGCGATGCCGAGCGAATTGTCCGCCGAGCCTATCGGAATCTTGACCTCGAGTCCCGTATCAGGAATTCCCCCATGGTGATCGAGATGTTCCGCGCGGGCTTTTATCGGAATCGCGGGGCGTATCTCGTGGGCAGGCCGCGCTTTGATAACGAGAACTGCCGCCCGGGGAGCATCGCGGGGGGGGGTGGCGGGATGGGGGGGGGGGGGGGGGC
>VYGS01000090.1:16928-22978 GCA_009841725.1 Gammaproteobacteria bacterium
CTATGTGGACGCGCTCATCACCAGTGCGACGTATGCGCACAACATGTTCAGCTCCACTCTTGCGAACTTCCACGTCACGAATTTCTACTATCATGAACTGTGCCGGTTCCTGCGCAGCATCATGCCCATGAGGCCGCTGGGATTGCACTACACCACCGTGGGATACAACCATCTTGGAAAGGTCGCGGTCATGAATGAACTGGAAGCCGAATTCGAATCCGACAGGCGGCCCATGGATGTGGCACCGGGAAAGCCCGGTACCGTGGCGATCGGATTTTGCATGCCCGATTCGGCCTACGTGCTCAAGGTGATCCGGGATACTCCGGCCAGCGGCTACAAGTGGGGCGCATTCGGGGGAGTCGAGTCGGTGCTCGAAAAGTACTGCCGGGTGCATGAGATCAACCGTACAGACAGCATGCTGGACGCCATGATCTACTATAACCTCAGACTGGATGTCTCGTGGTTTGCGACGCCGTTGCTCGAAGAGATTCTGGAACATGCCGCCAGCAGCGTGCATCGGGACGGTAGAGCACTGGTTTTCAGGTACCTGATTGTGCAGCGTCGTCTCACGCCGTTGCCGATTTATCTGGAAAATTCCACCCCAAGGCAAGCCGAAACGGCGATGGCGAATCTCGGGTACTGCATCAAGAACAACGCGGCCGGAAACATCTTCAACCGGGATCTGGATGCGCGGAATTATGGCGTTACCTCCTATCTCAAGGTCTACCTCTACGACTACGATGCCCTGGAAGAGCTCACGGATGTCAAGATTCGCACCAATACAGACCGGATAGAGGGCGAGGAGGATATTCCGGACTGGTACTTCGAAGATGGCGTGGTTTTTCTGCCGGAGGAGCTCGTCACGGGCCTGTGTCTGCCCTACCGCACCCTTCGACGGCGCTTCGAGGTGGAGCACCCCATGTTGCTGACGGTTGACTACTGGGAGTCCATCCAGCGGGATCTGCAGAGGGGAAAGGTACCGGTTGTCAGTGTCTACCCGGACACGGAGCGGCTCGATGACGAGAACTCGTGATCGCCTCTCCGCTTCGCACCCGCATGTCGGCCGGCTCGTGCCCGGCCAGAGGTGGGCGGGTCGCCGGGCAGCTATTCGGCTCTGGGATCCCGGTTAAGCAGGGCACCGACAGCGTGTTTCGGTTCCGCTCCCTGGTGCAGGATTCTGAACACCTGATCGGTGATGGGGATCTCGATTCCCTCTCGCAAGGCGATCCGGTAAAGAATTTCTGCCGTATTGATACCTTCGATCTCCTGGCTGATCTCGGCCCTGACCTGGCTGATTGTCTTTCCTTGACCGATTCCGATGCCAAAGCGGCGGTTCCGGGACTGATCGGTCGTGCAGGTCAAAACCAGATCGCCCAGGCCGGCAAGACCCATGAGCGTCTCCGGCCTCCCTCCAAGCCCGACTCCGATTCTCGACAACTCCGACAGGCCGCGTGTAATCAGTGCGGCCCGGGCATTGGCACCGTAGCCAAGACCGTCGCTGATCCCCGCAGCGATGGCCATGACGTTCTTGATGGCTCCGCCGAGTTGGACACCGACCGGATCGTCGCTGTAGTAGGTTCTGGTGAAATCCGTGCGAAACCATCTGGCCAGATCCCTGGCATGATCCAGGGACGAACAGGCCATGGTCAGCGCCGTAGGCATTCCTCTTGCCGTCTCGCTGGCGAAACTGGGCCCGGATATGACTCCGGATCGGATCTCTCCGAAAACCTCCTCGCAGATTTTGCTGAGAAGGTGTCCGTTCTCGGGGTCGAAGCCCTTGGTTCCCCAAATGATGGTGCTCTTGTGGGGAAGGCGTCCGGATTGGGTGATTTCCCGGTATATGGCTTCCAGGATCGAACGGAAGCAGTGGCTCGGTACTGCAAACACGAAGGAAGCCGATTCGTTCAGCGTATCGGAAAGCGTTGCGGTGATGCCCAGATTGTCGGGAAAGGGCACGTCAGGAAGATAGGCGACATTGCGGCGGTGACGCTCCATGGACTTCATGGCCTTGGGATCGCGTCCCCATAACAGGACCTGCTTGAAATTTCGGCAGAGCAGGCATGCCAAGGCGGTTCCCCAGGAGCCTGCGCCGATGACGGAGACGCGTTCGGGAAGTGCTTGCATGGAGATCGGAGCTATGCCCGGGATTCGTTATCGCTACCGTTCTGCTGTTCCGCCCGTTGCTTCAGCTTTTCCTGATAGGCATGCTCGAAGTTGATCGGGGCGATCAGAAATGGGGGGAAGCAGCCCTTGGTGATCAGGTTGCTGATTTGTTCGCGTGCGAACGGCAGGAGAATGGTCGGACAAGTGACGTCCAGAGCCTTTTCCAGGGCGGCCGGATCATTGTGCCGGATCACGAACAGGCCGCCTTGCACCACCTCGGCCAAATACAGGGTTTCTGATTCCAGGCTTGAGGTGACGGTCACCCTGAGAAGAACCTCGACCAACCCCTCCTGCTCACTGATCGGACTGTGCTCGACCCTGAAATCCACCCGGTTTGTGGCCGGTTGGGAGGATTTTTCCAGGAATACCCTCGGCAGGGACGGCGCCTCGAAGGAGACGTCCTTGATGTAGATGCTGAGGGCCTCGAACCGAGGGAGTGAGGCTTGGTCGACCTGGCTTCCCGGGGCAGCCGAATTGTCCGTGCTGTCAGTGTCAGTCATGTCTCGGTGTGTCGGGGGAGGGTCGGTTATCGGCCTTTTTCAAGCGGCAGGCTTTCACGTTTCCAGGACGCGAGCCCGCCGTTGAGCACGTAAATGTCCGAGAAGTCGTTTTTCTTGAGGACCGCCGCTGCCTTGCGGGAATTGGCGCCGGTTTCACAAATCAGGATGACCGGCTTCGGCTGGTGCTTGCGGAGTTTTTCAAGCGAATCGTTGAGTCTGCTGAACGGGATGTTGATCGCTTGCGACACATGCCCCTGTTTGAACTTGTCCTTTTCGTTCAGGTCCACAACGACGGCATTTTCCCGGAACTGCAGTTGCGGCAGTTCGGACGGAGTCAGATTTTTCGAGCCGCTGGCCCTTCGCTGTGCGGGATCCATTCCCAGCAGGAACACGATCGCGAACAGCATGGCAAACAGGTACCAGTACTCTGTTATAAAATCAATGTACATTGAAGTTCACCATTGAAACCCGGGGTTGACCAGTCCTGCGGAAAGCGGTACTGGTGGGGCAGGCAGTCGTGTTTCAGCCAGCCTGTGATTATATCAGGAATGCCTGACCGGGCTGTCGGTTTTCCACGTGCGCAAAATCCATCACCAACCCGATCTGCCGGCCCGGTCTTCTGCTCCCGGTCTTTGCGCCATGTTTTCCAGGGCCATCTCCGTGGTTTGCATGGTTGCGATGACGGGCATCCCGGCCGCATCGTCAGCGGAGGATGGCCTGCGTTCCGAGCAGGAACTCGGAGCCCTGAAATCCAGCATCAGGACTCTCCAGCAGAAACTGGATTCCGACAGGAAAGCCGAAAAGAGCCTTGAATCCGATATCGAAAAGATAGAAAGACAGCGGGCGGACATCGTTGCCGAACGCGGATCTCTCGAGGAGGAGATCGAAGCGCTGGAAATCAGGCGAGAGAGTCTTGAGGCAAGAATGGTGGAGCTGGAGGCCGAGCGTATCACGGCACTGGAGACGCTTGAAGAGGTTGTCCGGGCGCACTTCGTTCTTGGCGGACAGGACGGCTTGAGATTTTTACTTGACGATTTACAGCCGCGGCAAGCGTCAATGAATCTCGGAATCTATCGGTATCTCATCGGGGCGAGGGCCCGGGAACTGGAAAAAATCAAAAAGATTGAAAAGGAATCCGAAAAGACGCTTGCCGAGGTGACAGCCGGCCAGCGGGACATCGATGCCATGTTGGCGAAGTCTGATGCGGCGACCCGGGAATTGGAGTCGGTGGAACAGGCTCGTCAGCAGCGTCTCAATGAGGTGAGATCGGCCATGGGGACAAGAGAGGAGCAACTGGAGTCCTTCCGGAAAAAGGAGGAAGAGATTGAATTGTTGCTGCAAAATCTGCAAAGGAGGGAAGAAGAGCCGGTACCGGATGGCAGGACGGATGCCTCCATCGCGGGATCCGAAGTTGCCCTGAAAGGTTTTGCGCAACAGCGAGGCAAACTCCGGAAACCCCTGAAGACGCGAATCCTGAGGCGCTTTGGCCAGAAACGCTCCGACAGCGGGCTGGCCTGGGACGGTGTCCTGCTCGATGCCAGGGATGGTGATGAGGTCAGGGCGGTTTACAACGGGCAGGTCGTCTATTCCGACTGGTTTTACGGATACGGGCAATTGCTGGTTCTTGACCATGGCGACAAGTACATGAGCCTCTATGGCCATAACCGACAATTGCATGTGAAGGTCGGGGATCTGGTGAGCTCGGGGCAGACGGTCTCGTCAGCAGGCGCGACCGGCGGGCTTTCGGAGCCGGCCCTGTATTTTGAAATCAGGGTGGACGGGAGTCCTGATGATCCGTCGAGATGGTTTGAGAATTAGGCGGGAAACACTTGGCCATGAGCAATGATCGGATTTTCCCGGACCAAACGGGATTTGACGGAGGTGACGGCTGTACGACGTGATTCCCGCTTGATCGGGAGACGTTTTTTACGCATTACCTGCGGGCTACAAGACGTCTTCCACGAATATTCAAAGACAGCGAGTATCTGTTAATATCGATATTCAATCGACAGCGGATCCATTTATGAAAGTGCTTGTCAAACGGCGCCTGCTCTATTGTCTGCTGGTTGCCTTGACGGTTTCACCTGCCGCTTCAGCGCAGGAGAACAGCGCCCTGCCCCTGGAGGAACTGCAAGTATTTGCCGAGGTGTTCGGCAAGATCAAGAGTGAATATGTCGAGGAAGTCGAAGACAAGGAACTGATCCGGTTCGCCATCCGCGGCATGCTGTCTGGACTCGATGCCCATTCGGCCTTTCTCGAACACGATGACTTCGAAAAGATGCAGACAGAAACCGACGGACAGTTCGGAGGTCTCGGCATCGAAGTCACGAAGGAAAACGGGCTGATCAGGATTGTTACCCCCCTCGACGGCACGCCTGCTCACGAGGCAGGACTGGAGCCGGGAGATATCATCCTCAAGATCGATGGCGTTTCGGTTCAGGACATGCATCTTGATGAGGCGCTGACAAGGATGCGTGGTGAGCCGGGAACGGAAATCCGGCTCACCGTCCACCGGGAAGGAGTGAATGATCTGATAGAAGTGGATATGGTGCGGACCGTTATCCAGATTCAGAGTGTCAGGAGCGAATTGCTCGAACCCGGATTGGGGTATCTTCGGGTATCAAGCTTCCAGAGCGGGACGGCGCAGAACATGCGTGTCCAGATCAAGGAGTTGGTGGACGACAACCAGGGAGATCTGGATGGACTGGTGCTTGATCTGCGGAACAATCCCGGTGGCGTACTGTCCGGCGCGGTCGAGATCAGCGACATGTTTCTGGATGGGGGTGACATCGTTTCGATCAAGGGCCGCATACCCTCCTCCAACCAGACCTATTCGGCCCAGCCCGGTGATGTTCTGAATGCGATGCCGATGGTCGTGCTGGTCAACGGCGGCTCGGCCTCGGCCTCGGAAATCGTGGCCGGAGCCCTGCAGGATCACAAGCGGGCGGTCATCATCGGAACCAACACGTTTGGAAAGGGCTCGGTCCAGTCGGTCATTCCAATGAATTACGGAGGCGCTCTGAAGCTGACGACATCGCTTTACTTCACTCCCTCCGACAGATCGATCCAGGTGACGGGCATCTCGCCCGATATCTCATCCCAGCAAGCGGTGATCGCGGAATTTCTTGATCCGGACACCCAGTTTCGGGAATCGGATCTGAACCAGCATCTCGAGAATGCGAGCCCGGAGGAGGAGCTTCCAACACCGGGGTCGACCCTTCAGGAACGGTTTGGCCAGGACTATCAGTTTCTCCAGGCGGTCAATCTGCTTAAGGGAATGACGATTATCGGCTCAAGCAAAATCCCGGACCAGACCGCCGAAGGCTAGTTTCGGCAGTCTGGGAGGGCCTACTGATGGGACTTATAAAGAATAGTTGACAACGTCAA
>VYGS01000074.1 GCA_009841725.1 Gammaproteobacteria bacterium
GACCGTGGGCGCGCAGGTTCTGCCGAACTTCGTCATGGCTCCGATCCTGGTGCTGATTTTCACGTTGTGGCTCGGCTGGCTTCCGGGAGGCGGCTGGCAGGGCGGACAATGGCCCTACCTCGTGATGCCGATAATCGCCCTGTCCACAAGCTTCATGGCCTCTATCGCCCGGATTACCCGCTCCTCGATGATCGAGACGCTCAATTCGGACTTTGTCCTGACGGCAAGGTCAAAAGGGCTGCCTTTTCGCGAGGTGGTGATCCGCCATGCCCTGAAACCGTCGATGCTTCCGGTCATCTCGTATCTGGGTCCGACCTTTGTCGGCCTGATCACCGGATCGGTCGTGATCGACATCTATTTCTCGACCGGGGGGATCGGCCAGCATTTCGTCAATGCCGCCATCAACCGCGACTATCCGCTGATCATGGGCGTGACGATACTGACCGGAATCCTGACCGTGGTGTTCAATCTGATCGTGGATGTCCTCTATGTCTGGATCGACCCGAGAATCCGGTACTGACCGCGACGGCGCATATCGGCCATGATCAGTTCCCGTCTCCAGCCCGAGTCATTGCCCGAGCCCGAACCGGGCCGTTCCCTCTGGCAGGACGCGCGCAGACGGATTCGGCAAAACCCGGTGGCGATGACCAGTTTCCTGGCTCTGGTGCTGATTGGCGCATTTGCCGTCCTCGGACCGCTCCTCTCCGACTGGTCGAGCGAGGACATCAACTGGAACGTGCTTGGAAACGTCGAGACCGCCGGGCGCCCCGCCCTTGGCTCCGGTCATTATTTCGGCACGGATCAACTGGGGCGCGACCTGTTCGTGCGCACCGCCCACGGAGTGCGCGTCTCCCTGATGGTCGGCATCATCGGCGCACTGATCGCCATCGTGGTCGGTACGCTGTACGGCACGATCGCAGGCTATGTCGGGGGACGGACCGACAACATCATGATGCGAACGGTCGACGTCATCATGTCCATTCCCTACATGTTCGTACTGATCATCCTTCTCGTGATCTTCGGCCAGTCGATGATCCTGCTGTTCGTGGGAATCGGGCTGGTATCATGGCTTGACATGGCGCGGATCGTCCGGGGCCAGACACTCAGCATCAAGAATCGTGAATTCGTCGAAAGCGCCGTCGTGATCGGCGTCCCTCCCGCATTGATCATTCTTCGACACATCCTTCCCAATCTGGTCGGCGTCGTCATCGTCTACGCGACCTTGCTGATTCCCAACATGATCATCTTCGAGAGCTTCATCAGCTTTCTGGGACTCGGAATCCAGGAGCCCAATACGTCCCTGGGCGTCTTGATCAGCGAAGGCGCCTCGCAGATGCAATACGGCGTCCTGTGGCAACTCGGCTTTCCGCTGTTCTTTTTCATTGTCATCCAGTTCGGATTTTTCTTCCTCGGGGACGGTATCCGCGATGCGCTCGACCCCAAGGACCGGCACTGAAGGGGCCCTTCTGTCCATTCGAGATCTCCGGGTGACATTCGCAGCACCCGAAGGGCAAGTCGTGGCGGTTGACGGCGCGAGTCTCGACATCCATCCCGGCGAGGTGCTCGCCGTGGTCGGGGAAAGCGGGTCGGGCAAGAGCCAAACGGCACTCGCAGTTACGGGACTTCTGGCCCGAAACGGCACTCCGGAGGGATCAATCCTGTGGGAAGGCCGGGAAATCCTCGGACTGCCCGAGCACCGGCTGGCCCGGCTGCGTTCCGAAGAAATCGCCATGATCTTCCAGAATCCCATGACCTGCCTCAATCCCTATCTTCGAATCTCGACGCAGATGATCGAAGGCATGACGCTGAACAGGAAAATGACCCGGACGCAGGCCAGGAGCGCCTGCATCGAAATGCTCGAGACCGTGCAGATTGCCGATGCGGGAAATCGGATCGACATGTACCCTCATGAATTCTCCGGCGGAATGCTGCAACGGATCATGATCGCCATGTCCCTGTTGCGCCGCCCCCGCCTTCTGATCGCCGACGAGCCGACAACCGCTCTGGACGTCACCGTCCAGATGCAGATTGTCCAGCTGCTTGAGCACATCCGTCGGCAATACGACACCGCCATCATGCTGATCACTCACGATCTTGGACTGGTGGCGAGCATCAGCGACCGCATCTCGATCATGTACAACGGACAGATCATGGAGTCGGGTCTCGCGGAGAACGTGTTCTCAAGGCCCCGCCATCCGTATACCCGGGCACTGCTTGACGCGGTACCCCGGATCGATCAGGATGAAAAGATACTGCGGGGCATTGCGGGAGATCCCCCCGATCCCGCGTCCCGAACCCCGGGATGCCCGTTCCATTCCCGTTGCGCGTACCGGATGGCTCCGTGCGTCGAACACAGGCCGGACACGCTCGGTTCGCGGGAACACGCCCATGCCTGCCACCTCCCCGACGAGACATGACGGCGCTGCTTGAGGTCGACAACGTGACGGTCGAGTTTTCCCTGCGGGGAGGCCCGGTTCCGGGGAGCCCCTCAAGGGATCGGTTCGCTGCGCTCGAAGGAGTCTCGCTTGAGCTTGCCGAGCGCGAAACGCTGGGCATCGTGGGAGAGAGCGGTTCCGGAAAAACCACCCTCGTCAGGGCGATCGTCGGCATGGTGCCGATACAGAAGGGGCGGATCGTCTGGAAGGGTTCGGACCTCTCCGGAACCGATCCGGACTCGAGACGGCGGATCAGGAAAGACATGTCGATGATCTTCCAGAACCCGCTTGCCTCCCTCAATCCCCGCATGACCATAGGACAGATCATTGCAGAACCCTGCCAGGTTCATGAGCCGCATGCCTCCAGAGCCGAGATCCGCAGGAGGGTTGCCGAAACCATGGAACGGGTGGGCCTGGCTCCGGCCCTGGTGAACCGCTATCCCCACGAATTTTCCGGCGGGCAATGCCAGCGGGTCGGCATCGCACGCGCCCTGATTGGCAGACCGAAGCTGATTATCTGCGACGAGCCGGTTGCCGCCCTGGACGTCTCCATTCGGGCGCAGATCGTCAATCTGCTGAAGCAGTTGCAGGATGAATTCGGGATTTCGCTGATCATGATTTCGCATGATCTCAGTGTCATACGGCATGTCTCCCACCGGATCATGGTCATGTATCTCGGACACGTGATGGAGATGCTTCCTTCCGGGCACCTGCTTCAAAACAGCTGCCATCCCTATACCCGAGCCCTGATTGAGTCCGTGCCGATTCCGGATCCGAGCATCCAGAAAGCGAGAGAGATGCGAACCATCAAGGGCGAACTCCCCTCGATGAGAAATCCTCCTTCAGGCTGCCGGTTCACGACCCGGTGCCCGATTGCCCGGGACCGCTGCGGCGATTCGCGCCCGGCCCTCCTCGAGGCCGGACCCGGACACTGGCTGGCCTGTCCCTATTGCGACCCGCCGCCCGGACTCAAAACAGGATAACCCTTTTCCCAAGCCTGTCGTCCTTCCGTTATCCGGAAATTTCACAAGAGGGGTCGTTGCCACGAGGGGCAAATTGCATCCCGGCACATTACGGGTATAATCCAATGTGACATGGTCAGTCGCATTTTCCATGCAGGATAGTGAGTTGTGACGATTGAGAATCCCGCAAGAATGCAAGTACGGTCTGGAAGCCGGATAATGCTGCATCTTCAATGAGACGGGAAACACGGTCGGTTTCAAACATGCAATCGGACAGGATTTCGAAAAGTCTGGTCATGGTTTTCACCAACAACAATCTCAATCAAGGGGTATAGATATGAGTTCTGTAGAAAAACGTATTGGGGATCTCGTGGAGAAGCATCTGGGTATTTCAGACCGGTCCCTGCTGGATTCGAATGTCAGCGAACTGGGAGTGAGTTCCATGGATTCCGTCAACTTTCTGAAAGTCGTCAACCAGGAGTTCGGAACAAGCATTGCGCCTGAAGTTGCAGCAGGTTTCACACGGCTCAGGGATCTGATCACCCATCTCGAAGGGTAGGCAGTTCGCTCCAACCGGCCACCGGCTGTTTCAGTCGGTGGCCGGTCTGTTGCAATCTTCTGGCTATTTGATTCCCCGTCCGAATTATTCCGCGCAGGAGTTCCGGCAGGTCGAGCGATACGGCATGTGACACAAGCTTCTCCCATGAGCCGAATCCAACCATTGCCGACAACGCGGCAATGCATCAAGATTGGGGATTCAGGGACGCTGACCGGTCCTGCCGGGGATCGATCATGCCGTATGACGGGAACACCGGAACGGCTTCCCGGGATGACTTGAGAACCGGCGATGAGTGTGGATATGTCCTGGGAGGTACCGGATCCGCTCAGCATACACGAAGTCACAACGCAGGACGGGACGACCCTTGCCGTCCGGCGTCACGGGAACTCCGAAGGGCCGAGGCTCGTCCTGAGTCACGGCAACGGCCTGGCTATCGATCTTTACTACCCTTTCTGGTCACTGCTGCTGGACGATTTCGATCTGTTCGTCTATGACATCAGGAACCACGGCTGGAATTCGGTCGGAAGCCTCGGACACCATCACATTCCCTCCTTCGTCAACGACCACGACTCCATTCTGGCAGCCATCGGCAATCGATACGGCAGCAAGCCGACAACCGGCGTGTTCCATTCGATTTCCGCCCTGACGACAATGCTGTCGGCAACCGGGAGCCATGCACTGGCAGCGCGCGTCCTTTTCGATCCGCCCCTGTGCAAATCGAATGAATATCCCGAAGAATTCGATGTGGCGGTCCGCCAGTGCACCGAACGGACTCAACGACGAACCGAGCACTTCGACTCGATTGAGGAATGTGTCGATTTTCTTCGCTATCTTCCGGTGTTCAGCCGCACCGTGCCCGGAGTGCTTGATCTGGTGGCCAAGACGACTCTTCGCAAGCGCACCAACGGACACGGGTATGAACTTCGCTGCCCCCGAGAATTCGAGGCGCAGATCGTCAATTTTGCCAGAGCGTACACCGTCATGGTGAATCTGGAGAACCTGGACTGTCCGACAAAGGTCATTGGCGCCGACCCGACTCTGCCCTATTCGTACCTGCCGACTTTCGATCTCAGCCAAATATCCGGCGTAGATTACGATTTTCTGCCCGAATCGACCCATCTGCTTCAAATCGAACAGCCCGGAGAATGCGTCTCGGCGATGCTCGAATTCCTGGACTCGCTCGACCTGTTGAATCCATGACGGCAAAAAGGGCCAGAGACGGGACGAGAAAGGCATCGGTGACCCCGTGAAACCCCAGGACCACGCGCTCCGTTTTCAGGCCGACGAAACGCCGCCAGCCCCCCTTGCCTTCGGGCTGGGCCTCCAGCTTACGACCCTCAGCGTATCGGTTACGGTACTGATCACCACGATCGTGTTTCGGGCCGCCGGGCAGGACGACGCCTATCTGGCATGGGCGGTATTCGCCGCGGTGCTGGCCGGCGGTGCGTGCACGATGCTCCAGCCGTTACGGTTCGGACGTCTCGGCATGGGACATGTGCTGATGATGGGAAGTGCCACGGTGTTCATTCCGGTCTGCATCGAGGCCCTCGTCCAGGGAGGGCCCGGAATGCTTGCCACGCTCATTGTCGTCTCGGCACTCTTCCAGTTCCTGATATCCGAGTACCTGCCCCGGTTGCGGCGAATCCTGACCCCGGCCGTCTCGGGGACCGTTCTCATGCTGCTCCCGATCTCGGTGATCACTCCCGTTTTCAATCTGCTCGAGGACGTGCCGCCGGACAGTCCGGTTCTGGGAGCCCCGATCAGCGCCATCGTGACCGTGCTCGTTTTCTGCGGATTCGCGCTCATGTCGACAGGGAAATGGCGGCTGTGGGCACCTGTGCTGGGCGCTCTCGCCGGTTCGCTGGTCGCGGCCGCTTTCGGTCTCTACGACACGGGCCGTGTCGCGCAGGCATCCTGGATCGGGCTCCCGCCAAATCAATGGCAGGGCCTCAATCTTGATCTTGGAGCCTCTTTCTGGACGTTGCTGCCCGGATTCCTTCTGGCCGCCATGATCGGTTCCATCCGTACTTTCAGCAGCGCCGCTGCCGCCCAGCGCGTATCCTGGCGCCGTCCCCGGGCAATCGACTTCAGGGCGATACAGGGCGCTGTCGCAACCGACGCGGTGGGCAACCTGTTCTGCGGTTTTTGCGGAACGGTGCCGAACACGGCCTATTCGACAGGCGCGTCCCTGGCCCAGATCACGGGCGTGGCGAGTCGCAATGTCGGGATTGCGGCAGGCGCCGTGTTCCTCGCAATCGCGTTTCTGCCCAAAGCGCTTGCCCTCCTGCTCGCGATACCGAGCCCGGTCTTTGCCGCCTATCTCGCCGTAATGCTCGCGGTCCTGTTCATGATCGGGGTGCAGATGATTGTCCAGGACGGAATCGACCACCGCAAGAGCCTGATTGTCGGGGTCTCGTTCATTGCCGGTGTCGGGTTTCAGAACGACTTGATTTTTCCGGATTTCTTCTCCGGATTCGCAGGCAGCTTCATCAACAACGGCATGACGGCAGGCGGATTGGTTGCGATACTCATGACGCTGATTGTCCGCATGTCGAGTCCGTCTTCCACCCGTCTCAAGGCGCAGCTAGGACTCTCGGCCCTTCCGGAACTCAGGCAGTTTCTTCACCGGTTTGCCGCCGACAGCGGCTGGGATCAGACGATGTCCGAACGGCTGGACGCCGTCGGCGAAGAGACTCTCCTGACTCTTCTTGAAGAAGGCAGGAAAATGGACAGCCCGGACAACCAGCTGGCCGTCAGTGCGCGAAGGGAGCAGGGCCAGGCTGTCCTCGAATTCATTGCCGCCCCGGGAAAGGGGGGAAACCTTCAGGATCAGATTGCGCTGCTGGAAATGCAGGTCGAGGAGGCCCGGTTTGAAGAGCAGGTCTCTCTCAGGATTCTCCGGCATCTCACCACCTCGATTCATCACCACAGGTATCACGGCATGGACATCGTGACCATCCGGGTCGATCCCCCGGAGCAGGCCTCTGCCGCGCATCGATGAGAAGCCGGACGCGCTTACCGGAGGCGATGCCGGAATCCGCCGACCCGATGTGATTCCCGCCTCCCTTCCGTTCCGCACGGGCAGAACGCCCCGGACGGCTCCGGGGGCCGGATCCGGTTACCCGGACAATGGCCAGACCCAGACAATCATCGGAACGGAAACCAGAATCACGATCACCTCCAAAGGCAATCCCATCCGCCAGTAATCGCCGAAACGATATCCTCCCGGCCCCATGATCAGGGTGTTGTTCTTGTGTCCGATCGGCGTGAGGAATGCGCACGAGGCAGAGACCGCCACCGCCATCAGGAACGGATCGGGACTGAGGCCCAGTTCATTGGCAATCTCCACCGCGACCGGTGCCGCCATGACCGCTGTCGCGGTATTGTCGAGCAAATCCGACAAGGTCATCGTCACGACCATGAGTACTCCGAGAATCAGGACCGGGCTGTAATCTTCGGAAAAACCGACAATCGCCTGGGCGACAAGATCCGACCCTCCGGACGACTCGAACGCGGCGCCGATCGGGATCAGCGACCCCAGCAACACGATCACCGGCCATTCGATGGATTCGTAGAGATCCCGAACCGGAACAATATTGAACGCGATCATGAACAGGCTGACGATGCCGAGCGCCACGGCCAGATCCACAATTCCGAGTACGACCGAGGCGATGGCCAGACAGAATATGCCCACAGTCAGCTCCGCCTTGTGGCGCTGGGCAACTAGCAGATCCTTCTCCTGCAACGGCATGCCCCCGAGCCATGCCGAAACGGCGTGAAGCCGTTCCGTGGGACCGAGCAGAAGCAATACGTCTCCGGCCCGGATCACAAGCTGCCTGACGCTTTCCTCAAAAGGCATGCCCTGCCTCGACACGCCAAGCAGATTGACGCCGTACCGTTGCAACAGCCGAAGATCAAGGGCATTCCTGCCCACTGCATAGGCGTTCCGGGGCACCACCACCTCGGCCAGGGACAAGTCCTCTCCGATCAGCGATTCGTGCTTCTCGGATCCCACATACTCCAGCCCGTTTTCCCCGACGAACGCATCGATGCTGTCAGGCGTCGCCCGAATGACGAGAATGTCCCTTTCCGCGATTCTCTCCTGAGCGGCATCACCGGGAAACCGCTTCCCTCTTCTCGACAGGCCGATGATCTCGACATCCGAATCTTCCGTCAGCGCGTTTTGTTCCTGGACCGCTTTCCCGATTACCCTCGATTTTTCCGCAACCCGGACTTCCGCCACATATTCCCTGATCTGCAACAGTTCCTTCGAGGCGCTGGAAGCTTCGCTCGCGGGAATCAGCCGCCATCCGATCAGGGCCACAAAGAGCACGCCTGCCACCGCCACTGCAAGACCGACCGGAGAGAAGTCGAACATCCCGAACGGCTCGCCCAGCGCCTGCTCGCGGAAGCTCGCGATGATGATGTTGGGGGGTGTGCCGATCAATGTGATCAATCCGCCCAGTATCGAGGCGAAAGACAGCGGCATCAGCGTCAGGCTGGGACTGCGCTTTGCCTTGTCCGCAGCGCGCACGTCTATCGGAATCATCATCGCGAGTGCCGCGACATTGTTCATGACAGCCGACAGCATCGCCGCGACTGCCGACATCACGCCGATGTGCATGAACAGTGAACGGCCGGCCCTGACCAGGTACCGGGACACGAGCTCGATGGCTCCGGAATTCGACAACCCCGTACTGACCACCAGCACCAGGGCGATGATCACGGTGGCGGGATGGCTGAAGCCCATGAAGGCTCCGTTTGCCGGAACCACCCCGAGCATCACGGCCAGCATCAGCCCGCCGAATGCGACCAGATCATATCGAATCCGTCCCCATACCAGCATCCCGAACAGGGCCCCCAGCAGGGAAAACAGGATGATTTGATCAGTCGACACGGCGACGTCTCCGAACCTCGTGCACGCTATTTCCCGGGCTGCGTCATTCCTGTCGGTTCACTGGCTGTCATAACGGGTGCTCAGGATTTCATACAGTCGCGGCCCGTTCGGAGTGGACACCTCGACCTCGTCGCCCACCGACTTTCCGAGAAGGGCCTTGCCGATGGGCGAGCTGATCGAGATTTTCCCGTTGGTGATGTCGGCTTCCAGGTTACCGACCAGCTGATAGCTGACGGACACCTCCCGATTCACGTCATACAGCTCGATACTGGCTCCAAAGACGACCCTGTCGTCGCGCGCAATCTTGGCCGGATCGATCACCTCGGCCACGGACAGATTCGATTCAAGCTTCTTTATTCTTGCCTCGATCAGTCCCTGCTGTTCCTTGGCTGCATGGTATTCGGCGTTTTCCGACAGGTCGCCATGGGCCCTCGCCTCCGCGATTGCCGAGATGATTTTCGGACGCTCCTCGCTCTTGAGTTGCCTGAGTTCGCGATGAAGCGCTTGCGCACCCAATTTGGTCAAGAGTACCCGGTCTGTCATGCTGTCCCCCTGTTGATCCAACCAGATCGGTAAAGATTCGGCATCATCCCTCTTTGCGATCTTGCCGAATCGCCTCGTGCAGATCCTGAAGCCGATTGACGGTGACCGATGCCAGGTGCCGGTGGGCAGCCACCGATGCCTTGGCCGATGCCAGGGTTGTATAGTAGGTGATCTTTTCCTGCAGCGCCTCCCGACGTATTGTATAGGAATCCTCCAGGCTTTGCCTTCCCGATATGGTGTTGACGATCAGTCCGATCTCGCTGTTCTTGATCATGTCGACGACATGCGGACGCCCTTCGATCCCCTTGTTCACCCGCGAGACCTCGATTCCGGCCTCTGCAATGACTTTTGCGGTTCCCTCGGTCGCCAGAATCTGGAACCCGGACTCGTGGAAATACCGGACCACGCCGATCGCGTCGTGCTGGTCTTCCTTGCGCAGGCTGAACAGTGCCTTTCCGCCGAGCGGGACCGGGCAATACGCGGCTTCCTGCGATTTTCCGAACGCCTCGCCGAAGGTGCTGCCTATGCCCATGACCTCGCCGGTGCTTTTCATTTCAGGCCCGAGCACCGTATCCACCCCGGGAAACTTGATGAACGGGAAGACCGCTTCCTTGACCGAAAAGTAAGCCGGACTGATCTCGTCGTCAATCCCCTGCTCCGCCAGTGTCTGACCCGCCATGCAGCGGGCGGCGATCTTGGCAAGCGGCCTCGACGTCGCCTTGGACACGAACGGAACGGTCCTCGACGCCCGGGGGTTCACCTCCAGTACATAGACCACACCGCCCTTGACGGCAAACTGGACGTTCATCAGTCCCAGCACATCCAGAGCGAGGGCCATTTCCCTGGTCTGCCGCTTCAGTTCGTCCTGTATCGCAGGACTCAGCGTCCAGGGAGGCAGGCAGCATGCGGAATCTCCCGAGTGCACGCCCGCCGCCTCGATATGCTCCATGATTCCGCCGATGACGACGCGGTTTCCATCGCACACCGCATCCACGTCGACCTCCACGGCGTCGTCAAGAAAGCGGTCGAGCAGAACCGGGGAATCGAACGAGACGCTCAACGCGGAATTGATGAACTCCTCGAGGTTTCCGGAATCCTGCACAATCTCCATCCCCCGGCCTCCCAGAACGTAGGACGGTCTCACCACGATGGGATAGCCGATTTCCTCCGCCAGGACGAGCGCCTGCTGCGGATCGGTGGCAGTCCGGTTCGGAGGCTGGCGCAATTTCAGGTCGGACAGCAGCTTCTGGAAGTATTCCCTGTCTTCGGCCCGGTGTATGGAGGCCGGCGAAGTGCCGATGATGGGCGCACCCGCTTCCGCCAGCTGTCCGGCGAGCTTGAGGGGAGTCTGGCCGCCAAACTGCACGATGATGCCGAAGGGCTGCTCGATCCGGACGATTTCCAGAACGTCTTCCAGCGTCAGCGGCTCGAAGTACAACCTGTCCGAGGTGTCGTAATCGGTCGACACCGTCTCGGGATTGCAGTTGATCATGATGATCTCGTGCCCGTCCTCGCGAAGCGCCATGGACGCATGCACGCAGCAGTAGTCGAACTCGATGCCCTGGCCGATCCGGTTCGGACCCCCGCCCAGAACGATGATTTTCTTCCTGTTTGTCGAAGCGGCTTCGCATTCCTCTTCGTAGGTGGAATACATGTATGCGGTGGAAGTATCGAATTCCGCGGCACACGAGTCCACCCGCTTGTACACCGGATGGATACCGAGGTCGCCCCGAAGCCGGCGAACCCGAGACTCGTCGAGGCCGATAAGCCGCGCAAGGCGCCGGTCGGAAAATCCCTGTGATTTCCAGCGCCGGAGACACTCGAAATCCAGAGATTCAGGATCGGACGCGGCAATTTCCCGCTCGCTCGCGACCAGGTCCTCGATCTGTTCCAGAAACCACGGGTCAATGCGGCAAACAGCGTGTATCGCCTCCCGGTCCATTCCTTCGCGGAATGCCTGGGCAAGGTACCACGGACGCCGGGCACCGGGAATTCCGAGCTTGGACGTCAGAAAATCCTCCGGGTGATCATCCGGAACCGTCATCTCGTCCAGTCCGTCGGACCCGATCTCGAGACTTCTCAACGCTTTCTGAAACGATTCCTGGAAGGTGCGCCCGATGGCCATGATCTCTCCGACGGATTTCATCTGGGTGGTCAGCGTGGGATCGGCCTGGGGAAATTTCTCGAAATCGAATCTCGGAATCTTGGTCACCACGTAATCGATCGTCGGCTCGAACGAGGCCGGCGTCCTGCCCCCGGTGATATCGTTCTTGAGCTCGTCCAGGGTGTATCCGACCGCGAGCTTTGCGGCAACCTTGGCGATCGGAAATCCGGTCGCCTTCGAAGCCAGGGCCGACGAGCGGGATACCCGCGGGTTCATTTCGATGACGATCATGCGCCCGTCTTCGGGATTGATGGCAAACTGCACATTCGACCCGCCCGTGTCGACCCCGATCTCGCGCAGGACGGCGATGCTCGCATCCCGCATCAACTGATATTCCTTGTCGGTGAGGGTCTGTGCCGGCGCGACCGTGATCGAATCTCCGGTGTGAACGCCCATCGGATCAAGATTCTCGATCGAGCAGATGATGATGCAATTGTCGTGCCGGTCCCGCACCACCTCCATTTCGAATTCCTTCCAGCCGATTATGCTTTCCTCGATGAGCAGCTCGCCGACCGGAGACACTTCAAGCCCGTGCGCGCAGATCGCCTCGAACTCCTCCATGTTGTAGGCAATGCCTCCGCCGCTGCCTCCGAGCGTAAAGGAAGGCCTGATGATGGCCGGAAAGCCGAGATCGGCAACGATGTTCCGCGCCTCCTCAAGCGAATGCGCCAACCTTCCCTTCACGGTCTCGAGGCCGATGCTCGACATGGCCTGCTTGAACAGTTCCCGATCCTCGGCCTTGTCGATCGCCGCGGGCGTGGCGCCGATCATCTCCACGCCGTACTGCTCCAGCACTCCCAGCCGATTCAGATCCAGCGCGCAATTGAGGGCCGTCTGCCCTCCCATCGTGGGAAGGATCGCCTCGGGCCGTTCCGTTTCGATGATGCGCGCGACGGTTTCATGATTGATGGGTTCGATATAGGTGGAATCGGCAAAATCCGGATCGGTCATGATCGTCGCCGGATTCGAATTCACCAGCACGACCCGGTATCCCTCCTCCTTCAGTGCCTTGCAGGCCTGCACTCCCGAATAGTCGAACTCGCAAGCCTGTCCGATCACGATCGGGCCCGCTCCGATGATGAGGATGCTCTTGAAATCGTTTCGCTTAGGCATTTCGATTGCTACCGGCGTTTTCCATGATCTTGACAAAGTGGTCGAACAGGCCGTTGATATCGCGGGGTCCCGGGCTCGCCTCCGGGTGCCCCTGAAACGAAAACGCCGGAACGTCGGTCCGCTCGATGCCCTGCACGGTTCCGTCGAACAGGGAACGGTGCGTCACCACGATATTCTCGCCAAGAGACGTCTCGTCGACGGTGAATCCATGATTCTGGCTGGTGATCAGAACCTGCCCGGTACGGATGTCCAGAACCGGGTGGTTGGCGCCGTGGTGCCCGAATTTCATTTTCTCGGTTCTCCCGCCGCTCGCCAGAGCCAGCAACTGGTGCCCCAGGCAGATTCCGAATGTCGGGACCCTGCTTTCCAGGAATTGTCCGATCGCCCTGATGGCGTAGTCGCAAGGCGCCGGATCGCCCGGTCCGTTCGACAGGAAAACGCCGTCGGGGGCGAGATCCAGCACCTCGGCTGCCGGCGTATGGGCCGGCACGACCCGAACCCGGCAACCTCTGCCGGCCAGCAGCCTGAGTATGTTTTTCTTGATTCCGAAATCGTAGGCCACAACGCTGAACCTTGGCTCGGGAGGCGACCGGTATCCCTGCTCGAGATCCCAGACGCCCTCGTTCCAGTCGTAGGGACTGGACACGGTGACTTCCCGGGCGAGATCCATTCCGACCAGACCGGGAAAATCCCGGGCCATGGTGAGCGCAGCGTCGGCGTCGACACGCTTGCCGGCGGCAATGCATCCTCTCTGGGCCCCCTTGATGCGGAGAATTCTCGTCAGCTTCCTCGTATCGATGTCGCAGATGCCCACCACGCCATGCTCGACCATGAATTCGGCGAGCGAGCCGCTGGAACGCCAGTTGCTGCTCAATCTGGAGCTGTCGCGAACGATCAGTCCCGAACAGAAAACGGTCCGCGATTCGAGATCTTCCGGATTCGTTCCGACATTGCCGATATGGGGATACGTCAGGGTGACCATCTGCCGGGCATAGGAGGGATCGGTCAGGATTTCCTGGTACCCGGTCATTGAGGTGTTGAACACCACTTCCCCGACATCCATGCCATCCGAGCCGATCGATTTCCCCTCGAAGACGGTTCCGTCCTCGAGGACCAGTAAGGCGGGTGATTGCAACGATTTCTCCTTGTAAATGATCAGACGTAGACGTATTCAACCCTGTGCCATCGGGCACCGAATCGAACCCGATACCCGTGATCGGTATTCAATTCGGTTCGGGCGTGTGGATTCTACTATTCACTGGTATCAATAATCAAAAAAATCAAGGATTGCGACCGCCTTCGGCACCCTGATCCCGACAGAGTCTGCCGACAGTTCGCACGACCGGCATGCAAGGCATGTCGATACTCGCCGCTCCCTGTTGAGAAGCGGGGATAGCGTACTGTATGATTCTCGATACTTGTCATCCACATTTTGACGGGCTTGCGCTGCATGGAGCAATACCGGGTTCGGAGGATAGGCACATGAAATCAAAACGATGCGGAGAATCTTTTCCAAATCCTGCTGAAAATTCCGGCACCGGGGCATTCGAGGAATTCCCTCCCGCATGCCCCATAGCCGTCGTCGGCATGGCCTGCCGCTTTCCCGGCGCACCCAGCATTCCGGCATTGTGGCATCTGCTTGAAAGCGGTGGAAACGCGGTCAGGGAAATTCCCCCGGGCTCGGGCGACCCGCGCGTGGATGAACTGTTCTCGAACGCCACCAGTCCCAGCGGCCCGTGCCGGTTTTCCGCCTATGTCGACGGGATCGATCAGTTCGATCCGGAGTTTTTCCGAATTTCCCCGGTCGAGGCCCAGTACCTGGATCCGCAGCAGCGGATGATGCTTGAAATCAGTTGGGAAGCCCTCGAGGATGCGGGGATCGATCCCGATCGGCTCAAGGGAACGCGCACCGGGGTCTATACCGGAATCAGCAACGACGAATACAGGATGCTGGTCGTCGACCAGGAAAAGCCCGCGGAGGCTGCCGCGTGTCTTTACGCCCTGAGCGGCACCAACCTGAACGGCACCAGCGGACGCGTCGCCTTTGTACTGGGCTTGATGGGCCCGGCAAAGGCCGTCGACGCCGCCTGCGCTTCATCCCTGGTGTCGGTTCACGACGCCGTATCCGACCTGCAGCAGGGCAAGGCCGACCTCGCCATTGCAGGCGGTGTGCAGGCGATACTGAACGGGCGCATATTCGAACTTCGCGCGGATTCGATGATGCTCTCCGCGGACGGGCAGTGCAAGGCATTCGATGCGTCCGCCAACGGCTACGTGCGGGGAGAAGGCTGCGGGGTTGTCATCCTCAAGCGGTTGGACGAGGCGCAGGCCGATGGCGATCGGATCTGGGGCGTGATCCGGGGGGCGGCGGTGAACCATGGAGGAGCCAGCAGCGGACTGACGGTTCCAAACGCTCCCGCATTGGAGCAGGTGATCGAGGCGGCGCTGTCGCAGGCCGGGGTTTCGGCATCGCAAGTGGACTATCTCGAAGCGCACGGAACCGGAACATCGGTGGGCGACCCGATCGAACTCAACGCCGCCAGCGCCGTCTACGGGAGAGGACGCGACGCTTCGCGCCCGCTTCTCGTCGGCTCCATAAAAACCAATGTCGGCCACCTGGAGTCGGCTGCCGGCATCGCCGGCCTGATCAAGGCCGTGCTGGTGATGCAGCAGGAGGTCATTCCCCGGCACCTCCACTTTCAGAATCCCAATCCGGCTCTCGACTGGGAGCGGCTGCCCCTGCGTGTGACGTCGTCCATGATGGACCTGCCGAAGCGAAACGGACGGGAGCGGCTCGCGGGTGTCAACTCCTTCGGAATCTCCGGAACGAATGCGCACATCGTGCTGGAAGAATACAGCGCATCGAAAAGAACACCCCATCAGGGCAACCGGGTTGTCGGCCTTGTCCGGCCGGTGCCGGTTTGTGTACCGGCATCCCTTGAAAGAATGCCGGACTCCGGCGAGGACGTCCATCCTCGCGATACCCGCTTGCTGCCGCTGTCGGCCAAGTCCGCCAGCGCATTGAGGGAACTGGCCGGACGCTACCTGACATGGCTCGATCAGCATTCCGGGGAACTCGTTTCACGGAACGCCGCTTCGGATTTCCTCCTGTCCGACATGGCCTGGACCGCGGGCATGGGCCGGAGCCATTTCGACCACCGTTCGGCAGTCGTTTTCAGTGACGCCGGATCGCTACGGGAACAGCTCGAGGCGCTGGCGGCCGGCCCCGGCACCGACGAGCGCCCGAGAACGGCGACCCGGATTGCATTCGCCTATACCGGACAGGGAAGCCAGTGGGCCGGCATGGGGCTCGCGCTGTACGAACAGGAACCGGTGGCCAGGGCGGTGCTTGAGCGTTGCGAGAAAGTGTTCAGGGATAAAAGCGGCACTTCGCTTCTGGACGTCATGTTCGGCCGGGATGAAACCGGCGCCGATCTCGGGGACACCGCCTGGGAACAACCGGCCCTGTACGCTCTCGAATGCGCGCTCACGGCACTCTGGGCAAGCGCGGGAATCCGCCCCGACGTGGTGCTGGGGCACAGCGTCGGGGAGCTTGCGGCGGCGCAGGCGGCGGGCGTATTCAGTCTCGAAGACGGAATGCGGTTCGCCCGGAAGCGGGGAATCCTGCTCTCGAAAACCGAACCGGGCGGCATGGCCGCGGTCTTTGCTCCTCCCGAACGGGTCGCCTCGCTCCTCGAACCCGGGAACACCGGTACCGCCGGGCTGAGCATTTCCGCGTACAACGGATCTCATCAGGTGCTGAGCGGACGGGTCGAGGACATCGAAGCCGTCACGAATCTCCTCAAGGCCGACGGCGTTCGCGTCAGTCGTCTGAACACGGCTCGGGCATTCCACAGTGCCTTGGTGGAACCGGTCCTCGACGAATTGGAAGCGTCCCTGGAAGGGGTGGCCATCGAACTCCCCTCCATCACCGTGATCAGCAATCTGACAGGCCGGGCGGTCGAATCCGGGCAAACGCTCGATGGCGCCTACTGGAAGCAGCACGCCCGCGAGGCAGTGGCATTCGCAGACGGCGTCCAGACACTCGCCGAGCTGGGTGTGGACCTGGTGGTGGAAATCGGCCCGCGTCCGGTACTGACCGCGATGACGGCATCGGCCTGGACCCATTCGACACAGACGCCCCCGATCTCGGTGTCGAGCCTGCACCCGCCGTCCGGGAACGATCCGAAGAAGGGCTGCGCGGATTTTGTTCAGGCCGTCGCAGACGTCTACCACACGGGGCTTCCCGTTCATTTCGAGGGACTCTTCGCGGGCGAGGAGCGCCGGCGCATCTCGCTGCCGGGGTACCCCTTTCAACGCAAGCGCCTGTGGCTCGGCAAGTCATCCAGGCGCAGGCCCGGCGCCGGACACGCGCTGCTCGGCATCCGGCACGATTCCGCAAGCGGGGAAACCGGCTTCGAGACCGAACTGTTTCCTGCAGAGCCCGAATGGATGAACGATCATCAGGTCTTTGGCCGGGTGATTGCCCCGGGCGCCCTCTACGGTGCCATGGCGGCGTCGGCTTCTCTCGTCGAATCGGGCGGTCCCGTCGTTGTCGAGGGCATGCAGCTGCACAACGCCCTGGTCTTTGCGGATGAGGATGCCGACGAAAATGCCGGCGAGAGAGGCCGGACGGTGCAGGTCGTGCTTGATGCCCCGTCAGAGTCGAATTCCCGCCGCGTCCAGATCTTCAGCAAGGGGAACCAGAAGGAATGGACCCTGCATGTCGAGGGCCGTATATCGCCGGACCGCCCGGTGCCCGAAGCCGACGGCGGGATCGATCTCGAAGCCCTGAAGTCGGAGCTGTCCGCGGTGGACACCGCATCCTACTACCGGGCAAGGCTCGACACGGGAATCGACCTCGGGCCTTCCTTTCGTACACTGGAAGGGCTCTGGTCCCGGAACGGAGAGGCGCTGGGCGAAGTCCGCTTGACGGAAAATTCGGCCCGCAGCGCCCTGGAGGTCCACCCTCTTCTTCTGGACGGCTGCTTCCAGGTCGTTGCGGCGGCACGCAACCCGGGCGGAGTCGAATCCGAAATCACCTATCTGCCCTTCGGCTGGGAATGCCTGTGGCTGACGGGACCGCTGCCGGAGCGGGTGTTCAGCCATGTGAGAATGAGCAGGATGCCCGATCAGGCGGAGTCCGAAAACAGCGAGTCTGCCGAAGTCCTGAGCGCCGAGATTCGCCTGTACGACTCCGATGGCACTCTGCTCGGCGGCTTGAGCGAATACACCGTGAAGCGCGCGACACGGGCAAGCCTGCTCTCTGCGGCCGAGGGCATCCGGGATCTGCTGTACGAAGTCGTGTGGCAGGACAGCGTCCTGGCGCCGGGCATGGTGCCGGCCGATTTTCTTCCGTCCCCGGCAACGGTGAGAGCGTCTTCGGGACTGCTGTCCGGCTATCTGGCCGACGAAGGGGTGGATCGTGAAGGCAGAAAAGCACTGCTGGCGGATCTGGAGCAGTGGTCGCGCGCCCGTGCGCTCGCAACGCTTGAAGAGCTGGGCTGGACGCGCAAGACGGGAGACGCCTTCGACAGCGAAACGCTGCGCCGACAACTGGATGTCGGGGAAGAGCACAGCCGGCTGTTTCGCCGGATGCTCGAAATGCTGTCGAGATCGGGAATCCTCGAGGAGGCGAATGACGGTTTCGTGGTCCGGATCGGGCCGGACGGGCCGTTGCCGCCCGAGTTGCCGGGCAATCTCGAGACCTGTCCCGACGAGATGAAGCAGCGGTATTTTCACGGCGTGATCGAGACCGCGCTGTTCAACCGGTCAGGCCGCGCCCTGGCACAGGTGCTTCGCGGCCAGGCGGATCCGCTCACCATCCTGTTCAGCAGCGGCGATCCGACTCCGGCCGATCTGTATCTCAAGGCGCCGGTCGCGCGGGCGGCCAACCGCATACTGAAGGAAACGGTCCAGACGCTCGTTGCCGACCTGCCCTCCGGCCGCCGGCTCAGAATCATTGAAGTCGGAGCCGGAACGGGTTCGGCGACGGCAGCCATCCTGCCGGAGTTGCCCCAAGGCCGTTTCGATTACATGTACACGGATATCTCGGCGGGGTTCTTCGCGGAAGCGGAATCACGGTTCGGAGACGGCGGCGGCTGCATCGAATACCGGCCACTCGACATCGAGAAAGACCCGGTCGATCAGGGTTTTGACGCCCACGGCTACGATCTGCTGATCGCCTCCAACGTATTGCACGCAACCCGATACCTGGAAGAAACGCTGGCGCATTGCCTCGGACTTCTTGCGCCATCGGGGCAGCTGGTCGCGCTTGAGAATCTGAGCGGCCTGGGCTGGATGGACCTGACCTTCGGGCAACTGGACGGCTGGTGGCGGTTTGCCGACGGTTACCGCCCTCACCACGCACTGGCGAGCCCGGCCGTGTGGCATCAGGCGCTCGGCGATGCGGGATTCGCGGAAGCCGAGGTTCTGGGACTGGATGAATCCGATCCCAGGGAAATACCGGACAAGGGGGTCATCGTGGCGCAGGCTCCCTCGGAGATCATGGAATCTCCGGGCATCTGGATCCTGGCGGGCGGTCAGAACGACTTCCCGGACACGCTGGCCTCGGACCTGGCTGCCCGCAACCAGACGGTCTGCCTGATTGAAAACGGCCCGACCGATCCCGAAATCCCGTTGTCCGCCGAAGCCGGGATGATCCGGATATCCGCCGAAACGGGGCAACGTGATGCGTGGCGCACTCTCATCGAAAGCCTGCCTGCGGACATTCCGTTCTGCGGCATCGTGCATCTCATGGCTCTGGACGGGCACGGCCCCGGGGCGAGCGTGGAAGAAATGGCACAGGACGTGACGTGCGCAGGAACAAGCTCGCTGGCGATGATCCAGGGCATGACGGATGCCGGCGTCACGCCGGAGAAAGGCGTCTGGTTCATCACCCGCGGCGCACAGATCCTGGAACGGGAACATCAGGGGGAACTCGCCGGTTCGGTCTTGTGGGGGTTCGGCAAGGCCGTGGCCCAGGAAGCGTCGCATCTCAAGCCCAGGATGATCGATCTGGATCCGCAGGCCGATTCGCCTCTGACCGGTCTGGTCAACGAGTTGCTGTATCCGGATTGCGAGAACCACATCGCGTACCGCCGGGAAAGCCGCCATGCGGCACGGCTGGTCCGGATGCACAACGGGCCGGAAAGACTGGACTTGCCGGACGAAACAGCCTGGGCACTTGCTCCGGACCCGGGCGGCGTCTTCGAAAAACCCTGCATAACGCCTCTTTCGCCGCATCCGCTGGAACCGAAAGAGGTTCGCGTTGCGATCGAGGCCGCAGGGCTCAACTTCTGGGATGTGTTTCGCTCGCTCGGATTCATCGAGGAGGGAAACCTCGGCCGGGAAATGTGCGGCCGGATTCTCGAAATCGGCTCCGGCGTATCGTCCGTTTCGGTTGGCGATCATGTCGTCGGGCTGGGATTCGGGGCATTCGCCGCACAGATGGTCACGCGGGAGGAGCTGGTCGCACCGGCTCCTTCGGGATTCTCCGTGACCGAACTGGCCACGATACCGAGCGCATTCGTTTCGGCCGCACTGTCCTATGAACTTTCGGATCTGAAGGCCGGCGACAGGGTCCTGATTCACGCCGGCGCGGGCGGAGTGGGGTTGGCGGCTATCCAGCTGGCCGAGGCGGCAGGCGCGGAAGTCTTCGCCACCGCAAGCGCCCCGAAGCAGCCGTACCTCCGGTCGCTGGGAGTCCGGCATATCTTCGACAGCCGCCAGACGACGTTCGGCAAGGACATTCTCGATGTGACGGATGGCAAGGGCGTGGACGTGGTTCTCAACTGCCTGACCGGAGAAGGCTTCATCGATGCGAGTCTCGCCTGCCTGGCACAGGGCGGCCGGTTCGTCGAATTGGCCCGGCGGGACATTCTGACCGAGGACGAGATGGCGGCGGTGCGCCCGGATGTGTCCTATTCGATCCTGGAGCTGGATGTTCTGAAAAAAACCGACCCGGCCTGGGTCGGAAAAGTCCTGAGAGGTGTGATGGAACACCTCTCGGCCGGAGAATTGAAGCCCCTCGTCCACAGCAGATGGCCGCTGGCAGAAACGGGCGCCGCCCTGAGATTTATGCGATCGGCCCGCCACATCGGCAAGATCGTGGTCACCGCCCCATCGCTCGGCGATGGCGGCCTGCGCAAGGACAGAACCTACCTCGTGACCGGAGGACTCGGTGGAATCGGGTGCGCCGTGGCCGGATGGCTGGCCGAGCACGGTGCCGGAACGATCGTCCTGAACGGACGACGCTCCCCGGACCCCGAGATCGGCGAGACAATCGAATCGCTGCGCGAACGCGGTTTCTCGGTAGAGGTCGAACTCGCCGACGTGACGGACCTTGCCGCGGTCGACGAAATGCTGGGGCGCATCGATCGGAACCTGCCTCCGCTCGGAGGCGTCATCCACAGTGTCGGAGTCCTGTCGGACGGAGCCTTGGCCAACCAGAACTGGGATCGCTTCGAGACGGTACTGTGGCCGAAAGTGCTGGGAGCCTGGCACCTGCATCGTGCCACGATGAACCGGAATCTCGATCTGTTCATTCTTTTCTCCAGCCGGGTCGGCGTCATGGGCAATCCCGGACAGGCGAATCACGCCGCGGCCAATGCGTTTCTCGACCAGCTCGCCGGCCATCGCCGGGCCCTGGGCCTTCCGGGGCAGGCCATTGCCTGGGGCGCGTGGTCGGAAATCGGCGAAGCGGCCGAACAGAAGGAACGGATCGAACGGCAGCGTGCGGCACGAGGCGGCCGCTGGTTCACGCCGCGGCAGGGACTGAAGGCGCTCGACCGGCTGGTACGCCAGGACGTCACGAATTCCGTGGTGATGTCGATGGACTGGGATGTATTCGAGGAGGCTGTCGAGGAGCGCCCACTGCTGCTCGAAGAGCTGCTCTCCACGTCTTCCAGTGCCGCGGATGACGGGCTTGTCATGGCGGAAGGCATCTTGTCCCGTCTCGGGCAGACGCCTCCTGCCGAGCGCGAGTCCCTGTTGGTGTCGTTCCTTCAGCAGGAACTGCAGGCGGTGCTCAGGCTTCCCTCGCTACCCGAGCCTGCGGTCGGGTTTTTCGACCTCGGGATGGACTCCCTCATGGCCGTGGAATTGCGAAACCGGCTGAACCGCGCGTTCGCTGACGAATACACGGTCTCGAACACGATGGTGTTCGACTATCCGGACATCGCCTCTCTGGCCCGCCATCTCGACGGAGAGCTCGGGGACATCGCTCCCGCGCCTTCCGCTCCCCCGGCGCCTGCTCCACGAGCCCAGCCTGAAGCCCAGCAGCGGTCTGAACCGGAGAGCGAAGAAGGTCGTGTCGCAATCGTGGGCATGGCCTGCCGGTTTCCCGGCTCACCGGATCTTGCCGCCTTCTGGCGCCTTCTCGAGCAGGGCGGCGATGCGATAACGGACGGGCGAAAGGATTCGGGACCATGGAGCGGCGCCGTGGGCGATCCGGCGCACGAGGGAGCGATCTACCGGCACGGTGGATTTGTCGAAGGACTTGATCGTTTCGACGCCGACTTTTTCAGCATCAGGCCGATCGAGGCACGGATGATGGATCCGAGACAACGACTGCTGCTGGAAACCAGCTGGCAGGCCGTCGAGGATGCGGGAATCGATCCCGGCTCGCTGCGCGGCAGCCGAACCGGAGTGTATGCCGGATTGGGAGGAAGCAGCGAGTATCGGGACCTTGTCGCGGCCACGGGACAGGATGACGGATATCTGGGTACGGCCGGAAGCGTCGCGATCGGCCGGATTGCCTTCGCAATGGGCCTGATGGGACCGGCGGTGCCGCTGGACATGACCTGCGCGTCCTCTCTGGTGGCGGTGCATCAGGCTGCGGCGGCGCTTCGCCAGGGCGATGCGGATCTGTGCCTGGCCGGAGGCGTTCACGCGACCCTCTCCCCTTCCGTCACGAGATTCATGGCGGAATTCGGCATGCTGTCGAAGAGCGGAAAGTGCCGGACCTTCGACGCCGACGCGGACGGTTTCGTGAGAGGAGAAGGCTGCGGAATGATCGTCCTGAAACGGTTGCGCGACGCCCAGGCGGACGGGGACAGGATCTGGGGAGTGATCGGGGGATCGGCGGTCAACCAGAGCGGCGCGAGCGCGGCGCTGACCGTTCCGAACGGCCCGGCCCAGGAACAGGTTCTCCGGGAAGCGCTTTCCCGCTCCGGGATTCCGCCCTCGGAAGTCGACTATCTCGAAGTCCATGCAACGG
>VYGS01000081.1:0-697 GCA_009841725.1 Gammaproteobacteria bacterium
GGGCGCCAGAGCCGGATTTCCGAACGCCCGCAGAATCGCATGTTCCGAGTCGGCGCCTTTTTCTCCTCCGATCATCCTGCTGCCGGTCGTCTCGCACATTTCGCCGAGCTGCCGATAAAATTCGGCGCGCAGCGCGGGCGCGCTCTCGACCGCTTCCTGCATGACTTCCTGCGTGTCGGCGGACAGCGTGAGCCGATTATGGGGATCCACGCCATAGGGATTCATGTGTCCGTACACCAGGATGTCTCCCCGCAACCCCCCGGTGCCCCGGATCAGGCTTTCGACCCCTTCGACATAGCGCTGGTTTCTCTCCCACAGAGCGGTCGCGGAACCGGCTATGTTGCCCGGATTCAGCCGGACGTTGGCATCGGTGTGATTCTTGTAGCGAAATTCGCCTTCCGGCTCTCTGACACGCGCTGCGAACGGAATCGCTTCGCGGAGCTCCCGCATCTCGTCAGCGGTTCGGAAGACCTCCGCCGAGTCCAGGCTGATGCCGGCAATCGCGAACGAATCGCTTCGCACGTTGTCCACGATCATCTCCAGAAACTCGTCGGCAGGCCGGCTGATGCAGCCGCTGACGAACATGACGCCGTCGGCACCGGCCGCGCGGCACTTGGCCGCAAGGGCCGCGGCACCCAGCGCCTGCCCGCTGGGCGGCGAGGCGGGAATGAGGGGCCCCCGGGTGTGGGCGGGGGTG
>VYGS01000081.1:707-22649 GCA_009841725.1 Gammaproteobacteria bacterium
GTTCGAGACCGGTGACCACGTCCGGTCCGCCGTTCAGGTTGACAGCCGTCTCCTGTTCGAACTCGAAAAAACAGTACCCGGACAGGTGCTCCAGCAAGGCGGCAATCTCCGACGGGTCGTTCCGCACCGGAACGGCGAAGGCGATCTCCTGTTGCGGCAGCCGGACATACCGGCACCGTACCGCCCCGACCAGACCGGTCCAGCCATAAGTCCCCGCGTATCCGGACAGCCGATCCTGACCGATCGATTCCAGTATCCGGCCCGAGTGCAACGCGATTTCGATCACGCTGTCTGAAAAATACCGGCGCTGTGGGCCCATGCCGCCGGTCATGAAGGTGGAACCGACCTGGGCATAGGCGTAGCTTGTCAGGTCGGAGCCGGGAACCCGGAAGGCCGGGGACACCGTTTCGGCCAGTGACCGGTTGAGCTGATCGATCGTGATGGCGCCGCCGGCGCAGACCTGCATGGTTTCCTGATCGATCACGATCTCGTCCAGCGATACGGAATCGAGGCTGGAAACGGCCTCCTTTCGGATCTTCGGGTTCGGCGCCGGCTCGACCAGGATTCCCACGACCGGCTCTCCATGCGACGGAGTCTGCTGGAAAACTCCGCCACCTGCCGAGGTTGCGGACATCGGGAGCAGGCAGGTGTCCGGTCCGTGCCTGCCGTAAATCCGGGCGACGGTGTCCGCCAGCCCGTGTCCGGACACGCGATAGGCGACGTCGAACAGGACCGGATTGTTTTCTCCGTCCTTGAGCTCTCGGGGTACGGCTCGAAGCATCGGCATCGGTGTGTGCAACCTGCGGTCAGCCCATCGTCACAAGAGCCCGGGAAGGCAGCCGGCCCCCGTCGCCAGGGCGGTTTGCGAATCCGCCTTCAATCCTCGACGTAGGTTCCTCGAGTGGGATAGTCGTTCGCCTTGATCCACTCAAGGCCGGAAGCGAGCGTATCGATATCCGGTCTCACGAAAGGATTGTTGGAGATGTCGACGATATGCAGGTCATGCTCCCGGTTGACCACGAACAGGCCGGGCTCCGCATAGCGGTGATCGGTTTCGGCCTCCGACCGCGGACTCGATATCCGGACCCCGAGTGCTTTCATCTGCTCAAGTGTCAGGCCGTGGTAGACCGGAAAATTGATATCGAGCTTCTCCAGATGGTCAAGCATCTGCTGTCGGCTGTCGGCGGACACGGCCACAACCTCGATGCCGCACTGGTTCAATTTTTCGACATGTTCGTCCAGCTTGTTCAGATACTTCGTGCACATGGGACAGTGCCTGCCCCGATAGACCACGACCATCCGCCATTCGGCTTCGTCGGAAGGCCTGCCGATATCCTCGACGTTGCCCTCAAGATCGGATGCCAGAAGTTCGGGAAAGGGTGTTCCCGGATGAAGTTTGTTCATAATCATCACCTGTTGAGCGCGGGATCCGCAGTCGCACCCCGCGAGCGTTATCGAATATTCCGGACGGAATTCTAGTCCATTTTAAGTTCCTTCGGTATGGCGCAGACCGGAATCGGGTGCATCTTGTGCCGGTTGGCCCGGTGCAGCTCACGGTAGATGTCGAGTACTTTCCTTTGCCTCGGGTCCAGTCCCTCCGGCTCGTTTTCATCGAAGTCCATCGCCCACTCCAGCTCCTCGTAGCTTGCTCCGAGCTGCTCTTCGTCGCTGCGGTTGTCTCCAAAGAGCCCGTCGGTGGGACGGGCCAGCAGGATTTCCTCGCTGACTCCGAGTTCCCGGCCAAGCGCGTACACCTCGGTCTTGTTCAGGTCCGCTATCGGGCTCAGATCGACTCCCCCGTCACCGTACTTGGTGAAGAATCCGACCCCGAAATCCTCCACCTTGTTTCCGGTGCCGCACACCAGATAGCCATGGAGCGAGGCAAAATAGTACAGAGTCATCATGCGCAGCCGGGCCCGTGTGTTGGCCAGGCTCATCTGGCGAGTGGATTCGTCCTCGACCGCAGGCACGGTGGAGACGAAGTGATCGAACACCGTGGTCAGGTCGACCCGAAGGCCCGCAACGTTCGGGTGGGTCGTCCGCAGACGGTTGATGTGGTTGTGTGCCCGGGCGACCTGGGAAGCAGCCTGATGGATGGGCATTTCAAGACACAGGACGGGCAAATCCGTTCGGGAGGCCAGTGCCGAGGTCACCGCCGAATCAATCCCTCCGGATACACCGACCACGAATCCTCCGGTCCCGGCCCGGGAGGAATAGCTCTTGAGCCAGTCGACGATGTGTTCAATGATTGCAGGCGTTTGCATTGCGCGTTGTCCCGAGTCTGTCCGCAACTTCGGCCATTATAAGCGCGCTGGAATCGCCAGACCCGATATCGGTTTTGAAAAATCGCTTCGAAAGGGCCCCTGAGTCCCGGATGCGCCGATTTCACGATCTCCCGGCGACGGGACCACCGATCGACGAAATGGCCAGCCAGGCTTCCAGAATGGCCTCCT
This sequence comes from Gammaproteobacteria bacterium, assembly GCA_009841725.1. Lineage (GTDB taxonomy): Bacteria > Pseudomonadota > Gammaproteobacteria > Arenicellales > Poriferihabitantaceae > Poriferihabitans. The sequence goes on from VYGS01000081.1 coordinate 3,161, forward strand.
CAACGGTCCGGGGGGACACCGCATCCCCGATCGTCCGAAGCGGGATGCCCGACGCCTCAAGCCATTCGGGAGCCCGGTTCGATGACGGGGCATAGCAGCTGATGAGGGTGTCGACCTCCTCGCAGACGATCGTCTCGTCGCTGACGGTATGCTGGAACCATGCCGTTCCGTCTTCGGCACCGAAAAATCGCGCATAGGGCGTTGTTTCGACCCCGAGCCGGTCAATCTCGGCAATCCACTGGTCGCGGACGATGCCCTGCAGGGATTCGCCCGGAACGGTTCCGCTTGAGAGCAGGCGGACATGATGGCCTTCGAGAGCATACTTGTGGGCCAGTCCGAGTCCGGCCCAGTCGCAGGCCCAGTCGGCGATGACGACCCGGTGTCCCGCTCTGGCACCGCCTTCGATCGCGGACCATGAATCCATGAACCGGATGCCATCGACCGGCGAGTCGGGCAACCGGGCGCGGGCTCCGGTGGCGACGATGATCAGGTCCGGTTCATGCTCACGGACGACCTCTTCGCTGGCCGGAGTATCGAGAAGCACCGCCGCATTGCTCGCCTCGAGCTCTTTTTCCAGATTGGTGATGACGCCCCCGAACTCGGCCCGTCCGGGAAGCCGCTCGGCAAGGCGGACCTGTCCGCCGAGAACGCCGCTTTGTTCGACAAGCAATACGTCGTGTCCGGAATCGGCCGCCAGGGCGGCGGCCTTCATGCCTCCCGGGCCTGCGCCGATAACGAGTATTTTCCGGCTCGGCGCGGATGTTTCCGCTTCGGGAAACAGCGTTTCACGTCCGCTTCGGGGATGCTGGATGCAGGAGACGGCATGATGGGCCAGGCGATGCCCGACACAGGCCTGGTTGCAGGCGACGCATGCCCGGATGCTGTCCGGCTCTCCCCGGGCAAGCTTGTTCACGAATTCGGGATCGGCGATCAGGGCCCGGCCCAGGCCGACCATCTCCGCATGGCCTTTCTGGATGATGTCCGCAGCGATTTGCGGCTGGTTGATCCGCCCGGCAACCAGAACCGGCTTGCGGACGACCTGCTTCAGTGCCCGCGCGTCCTCGGCAACGAAGGCGTGGGGAACCGCCATGGGCGGGAAAACGTGCACCCAGCCACGCATCGATGCGCTGGATCCCGCGATCACGCTGAAATAGTCGACGAGATCGTCCTGATCGAGAATCCGGCACACGTCGAGTGTCTCCTCGGGGCTCGCCCCGTCGTCCGATTTTTCATCCAGGGTGATGCGCACGCCAAGCGTCCTGTCCGGGCCGATCCGTTCCCGGCAGCGGACGAGAATTTCCCGAAGAATCCGCATCCGGTTCACGAGTCCGCCTCCGAATTCGTCCTCGCGCAGATTGGTCTTCGGGTTCAGGAACTGGGCGATCAGGTAGCCCATGCTGGCGAGAATCTCCACACCGTCGAGTCCGCTCTCGGCCAGCCGGCCGGCCGCCTGCGCGTAACTCTCGATGACTTCCCAGACCATCTCGTTCGGCATGGGCGAGGGGACGACCCGGTATCGTTCATCGGGAACATCCGAGGCCGAGTACGTGACGGGACGGGAGCCGTCCCGGCTCAACCGAACAGCCCGGCCGGCGTGGAACAGTTGGCCGAACACGGGCGTGTCGAAAGTGCGGCAGGCATCGGCGAGCCGCGCAAGGCCCGGAATGATCCGGTCGGAACCGGCATACAGGAACGATTCCTCGAAACTGTAGCTCGGATGAAGGGTCATGCCTTCCAGGACGATCAGTCCGACTCCGCCCCGGGCCCGCTCGCGGTGATAGGCGATCATCGCCTCGGACACGGTTCCGTGCGCACCGAGTGTGGTTCCGTGGGGCGGACTGAACACCCGGTTGCGTGTTTCAACCGGACCGAGCCGGACGGATTCAAGCAGGCAGCCGAACATGGAGGAAGAGACGGATTCGAACGGGGCGATTTTCAGCTTGCGGATGTGCATGGATAATACTATATTTCGACGAAAGCACGGGTATCCGTTGCGAGTTCGACCGCGGAATCCACTGGACCGGGCGTATGGCTGCTGCATTCACTGCTTCCGACTTCTTCGACGAGAGTTTCGGGGAAAGGCTGTATTGCCCGACACAGGATGGATCGTCCCTGCCCAATATCGCCTATGTCAGCGGGGAGTTCGATCGCCTGGAACGGGAGCGGATATTTCGCAGAACCTGGGTTTTCGCCGGATTCGCGCACCGGATTGCCAATCCGGGCGACATGTTGCCGGTCGAGATTGCCGGCAGCCCGCTGGTTCTTGTTCGGGGGCGGGACGGACGGATTCGGGCCTTCCACAACGCTTGCCGGCACCGGGGTGCGAAGCTGGTGCTCCAGAGGATCGAGGGCGGCCGGTCGATCATCTGTCCCAATCATTCCTGGAGCTATTCTCTTGAGGGCGGCCTGATGGCGCGCCCTCACTTCCACGGCGGCGATCGGCATGACATCAACAAGGCAGCTTGCCATCGTGCGGACCTCGTGCCGGTTCGTTGCGGCATCTGGCACGACTGGATATTCGTCAATCTCGACGGCAAGGCAGAAGAGCTGGATGTGCATCTCGAACCCCTGATCCGCCAGCTGGACGGGTACGATTTCAGCGCCCTGTCGTTTTCCGAATCGATGGAATTCGACATCCGGGCCAACTGGAAGCTCGTCATCGAGAATTTCATCGAGCCGTACCACGTGTTTTCGTGCCACCCGTGGCTGAACGACTTCGTCGGAATGGCCGAGCGCACCGCACCGGCCTTCGACCGGCATGTCCTGATGTGCGGATACGATTTCCGGCATACCGATCCGGCCCGGGGAGAGGGATTGCCGTATTTTCCCGGATTGCCGGAGAGCAGGAGGAAGCGGGGCGAGTGGTTCGTGCTGTTTCCGAACTTCGCCTTCGAGATTTTCCCGGATCAGGTTGACGTGTTTGTCGCCACTCCGACCGGGGTCGCCGCGTGCCGCGAGACCATCGCGCTCTATTTCATCGGCGAGGGCGCCACGGCGCCAAGGTATGCGGAGGCAAGGGACAGGGTGGCGGAGAACTGGAAAGCGCTGAATGCCGAAGACATCGGGATCATCGAGCGCATGCAGGCCGGCCGGTATTCCGAAGGGTTCGACGGCGGAGTCCTGTCTCCCTACTGGGACCCGGTACTGCAGCACTTCGCAAGGCTGGTGTACGAGCGGATCATCGAGAACTGACCGCGGACGCGGGGCCGCGGAACCGCTTGCCGGATCGGCCGGCGATTCTACCGGTTCAGAATCCGGTTCACCTTCCAGCCGTCCGCCGTGATCTCGACATGCCACTTTCCCGGGGGCAGCGGGGGCAGATACAGGCGATAGATTCCCTGGTCCAGATTCGCCGCCATGATTGCCTGGTCGAAGCCGGATCGGGTCGCGTGACGGAACGAGACCCGGAGTTCTCCAGGTTGCGTGTATTCGGGATTGGAGGACAGGCGGATTTCGATCAGTGAGTCGCCGAAAGAGCGAAGGGACGCATCGATGCCCAGCTCCCGTGCGCGGGCGGTGCGTTCCATGGACTGGTTGATCCCCATTCCCTGCTTGTAGTAGTCGTCGGCAACCAGCCCGTCATAATGGGCAATCGACAACGCCAGCAACACGACGCCGACTACGACCGAGACGGCCGGAATGCCGGCAATCAGCCAGATGACCGGAATCCGCCACGGGCCGGAGCCGGTCTGTTTGCCGCCACTCATCTGCGGGGTCCGACGAAGCGTGACACGTGATCGACCCACTGATCCGGATTTGCGGAGGATATCAGCCTGAACCGGAACTCGAACCCGCCCGGCGGCATGCGGTCGCGCGGTGCCCGGGTGCGGACCACCACTTCTTCGACCTGGCCCGGTCTCACCCGGACGAGCGGGCTTTCCGGCAACAGGGTCAACGGCACATCGCTGTCCACGTCGAGACGGTACTGTCCGGATATCTCGCTCTTGTTCAGGACTTTCAGGGTGTACACGTTTTCGATGTCGTCGCCGGATTCCCGGTACAGGACGTTCCGGTCCCGAATCACGTCCAGGGCCATCGGGACCCGCTGGCTGATCCCGACCAGCGTTGCCGACAACAGTGCGACGAGAATCACCCCGTACAGGATGACCCGCGGCCTGGCGATCCGTGTCCGGACGCCCTCCAGGGCATTTTCGGTCGTGTAGCGGATCAGCCCCCGGGGATAGCCGATCTTGTCCATGACCTCGTTGCAGGTATCGATGCAGGCCGCGCAGCCGATGCACTCGTACTGCAGGCCGTCACGAATGTCGATGCCCGTCGGGCAAACCTGCACGCACATCGTGCAGTTGATGCAGTCGCCCAGCCCCAGGGCGGCCGGACCTGCCGATTTTCTTCGGGCCCCCCGGGGCTCGCCGCGGGCCTTGTCATACGAAATGATCAGGGTATCGCGGTCGAACATCGCGCCCTGGAACCGCGCATACGGGCACATGTGCTTGCACACCTGCTCCCTCAACCAGCCCGCGTTGCCATAGGTGGCAAGGCCGTAGAAGAGAATCCAGAACGTCTCCCACCCTCCGAGCTGGAAGACCAGAAGCCGCGATCCGAGTTCCCTGATCGGCGTGAAATATCCGACGAATGTCAGACCGGTCCACAATGACAGCGCGATCCAGATTCCGTGCTTGGCCGTTCTCTTGGCGAGCTTCTCGAGCGTCCAGGGACCCTCCGCCAGTTTCATCTGCCGTGATCGGCTGCCCTCTATCTTTCTTTCGATCCAGAGAAACACCTCCGTCCAGACCGTCTGTGGGCAGGCGTATCCGCACCACAGGCGTCCTGCGATGGCGGTGAAAAAGAACAGGGACAGCGCCGCGACGATCAAAAGCGCAGTCAGGTAGATGAAGTCCTGCGGCCAGAATGTCAGGCTGAAAATATGAAATTTCCGCTCCGGAAGATTCCACAGCACGGCCTGGCGTACACTCTCTCCCGTGTCGTACCGGATCCATGCGAGCCCGTAGAAGATTCCCATAAGCACGATGACGCCGGTCACCCGCATGGAGGCGAACAGGCCGTGAACCTGTCTTGGATAGATTCGCTGACGGCGCTCATAGAGCGACTGCTCCAGCGAAGAGTCGGCGGACTTGTCGAAAAGATGTGCGTCGATCATCGGAGCACAGACAGGGAGGTCGGATCAGGTATTCGCTTGCTTCTAAAGACCGTACACGTAGGCGGCGAGCAGGTGCACCCGGTCCTCGCCCAGCAGCTTCTCGTGGGGAGGCATGACGCCGTTGCGCCCGATCGCGATCGAATGGGCGATGTCATCGGACGAACCGCCATACAGCCAGATATCGTCGACAAGGTTCGGTGCCCCCAGAAGCGTGTTGCCCGTCCCGTCAGGCAGGTGGCAGGCCACGCACAGCTGGTTGTACTTCGTCTTGCCGGCGGCGGCAAGCTCGCTGTCGTGCTCCCGGCCGCCCAGGCCCAGCACGTACTGCGTGACCTCGCGCACGCCCTCGGAACCGCCCAGGGGGGTCTCCCACGGCGGCATGATGCCGACTCGTCCATTGAGTATGCTCTGGTAGATCTGGTCGGGCTGCCCGCCGTAGATCCAGTCGTCATCCGCGAGGTCCGGAAATCCCGGCGAGCCGTGGGCGTCAGAACCGTGGCACTGGGCGCAATAGTTGAGAAACAACCGCCTTCCGGTGCGCATGGCGTCCTCGTTGTCGGTCCGTTCATGGATCGGCACGGACGCATACTGTCTGAAAATCGGGTCGAACCTTTCCCTGGCCGCATTCATCTCCTCTTCGTACTGCCCGGTCGAGGACCAGTTCAGCAATCCGCTGAATGATCCCAACCCCGGGTACAGGATCAGGTACCCCAGACCGAATACCAGGGTGATGACGAACAGGTTGAGCCACCATGCGGGAAGGGGATTGTTGTATTCCTTGAGGTCCTCGTCCCACACGTGTCCGGAAGTCTCCACTTCGCCCTGGGGCTTGTGGCCCCGGTTCAGGAGGATCAGCGGAAACAGCGCAAGAATGCTCAGCACCGTAACGATCGCGATGAACCAGTGCCAGAAGTCGCTCGTGAAATCAGCCATCTTTCCCGCTCCCGTCCGCCGTATGCTCCTCTTCGAGGGGAATGCGGGCGGCCGCCTCGTATTGCGCAACCCGTTTGCGGCTCCAGGCGCGCGCGATGATGAGCACGAAAAGGATCATCAGCAGCGCGGTCCAGAAGCTGTGGAACAATGCCATTACCGCGTTCCCTCCAGGGCCGTGCCCAGTCGCTGGAGATAGGCGATCATCGCATCCATCTCGGTCTTGCCCTTAAGCTGTTCCACGGCGGTTTCGATCTCTTCGTCCGTGTAGGGGGTGCCCAGTTGCCTGAGCGCCAGAAGTTTTCGGCGGATGCTGAACGTCGAAAGCGGCGTGGTTTCCAGCCACGGGTAGCCCGGCATGATGGATTCGGGGACGACCAGCCTCGGATTGATCAGGTGCACCCGGTGCCATTCATCGCTGTAGCGGCCGCCGACCCGGGCGAGATCGGGGCCCGTGCGCTTGGATCCCCACTGGAACGGGCGGTCGAAGACGAATTCCCCGGCAACCGAGTAATGGCCGTAGCGTTCGGTTTCGGCCCGGAACGGGCGGATCATCTGGGAATGGCAGTTGTAGCAGCCTTCTCGGATATAGATGTCCCGGCCGCTCAGCTCAAGGGGGGAATAGGGCTCGAGGCCGGTGACCGGTTCCGTGGTCGTGCTCTGGAAATACAGGGGCACGATCTGGACCAGGCCGCCCACGCTGATCACGATCAGGGTCAGGATGATGAGAAGCCCGATGTTCTTTTCGGCTTTGTCCTGCAGGCCCATTCGGTCAGCCTCCTGTCGGCGCGGCGCTCGGCTGGGCGGCCGGAACGGGAGAGTAGATGGTTCTCGCGAGGTTGTAGGCCATCAGCAGCATGCCCACAAGATAGAGCAGACCGCCCAGAAACCGGATGATGTAGAAAGGATGCATGGCCTGCACGCTTTCGATGAAACTGTAGGTCAGGGTGCCGTCAGGGTTGATCGCGCGCCACATCAGCCCCTGCATGATCCCGGAAACCCACATGGCGGTGATGTACAGCACGATCCCGATCGTGGCGATCACGAAATGCGCGTCGGCAAGCCGGATGCTGTAGAGCTCGCGGCCGTGAAGCCGGGGAATCAGGTAGTACATTGCCCCGATGGAAATGAACCCGACCCATCCCAGCGCCCCGGAGTGGACATGCCCGATGGTCCAGTCCGTGTAGTGGGAGAGGGCGTTGACCGTCTTGATCGACATCATCGGCCCTTCGAAGGTCGACATGCCGTAGAAGGATACCGAGACGACCAGGAACTTCAGGATCGGATCGGATCTGAGCTTCTCCCAGGCGCCCGAGAGCGTCATGATGCCGTTGACCATGCCTCCCCAGGAGGGGGCCAGCAGGATCAGCGAGAAGACCATCCCCAGGGACTGGGCCCAGTCGGGCAAAGCCGTGTAGTGCAGATGATGCGGCCCGGCCCAGATGTAGGTGAAGACCAGAGCCCAGAAATGCACGACCGAAAGGCGGTAGGAGTAGACCGGACGGTTCGCCTGTTTCGGAATGAAGTAGTACATGATTCCCAAGAAGCCGGCGGTCAGGAAGAAGCCCACCGCGTTGTGCCCGTACCACCACTGCACCATGGCATCCTGCACGCCCGCATAGGCCGAGTAGGACTTGAACAGGGTCACGGGCATGGCGGCGCTGTTGACGACATGCAGCACGGCGACCGCCAGGATGAATCCGGCGAAGAACCAGTTTGCCACGTAGACATGGGGAATCCTTCTCTTCATGATCGTGCCGAAGAAGACGATCGCATAGGACACCCAGACCACGGTGATGAGGATGTCGATCGGCCATTCGAGTTCCGCGTATTCCTTGCTTGTCGTGATGCCGAGCGGAAGCGAGACGGCAGCCAGAACGATCACCACTTGCCAGCTCCAGAAAGTCAGGGCGGCGAGAAAATCCGAGTACAGCCTCACGCCGCAGGTCCGTTGCACGACATAGTAGGACGTGGCGAACAGGGCGCAGCCTCCGAAGGCGAAGATGACCGCATTCGTGTGCAACGGCCTGAGCCGTCCGAAAGTCAGCCAGGCGATGTCGAAGTTGAGAGCGGGCCAGGCCAGCTGTGCCGCGATCACGACGCCGACCAGCATGCCGACAATGCCCCAGACCACGGTCATGATGGCAAACTGCCGGACCACCTTGTCGTTGTATCGGACCGTCTCGTTCATGGCGGCTAGTGGGTGAACATGGGGCCGATGCCGTGGTCCCAGAGGATGACGGATGCCGCAAGCGTTGCGACCAGCGAAACCAGGCTGACTGCAAGGACGGCGCTCGCGAACAGGAATCCGCGGTGATCGGGAATGTCCATCACGATCGGAACACCCCGGTAAAGCAGGTACACCGCGTAGGTCATCGCAACCAGTCCCGCGACGAGGTTGACCCAGAGCACCGGATAGGCCTGAACGACACCGATCAGGAGCAGGGGGATGGCGGAATACACCGCGAGGGCCAGGCAGCGGACCAGCGGCTGACGCTCGCCGTAGGTCGAGGACATCCACTGGATCAGCAGGGCGATCACGTAGAACGCCACGAGAATCGCGATGAAGTATGCGATCGAAATCGGCAGGGCGCTGTCCGGCGTCAGCCTGACCGGTGCGTTGCCGGCAATCTGCCAGCCGTGGTGGGTGGTGCCGTAGTATCCGGCGAGCGGAGGAATCGCGGCGAGAGGCACGATCGTGCCGAGATACAGCCCGCCGATCGTCCAGGATTCGGAGCGGATGGCCTGCCAGGCCTCTGCTGGACGAAAAAGTATATTGAGAAAATGCCTGAGTACCATTTTCTGTCCTCACTCTCCCCGAGGCAAGACGCCCCGGAACCTCGATCCCCCGATATTCGTTCGTCCACTCTTCACCTGCACCATTATAATATCGGGTGACGGAGAAAACCACACCCGGCGTGCAGGAGTTTCGAAATTGGTGGCGAAATACCCTGAAATCCTTTCCGGCGGCGAAGTAGCCGGATTCTCGCCCGCCCTGGCCGAGCGCTACATCGAGAGGCAGGGCGAAAACCGGACCCGGGCGGTGCTCAGCGTGTCCGGGATTTCCTGCGGAGGCTGCATCCGTCGCATCGAGTCGCAGCTCATGGACGTGCCGGGGCTCTGCATGATTTCCGTCAATCCCGTGAGCCACCGGGCGACCGTCGTCTTCGATCACCGATCCCTGGCGCTGGAGAAAATCGCCTCGCAGTTCGAGGCGATCGGATATCCGGCCACGCCCTACCAGCCCCGGGAGCAGGAAGTGAGGATCGAATCGGAGCGAAGGCAGGCCCTGCTGCGGATCATGGTGGCCGCTGCGCTCGGCATGCAGGTCATGATGATCGCCACCGCGCTTTATTTCGGCGAGGCCTACGGCATGAACGACGTCTTGAGAACGACGCTTGAGTATGTCGCCATGGCTCTCACCGTCCCGATCATGGTGTTCAGCGCCCGGCCGTTCTTCGAGCAGGCCTGGAAAAATCTGAAACACCGTCAGGCGGGAATGGACATTCCGGTTGTCCTGGCCCTGACCGTGGCGTTTTGCGGAAGCGTCTGGGCGACACTCGGTCATGCCGGCCAGATCTATTATGAATCGATCGCGATGTTTGTCCTCCTGCTGTTGTGCGCGCGATTTCTTGAATTGTCGGCACGAAGACGGAGCCTGGGAGCCGTGCTGAACATGGAGAAATCGATCCCGGACTGCGCTATCCGGCTCGATGCGGACGGCGAGCCGGTCAGGGTGGATGTCCGGGAACTCGTTGCGGGCGATCGAATCGTGATCCAGCCGGGAGACATCATTCTCGCAGACGGGAAGATCGAGTCGGGGCGTACCGCGGCCGACGAATCCGTGCTGACCGGTGAAAGCCGGCCGGTGGAAAAGGAGCCGGGCGGACAGGTGGTGGCGGGAAGCGTCAACCTCGAATCCCCGATCCTCGTGCGAGTCTCGGCCGCCGCCCCGGACTTTGCGGTCAGCCGGATTCTCCGCCTGGCCGAAACCGCCCAGTCGGGAAAGACCCGCACAGCCCTCATGGCGGACCGGGTTGCCTCGTATTTCATTCTGGCCGTGCTGGCCCTGGCCGCCACGGCCGGCGTATCATGGTGGATTTCCGATCCGTCCCTGTGGCTGGCCGTGGTCATTTCGACCCTGGTCGTGGCCTGCCCCTGTGCGTTGTCCCTGGCCACTCCGACGGCCTTCGTCGCGGCAATGGGCAGGCTGTCCCGACGGGGCATTGTCCCGATGAAGGGGGAGTTTCTGGAGAACATCCGGTCCGTCGACCATGTCGTGTTCGACAAGACGGGAACGCTGACCACCGGCCGGCCCCGGCTGAAATCGGTCGATACCGTACAGGGATGGGACCGCTCGGAGGCCCTGTCGATTGCGGCATCCCTGAATCGCCATGCCCGCCATCCGTTCGCCGAGGCGTTTCGGGCGGCGATCGAAGAGGACCGGCATGCCGACTACCGTGAAATCGGGGATCTGTCCGCCCGGACCGGATCCGGAATCCTGGGAAAGGTCGGACGGGACAGGGTGGCGATCGGCTCGGCCCGGTTCATCGGGGAACTGGTCGGCGAGACGGACCGGGTGTTTTCCCGGAAGCCCGAGAAAGGGCGAAGCCTTTGCTATCTTGCCTGCGAGGGCAGGACGGTTGCCCGGTTCGAACTGGACGATGCCCTTCGCGACGATGCAAGGGCCGTGACCGGGCAACTGAAGGGCATGGGGTATGGACTGGTTCTGCTGTCCGGAGACAGTTGCGACGCTGTGGAGCGGGTGGCCGGGGAGGCCGGCATCGACGACCGGCACGGGGAAATGTCCCCGAACGAGAAGCTGGAGTACGTCCGTCGGCTGAGGGACGACGGACGACGGGTGATTGTGGTCGGAGACGGAATCAACGATGCGCCGATGGTCGCACTGGCGGATGTCTCGATCACGATGGGGCAGGCATCCGATCTGACCCGGCTTCACTCTGACGCGGTCCTGCTGAATGGCAGGCTGACCGGAATCATCGAGGTGCTTGAGGTGGCATGGAAAACACGCCGGATCATCCGCCAGAACCTGTCCTGGGCGCTCGGCTACAATCTGCTTGCGATCCCGTGCGCCATGTTCGGTCTGGTGCCGCCGTGGCTGGCGGCGATCGGCATGTCGACCAGCTCGCTGATTGTCAGCGGCAACGCGATGAGACTTGGGCGGGCTCGTCGAAGCCCGCGAAGCCGTGCCGGAGCCTGAGACAGCAATGGATATCCTGTATCTCCTGATCCCTCTTTCGCTGCTGCTGGTCGCCTTGATCGTGGCGGGCGCGGTCTGGGCAGTGTTGAACGGCCAGTTCGACGATCTCGATTCACCGGCTCACCGTATTCTGGAGGACAAGGGCAATGAATGAGGTGCGCACGATGAGGGCGGTACGGCTTCTCGGGCACGGCGGGCTCGAAAAGCTCGAATTTTGTGATGACGTCCCGGTTCCCGTACCGGGGCCGGGCGAGGCGCTGATCCAGGTGCTGGCCTGCGGAATGAACAATACCGACGTCAACACCCGCATGGGCTGGTACTCGGACGAGGTTGATTCGGGCGTGGACGAATACGAGCGCAGGCCGGACAAGCCGTCCCGGTCGATCGACGGCAGCTGGGGCGGCGTGGGTCTCGAGTTTCCCCGCATACAGGGCGCGGATATCTGCGGCGTGGTCGAGGAGGTGGCGGGCGATTCCCGCTCGACATTGATCGGAAAACGGGTCCTCATTGATCCCTGGCTGCTGGATGCGGAGTGCCCCGCCGACCTGTCAAGGGCCCGGTATCTGGGTTCCGAGACCGACGGGGGCTACGCGGAATTCGCGGTTGTCCCGATCGACAATGTCCATCCGATCTCTTCCCGTCATTCCGACGCCGAACTGGCCACGTTCGCCTGCTCCTGGGGAACGGCCGAGAACATGCTTGTCAAGGCCCGTCTCCGTGAAGACGAGACTGTCGTGATATCCGGAGCATCCGGCGGGGTCGGCAGTTCGGCCATCCAGCTTGCAAGGATGCGGGGCGCGCGGATCATCGCGGTGTCGAGCCTGGACAAGGCCGACGCCCTGCATGAACTGGGCGTCGATCATGTCGTCAGCCGCGAGAAGGGCGATCCCGCCGAGGCGATCCGGAATCTGGCACAAGGCGGAGTCGATGTCGTTGCGGACACGGTGGGCGGGCCGCTGTTTGGAAAGCTGGTGGAGTGCCTTGGCCGGGGAGGCCGTTATGTGTCCTGCGGCTGTATCGCAGGGCCAATGGTGTCATTGGATCTGCGAAAGCTGGTATATCGGGATCTCGAATTCTTCGGTGCGACGGTCGTTCCGTCCGGCACCTTCGCCAGGCTGGTGGAGCATATCGAGCAGGAACGGATCCGGCCGCTCTTGGCGGAGGTTCATCCCCTGCATGATCTCAAGCGTGCCCAACGCCGTTTCATGGAAAAAAGGCATATCGGCAATTTCGTTGTGTCCATAGGAGAGAGCTGAATGAAGATCACGGCCGTCTCGATTTACAGAACCGTCCTCAACTATGGGCGGGGGGAGTATGCCTGGGGCCGCGGCAACGTGCTCAGGCAAAGCGTCTCGACGGTTGTCGTCGTCGACACGGATGCCGGGATTTCCGGCTGCGGGGAATTCTGTCCCTGTGGCGAGAACTACATGACGGCGCACAGCGAAGGAGTCGAAGCGGCGGCCCGGCTGATTTCGCCGGCGCTTCTGGGACAGGACCCCCGGCAGGTTTCCGTTATCGAAACGCTCATGGACCACGTCATCCGGGATCACGGGTATGCCAAGGCCCCGTTCGATGCGGCCTGCTGGGACATCCTGGGCAAGTCGTGCGGCCAGCCGGTCTGGATGCTGCTCGGCGGTCGGCATGTGGACGGCGCTCCCCTGTACAGGCCGGCGCCTCAGAAGGCACCCCGGGAGATGGTCGGGGAAATGGACATCCTGCGTGCAGACGGCTACCGGCACTTCCAGATCAAGGTCGGAGCGAACTGGGAGGAGGACATCGAGCGGATTCGTGCCACCGTTTCCGTGCTGGGACCGGGCGAGAAGGCGTTTGCCGACGCGAACCAGGGATGGCATGTCGACGAGGCGCTCAAGGTCGCCCGGGCGACGCGTGATCTCGACTACGTCATGGAGCAGCCGTGCCGCTCCTACCGGGAATGCCTCCAGGTCAGGCGGAGGATTGACCAGCCGATGAAACTTGACGAGTGCGTGACCGGTCTTGATGCGGCGGAGCGGATCGTCTCTGACGGTGCCGCCGAGATCTGCTGTCTCAAGATTTCCAATCTCGGCGGGCTGTCGAAGGCGAGAAAAGTCAGGGACTATCTGGTCGACAATCGGATTCCGGTCGTGAGCGAGGACACATGGGGCGGAGAGATCACCACGGCAACCCTTGCGCATTTCGCCGCGTCCACGCCGGCTGAATTTCTCGTCAATACCACCGACCTTCACAGCTACAGCAGCGATTCGACCGGCAACCCGGCTCCGAAAGTGAGTGCCGGAAAGCTGTATGCGGCAGAGGTGCCCGGTCTCGGCGTCGAGCCGGATTTCGGAGCCTTGGGCGATCCTGTCGCCACCTATCGGTTGCAGTAGGCAGCCCCGACGATTGCGGCAAATCTGCCCTGAGACGCATGGACGGATTGGGGAAGGAGTGTCGGCCCCGGTGGAATCCGGGTCTTATCGAACAACGTCTGACCTTGCCCGTACCCGAAAGAAACCTTACAATTCCATAAACTACTGCCTGCACAGCCATAGATATATGGCATGGGCTGAGAATTATCAGCATTCTGCTTCCAGAATGCCCACCAATGGAGTAATCATCTTATGAAGAAAACCATAAATCCACAGAAGGTCGAGGGGGAACTCGACTTTTCCGATCTGTCGACCAAGGACAAGTCCCTGGTCGAAGAGGCGGTCAAGGCCGGGTATTCAAGGCGTCATGTCCTCAAGCTGATGGCGTTGACGGGCGTGTCCCTCGCCACGGCACAGAATCTGCTCAGCACGGGTGGCGAGGCCATGGCCATGACCCCGAAAAAGGGCGGCTCCGTGAGAATGTCGTCGAACCTGCACGGCCCGGACGACCAGCTTGATCCGCCGCTATTCACCTCGACCATCGACTACACGAGGGGTCGGGCCACCTACAACGGTCTGGTTCAATGGGGAGATGGCATGGTACTGCAGCCGGAGCTTGCAACCGAATGGGTGCCGAACTCCAACGCCACCGAGTGGACCTTCAAGCTTCGGGAAGGCGTAACCTTCCATGACGGCACCCCCTTTACCGCTGACGATGTGATCTACAGCATGAATCGGCATATTACCGAAGATTCGACTTCGGTCGTCAAGTCGGTGCTGGCGTCGGTCAAGGAATGGAAAAAGGTCAACAGCCATGAAGTGAAGGTGGACATGCATTCGCCGAATGCGGACTTGCCGATCCTGCTTGGCATGTTCCAGTGCAAGGTCGTCAAGAACGGCACCACCGGAGACGGTGTGGGCACCGGCCCGTTCGTGATGGAGTCGTTCGAGCCCGGCGTGAAGTCGATCCACAGGAGAAACGAGAACTACTGGCGCGAAGGCGCGCATCTGGACGGCATCGAAGTCACGGCGATTACCGATCCGGTGGCGCGGGTGAATGCCCTGCTGGCGGGTGACGTCCAGCTGGCAACCGCGCTCGATCCCAAGGCGTTCAAGCAGGTCGAGGATTCGGACACCGCACAATTGCTGTCCACCCCGGCTGCGTTGCAGCTCGGCATCTGCTGCCTCAAGAACACGGAGCCGGGATCGAATGACGATTTCGTCAAGGGGATGCAGTACATCCAGGACCGCGAGCGCGTCGTCAAGAAGATCCTTCGCGGCAAGGGCTCGGTCGGCAACGACACGCCGATCATGGCCGCGCACGGCCCGGACTTCTGCCATGAACTGCCGCAGCGGGAATTCGATCCGGACAAGGCGAAGTTCCATTTCGAGAAATCGGGGTACACGTCGGCCGAACTGTATGTGGCTCCCGTGATCTCCGGCATCGAGGACATGTGCCTGCTGGCCCAGGCCAACTGCGCGAAGATCGGATTCGATCTCCAGCTGAAGAAGGTTCCGACCGACGGATACTGGGGTGCGGTCTGGATGGTCGAGCCGCTGAACGTGGTCACGTGGAACATGCGTCCGACCGCGAACTCGCAGATGGCGATCCAGTTCGGTCCGGGTGCAGCCTGGAACGACACGTACTGGAACAACGAGAGGATGGGCAAATTGCTCACTATGGCCCTGGCGGAAACCGATCCCGACAAGCGTCATGCCATGTACTGCGAAATGCAGGAATTGATCCATAACGGTAGCGGCATGGTGATTCCGGCGTTCTCGAACATCAACGACGGCATCGCGTCGAATGTGATGGGCGTTCCGAAGTTGCCGACGGGACAGCTGGGAGGCAACGAGTGGCCTGAGTTCGTCTGGTTGGCGTAATCGGTAAACCGATCTGCAAACCGCAATTTCCTGCCCGCGCGAAAGCGGTTTCGCGCGGGCATTTTATTCAGCTACCGGGCTTGCCAAAGTCCGGTGCCCGTGCAGCGCAGGCGTGTATGCGTATCGGGCCGGCGCCTCTCGCCCGGCGGACGTTTTTGTCCGGTTCAGGAGGATGGCCATGGCGGACAGCAAGATGAAATCACCGGATACATTCTGGCATCAGCCGATCATTACGCGCGAATCGAGAGAGCGCCAGAACGGGCATCGCGGTGCGATAATCTGGTTTACAGGGCTCTCCGCAAGCGGCAAGTCCACTCTCGCGCACGCCGTTGAGCACAAGCTCCACGAGCGGGGTGTGCGCACGATTGTTCTGGACGGGGACAATGTCCGGCACGGACTGTGCGGCGACCTCGGTTTTTCGGACGAGGACCGGTCGGAGAACATCCGGCGCATCGGGCAGGTGTCGAAACTGTTTCTCGAGGCCGGGGTCATCGTCCTGACCGCTTTCATTTCTCCCTTCCGGATTGATCGTTCCCGGGTCAGGATGATGGTTGACGACCCCCGGGACTTCATCGAAATCTACTGCAAGTGCTCGATCGACGTGTGCGAGAGCCGTGACATCAAGGGTCTGTACAAGCGTGCCCGCAAGGGAGAGATTCCCGACTTTACCGGGATTTCGTCACCCTATGAAATTCCCGAAAATGCCAATCTTGCGGTCGACACGTCCCGGCTGTCCGTGGAGGAATGTGTGGAGCAGGTCATCAGGACGCTTCAGGATTGCGGGGTGCTGCCGATAGAAATCTGAGACCGGGTCGGGTATGATACCGGGCGTTTGATTAAATTTCCCAATGGAGGAGCAGAATTCAATGAAAAGAACGATAGAACCACAGAAAGTCGAGGGGGAGCTCGATTTTTCCGATCTGTCGACCAAGGACAAGTCCCTGGTTGAGGAAGCGGTCAAGGCCGGGTATTCGAGGCGTCATGTCCTCAAGCTGATGGCGCTGACGGGCGTGTCTCTGGCCACGGCCCAGAACCTGCTCAGCACGGGTGGCGAGGCCATGGCCATGACCCCGAAAAAGGGCGGTTCGGTCAGGATGGCATCCAACGTGCACGGTCCTGACGATCAGCTGTTTCCGCAGCTGTTCACCTCGAACATCGACTACACGAGGGGTCGGGCAACCTACAACGGCCTGGTTCAATTGGGAGAAGGCATCGTGCCGCAGCCGGAGCTTGCAACCGAGTGGGTGCCGAACTCCAACGCCACCGAGTGGACTTTCAAGCTTCGCGAAGGCGTGACCTTCCATGACGGCACCCCTTTTACCGCCGACGATGTCGTATACACCATGAACCGTCATGTTGCCGAGGACTCGACTTCGGTCATCAAGTCGGTGCTGTCATCGGTCAAGGAATGGAAGAAGGTCAACAGCCATGAAGTGAAGGTGGACATGCATTCCCCGAACGCGGACCTGCCGATCCTGCTTGGCCTGTTCCAGTCCAAGATCGTCAAGAACGATACGACCGGAGACGGCATCGGCACCGGCCCGTTCGTCCTGGAATCCTTCGAACCCGGTGTGAAATCGGTCCACAAGCGGAACGAGAACTACTGGCGCGACGGCGCGAACCTGGACAGCATCGAAATCACCGCGATCTCGGATCCGGTGGCCCGGGTCAATGCCCTGCTGGCCGGCGACGTCCAGTTGATCGCGGCTGTCGATCCCAAGGCATTCAAGCAG
The DNA here is from genome assembly GCA_009841725.1 of Gammaproteobacteria bacterium. Taxonomy (GTDB): domain Bacteria; phylum Pseudomonadota; class Gammaproteobacteria; order Arenicellales; family Poriferihabitantaceae; genus Poriferihabitans. The sequence continues at coordinate 20,393 of VYGS01000081.1, forward strand.
GTCGAGGACGCCGAAGGCTCGGAACTGCTGTCGACTCCGGCGGCGGTACAGCTCGGCATCTGCTGCCTCAAGAGCACGGAGCCGGGATCGAACGACGATTTCGTCAAGGGGATGCAGTACATCCAGGATCGTGAGCGCATCGTCAAGAAGATTCTCCGTGACAAGGGCTCGGTCGGCAACGACACCCCGATCATGTTCGCGCATGGCCAGGACTTCTGCCATGAACTGCCGCAACGGGAGTTCGATCCGGACAAGGCGAAGTATCATTTCGAGAAATCGGGATACTCGTCCGCCGAACTGCATGTGGCTCCTGTTCAGTCCGGCATCGAGGACATGTGCCTGCTGGCCCAGGCCAACTGCGCAAAGATCGGATTCGATCTCCAGCTGAAGAAGGTTCCGACCGACGGATACTGGGGCGCGGTCTGGATGGTCGAGCCGCTGAACGTGGTCACCTGGTTCATGCGCCCGACCGCGAATGCGCAGATGGCGATCCAGTTCGCTCCGGGTGCGGCATGGAACGACACGCACTGGAACAACGAGAGGATGGGCGAGTTGCTCACTCTGTCTCTTGCGGAAACCAATCCAGACAAGCGGCATGCCATGTACTGCGATATGCAGGAACTGATCCACAACGTTAGCGGCATGGTGATTCCGGCGTTCACGAACATCAACGACGCGATTTCTTCGAACGTGATGGGCGTTCCAAAGCTTCCGCTCGGGAATCTGGGCGGTGGAGAATGGCCTGAATTCATCTGGTTGGCGTAATCGGAACCGATCTCGCAAACCGCAATCTTCTGCCCGCGCGAAAGCCGTTTCGCGCGGGCTTTTTTCTGGATGCCCGTCCCAGGTATCCTCGGCAGCGAATCGGTGGGCGGGTGTCGGGATCGCCGATGTTCCCGGCTACCGGCTGCAGCACGGGCAGACAGGATTGCGGTTCAGCCGCATGTGCTGCCACTCCATGTTGCGGCAATCGAACAGCCACACAACCCCGCATAATCTCGGCGTGCCGAGCAGGGTGTTCATGGCCTCCATGGCCTGCATGCTGCCGATCACGCCAACCAAGGGGGCCACTACCCCTTCCATCTCGCACGTTGCACTTTCGATGCTTCGATCCGGATACAGGCACTGGTAGCAGGGGCTTTCGGGATTTCCCGGGTCGAAGGAAGTGACCTGGCCTTCCCAGCGTATCGCCGCGCCCGAGACAAGCGGAATTCCCGTTTGCCTCGACACGTCGTTGAGTTCGAAGCGTGTCGGAAAATTGTCGGTGCAATCGACGATGAGATCGACATCGCGGCCATGCTCCAGAAAATCCTCGTGATCCAGCACGTAATCGAGAGTCCGGACTTCGATGTCGGGGTTGATTGCGCGCAACTGCCCTGCTGCCGATTCGCCCTTGAGCTGTCCGATGTTGGCATGCCGGTGAATGATCTGGCGCTGCAGATTGGATTCGTCGACCCTGTCGAAGTCGGCGATTCGCATGGATCCGACCCCGGCTGCCGCAAGATACAGGGCGACCGGAGATCCCAGTCCCCCCATGCCGATGATCAGGATCTTTGAATCACGCAGCCGTTCCTGCCCGTCGAGGCCGATCTGGGGCAGCCGGATCTGACGGCTGTATCGTTCGGAGAACACGGTATCGGTCATGGCGGGTCGCGCGGTGGAAGCTGTCATCCGATTATAGGGCGAGTCGAGGGCCGTTGCTCGGTCATCGCCTGTGGAAGGCGGATGCCAGCGACCCGGTATAATGGTCGGGAGGGCTCCCGGGCGATGCTCCCGGTTGCACGGAATCGGGGATGCCGGTGTGGAGCGGGAATACAGTGCCTGTGAGCGAGAACGATACATCCGCGACGCCCGATCTGGAATTCCGGTCGAGCCATGAGGTTTCGCTGTCACCGGAAAGGCTGTGGCAGGCCATGACCGATCCGTCGATTCTCCAGGCGTGCCTGAAAGGATGCCATGACGTGAAGCGGCTCGGGAACGACGAATACTCGGCATCGTTTGAAATTCGCCTCGGCCCGTTCAGGAAACGGTTTGTCGTCCATCTCAAGGTCATCGACAGTGCCACCACAAACCGCTACCGGCTTGAAGCCGCCGTCGACACCGATTTCGGTGCGGGAGCCGAAGGCAGTGCCCGGGTGGATCTTCAGTGCCTCGCCGACGGGGGGACACGAATCCGCTATGTGGCGCACGCGGTGATGCATGGCTGGTTGGCGCGGGCCGGAGCGGGCATGCTGAGGCGCCTGGTGGAAAGGCAGGT
>VYGS01000097.1 GCA_009841725.1 Gammaproteobacteria bacterium
TCATCCTGGTTGCTGCCGACGATCCGCACTTCGCCACCCAGACGGGCGATTCCCTCGATCTTGGCGCGAGGCGACAGGGACGACATGCACACGACCGTCCGGAATCCGCGAAGACGGGCCGCATAGGCGACGCCTCGACCGTGGTTTCCGGTTGAACAGCAGACGACCCCGGGTGATGTATCCGGCAGTTGCATCATGGCGTTCACCGCACCCCGGATCTTGAAGGCGCCAGTCGGCTGCATGCCTTCGAGCTTGAGCAGGAATTCCCGACCGCACTGTTCCTGCATGAATGGCGAGGGAACCAGCGGAGTGTGGCCGGCGATGCCGTCGATACGTTGTCGTGCGGCCAGAATGTCAGACATCTCCGACTCGGTGAAACGGTTCATTGCCCGATTCCGCATGGACCTGCGGGGTTGATCATCAGTCTCGACTCTATCCGATCCGGATCGTTGGCTTCAACCCCGTTCCGGGTGTTCCATCTCTCCGAGCTTTTGCCGAATTCCGTTGCCGGATTCCTGACTGTGACGACGCTGTTCGGACTACAATAGCGATGCATGCCTGCACAGGATGCCCCCTGATCATGACATTCTGACCGGAGAGCCCGATGCCGAATCCCGATTTGCCCTTCTCCAGGGCCGAGTACGACAGAAGAATCAGGTTGACCCGACAGGCCATGGCCCGGGCCGGGGTCGACGTCCTGTTCATCACGGACCCTTCCAACCAGGCATGGCTGACGGGTTATGACGGATGGTCGTTCTACGTACACCAGGGGGTCATCATGAGTATGGAGGGAGATCCCGTCTGGTGGGGACGGACGATGGACGCAAACGGGGCGAAGAGAACGGTATGGATGAGCGACGAGCACGTTCTGGCCTATGCTGATCACTATGTCCAGTCCACGACCTGTCATCCCATGGAGGATCTGGCAAGCCATCTTGTGCGGCTCGGACACGGCTCGTCCAGAATCGGTGTCGAGATGGAAAACTACTACTACTCGGCCAAGGCCCATGCGGTATTGACCGCAATGCTGGGCGATGCCGAGGTCGTGGATGCGACCGCGCTGGTCAACTGGCAAAGGGCCGTGAAATCCTCCGAGGAGATTGTCTTCATGCGCCGCGCCGCGCAGATTGCGGAGAAAGTCGTCACGACCGCTATCGAGCAGGCGAGACCGGGCAAGCGAAAAAACGAGTTGGTCGGGGATATTCTCAAGGCCGGCGCCTACGGTGTCGACGGCGCATGGGGCGATTATCCGGCGATTGTGCCGATGACTCCGTCCGGCCTGGATGCGACCGCGGCGCATCTGACCTGGAACGGCGATCCGATGAAATCGGGAGAGGCGACATTTTTCGAACTGGCGGGATGCTATCGGCGATATCATACCCCGTTGTGCAGGACGGTATTTCTGGGCAAGCCTCCGAAGGCCATGATGGAAGCTTCCGTCGCCCTGACCGAAGGACTGGAAGCCGGACTGGATGCGGCCAGGGCGGGAAACCGGGCCTGTGACGTCGCCAACGCCCTCGGGCGCGAGTTGGCCAGGGCGGGCATCGACCGCAGCGGGCGGTGTGGATACGGAATCGGCCTGAGCTATCCGCCGGACTGGGGAGAGAGAACCATCTCGCTACGGCCGGAGGATGAAACGGTCCTTGAGCCGGGCATGACCTTCCACTTCATGCCGGGCCTGTGGATGGACGAATGGGGCCTCGAGACCACCGAACCCATCCTGATCAGGCCCGAGGGTCCGGCCGAGACGTTCTGCCAGGTGGAGCGCAGGCTCTTCGTCAGGAGTTGAGCCATGGGAGATCTCGAGCGAACCGTCGGGCTGCTCGACAAGCTGATCGGCTTTCCGACCGTATCGGCCGACAGCAACCTCGGAATGATCGAATTTCTCGCGGAAATGCTCGAGAACGCCTCCGCAAGGGTACAGGTATTCCACGACGAAACCGGTGCGAAAGCGAATCTGTTCGCGACCATAGGGCCCGACAGGGACGGGGGCATTGTCTTGGCCGGCCATACCGATGTGGTGCCGGTCGAAGGACAGCAATGGCATACGAACCCGTTCAGAATGCACGAGAATGGGGGGCGGCTCTACGGCCGTGGCGCCTGCGACATGAAGGGATTCATTGCCGCGGCAGTCGCCATGGCACCCTATTATTCCAGGTATGCCAAACGGCGTCCGGTCCATTTCGCCTTTACCTACGACGAGGAAATCGGCTGCTTCGGGGCCCAGGCGCTGGTTCGCAGTCTTGAGGCGGCAGGCGTCAGGCCCGGTGTGGCCATTATCGGAGAGCCGACGTCCATGCAGGTGATCGACGGGCACAAGGGCTGCTATGAATACACGACACGCTTTGTCGGCTTGGAAGGGCACGGCTCGTTGCCGGAAGCCGGGGTCAATGCCGTCGAATACGCCGCGCGCTATGTCGGCGAACTTGTGGAAATCAAGCAGCTGCTTCGGGAGCGGGCGGTCCAGGGAAGTCGTTTTGATCCACCTTGGACGACGGTCAGCACAGGGCGCTTTAATGGCGGGATCGCCCGCAACGTGATTCCCGGAAGTGCCGAAGTCGAATGGGAGATGCGCCCGGTGTGCGACGAAGACAGCGAATTTGTCAAGTCCAGACTGGATCACCTGTGCCGTCAGGTACTGTTGCCGCAGATGAGAGCGGTCTCGCCCAAGGCCGAGATCGTCCTTGAGGTCGTGTCCGAAATCGAGGGGCTCGAACCCGCGCAGGAAAACGAGGCGCGGGCCATCCTTGCCGAGCTGACCGGTTCGGATGAAACGGATCTCGTTTCGTTCGGCACGGAAGCCGGCATCTACCAGTCGATGGGGATGAATGTGGCGGTGTGCGGCCCCGGTTCCATTGAGCAGGCGCACAAGCCGGACGAGTACGTGTCGGTCGGCCAGATCGACGATTGCCTGGGAATGCTCCGGAATCTGACCGTGAAGCTCTGAGGTCGGGATGTCCGGCTATTCGGAGTCGGCCGAATATCGGGTCCTGAGCCGCTTCTTGTCCAGTTTGCCCACACTGGTCTTGTCGATCGACTCGACAAAGACCACCCTGTCCGGAATCGCCCATTTCGGAAGCTTGCCCAGATCCACTTCGGCGGCGACCCGGGATCGGATGCACTGCTCGTCCACCGACGGGTCATTGCGGACCGCAATCGCCATTGGCCGCTCGCCCCATCTTGGATCCGGGATGCCGATGACGGCGACTTCATCGATACCCTCATGGCGGGAAATGATGCTTTCAAGCGCGATCGATGAAATCCATTCGCCCCCGGACTTGATGACGTCCTTGAGCCGGTCGGTGATCTGAAGGGAGCCGGACTCGTCCAGATAGCCGATATCGCCCGTGTGCAGGTAGCCGCCCTGCCACAGGGCCTCGGATCCGTCCCGGTTATCGGTATAGCCCGGTGTCAGCCATGGAGCACGGACCACCACTTCTCCCGTATGCCGCTCTCCGGCGGGCAGGTCGTTCATGTGCTCGTCGACGACCCGAACCTCGGCAAGCGGCACGGGCTTGCCGGTCTTGAGCCGCGAACGGATTTCCGGTTCCCCCGCTCCGGCAGGGCCGGGTCGGCGGATATCGGCAAAGGTGAGAAACGGGCACGTTTCCGACAGTCCGTATGCGGTGAAGACCTGTACGCCCATCTCCACTGCCATGTGGGCCAGTCCATAGGGCATGGCCGAACCGCCGATCAGCACCTTGAGCGAAGACAGGTCCGCCGAGGCGGCTTCCGGGGCGGACAGCATCATGTGCAGAATGGTCGGTACGCAATGGGAGAAGGTTGCGCCCTCTCCGACGATGCAGGCGATCAGCCTCGATGGGTCGTAGCGTCGGGCATACACCTGTTTCAGGCCGAGCAGAGTTGCCACGTAGGGCATCCCCCACCCGTGGGCATGGAACAACGGAGTCATCGGCATGTAGACATCGCCTCGATGCAGTCGCACCTCGTGCTCGATGGAAGACAGGGCGGAGAGCGCTCCAAGGGTGTGGAGCACCAGCTGGCGATGGCTGTAGAACACGCCCTTGGGAGATCCCGTGGTGCCGCTGGTATAAAACGTGGTGGCAATCGTCGATTCGTCGAAGTCCTCGAAGGCGTAGCCCTCATCTCCCGACTTGAGGAGGGATTCGTATTCAATATCGTAGCCGTCCGGGAGCGCCTCCGGGGGGCTCGGGCCATCCTGGATCAGCACCCGTCGAGTCGGGCGGACAATGCCCGCACTGATTTCATCGAGTAGCGGAACAAAATCCTCGTGCACAAGTATGGCGTCGTCTTCAGCGTGATTGATGGTATAGAGGATCTGCTCCGGCGAGTACCGGATGTTGATGGTGTGGAGCACCGCTCCCATCATCGGGACAGCGAAGAAGCACTCGAGATATCGATGGCAGTCCCAGTTCATGACGGCGACCGTGTCGCCGCGCCGTATTCCCAGTCGAGCGAGGCCGGCCGCCAGACGCTCGACACGTTCGAGAAAGTCGCCGTAGGTGTAACGGGCGAGTCCGGCGCTGACAATCTCCGAATCGGCATGAGTCAGCCGGGTATTGACCAGCAGTTTGCCGATCAGAAGGGGATAGGCATGGAACTCGGAAGCGATAACCGGATTCATTTGACTGATGGCGCAAAAATGGGTTGCATCCTGTCTCGGCATCATACAATATTCGCATTACTCTCGATGCGTATTTTCCGTCCTTCGCCGTATTTCCGGTCCCCGATTCATGACTTCCCTGAATCCGCAGCAGATTGATCTGCGCGCGCAAGCCAGATCGCTTGCAGAAAACCGGTTCAAGAGTCGGGCAATGGAAATCGACCGGAGCGAG
>VYGS01000138.1 GCA_009841725.1 Gammaproteobacteria bacterium
TCCGGGATCCATGGCATGCCTCCGCAAGATGCTCGAATACGGGGAACGACTTGGACGATATGGTATAGTACGTCCTGCCATGATGCAATCGAATCCGGCGCTGCACGGGGCGGATGTTGCGTCACTGCACTCTTGTTCGTTTCACTTGACGGGAGTTCCTGATTTGCGGATGTCACAACGCGCTGGCGGCCGTGAGCGCCGGAAGGCGCGGCAGGCTTCGGCCACCGCCAAACGCCCTCCCTACATCTCTCGGAAGATCAATACCTATGACATCCTGAGCGAGGAGGGGCTGGAGCAGATCGAGCGCAATGCGGATTCGATCCTCAGGGAAGTCGGCATGGAATTTACCGGCGATCCCGACATACTCCGGCTGTTCCGGGATGCGGGCGCGGATGTCCGGGGATCGCGGGTCCGCTTCGACCCGGGGCATCCCCGCAGCATCGTGCAGGCGACCGCCCCCGAGCGATTTGTCCAGCATGCGAGAAATCCCGAGAACGATGTCCTGATCGGCGGCCCCAACACCGTCCTGTGCCCGTCTTTCGGTCCCCCGTTCGTCCACAGCCTGGACGAGGGCAGGCGTTACGGAACGCTTGCCGACTTCCATGCGCTGGTCAGGATCCATCACATGATTCCATGGCTCCACCATTCCGGCGGGGTGGTCTGCGAGCCGACGGATATCCCGGTTGACGTGCGCCACCTCGACATGCAGCTCGCCCATTTCCGCCTGAGCGACCGGGCCTGCTTCGGCGCGCTGATCGGCGCCGAACGGGCCCGGGATTCCGTCAACATGGCACGGATCCTGTTCGGAGAGGAGTATGTCGACAGCCACTGCGTACTCTATTCGGTCGCGAACACCAACGCGCCGCTTGTTCTGGACTCGGCCATGTCCGGAGCGCTCAAGGTGTATGCGGCCAGCAACCAGGCCGTGGCCTGCACGCCCTGGATGCTGGCCGGCGCCATGAGCCCGTGCACCGTCGCGGGGACGCTGGCCCAGGTTCTGGCCGAGACGCTGGCGACGTGCGCCCTGACGCAGCTGGTCCGGCCGGGCTCGCCGTGCCTGATGGGCAGTTTCGCGACCTCGATCTCGATGCAGTCGGGCGCACCCACCTTCGGCACGCCGGAGGCCGCGAAACTGGTGCTGGCGGCCGGACAGCTCGCGCGCAGGCTGGGGGTGCCGCTGCACACGGTCGGCTCCCTGTCCGCGTCGAAGATTCCGGATGCGCAGTCGCAGCAGGAGGCGGCCATGGGATTGGTGATGGCCGTGCTCGGCGGCGCGAACTTTATCAACCATGCCACCGGCTGGCTGGAGGGCGGATTGGTGACCGGCTTCGAGAAAACCATCCTGGATGCCGATCTGTGCGGAAAGGTTGTCGACCTCTGCCAGGGTGTGGACCTGTCTTCGGAGGCCCAGGCCCTGGAAGCCATCTCGGAAGTCGGGCCGGGTTCGCATTTCCTCTCCTGCGGGCATACGCTTGCCCACTACGAGGAGGCGTTCTATGCATCGAGCGTGGCCGACAACAATTCCTTCGAGCAGTGGACGAGCGAGGGCGGATTGTCCGCCGAACAGCGGGCGAACGGAATCTGGAAGAGGTATCTGGATCTCTACGAGGAGCCGAAACTCGACGAGGCGAAGCGGGAGGAGCTGGACGACTACGTGCGGCGGCGCAAGGCGTCTCCGGGCGCCGCGAGCGGGAGATAGCCCGGTGATTCCCGGCAAGGCGCTGCGCGGGGAGGCGGTGTCTCGATGAAGCGGCATGCCCGGGTCGCGGTCATCGGCGGGGGGATGATGGGCTGCTCGCTGCTCTTTCACCTAACCCGGGCCGGGTGGACCGAGGCGGTGCTGTTCGAGAAGAGCGAGCTGACCGCGGGGTCGACCTGGCACGCGGCGGGCCTGTGCACGCATTTTGCCCACGATGTCACGGTGATGAACCTGAGGGCCCGCAGCATCCGGCTGTACAACGGGCTGCTGGAGGCGGAAACCGGGTTTCCGGTTTCCTTCCACCCGGTCGGCGCCCTGCGGGTGACGGCGAATCCCGACAGGATGGACGAGTTCCGCCATGTCCGCGGACTCGGGCGGTTTGCCGGGCATGACTTTCAAATCCTCGATCCGCGGGAGCTGAAGGAGATCTATCCCCTGGTCGAGACCGATGGCCTGATCGGCGCGATCCACGAGCCGAATGACGGGTATGTGGATCCGAGCCAGGCGGCGCACGCGATGGCCCGAGCGGCGCGCGGGAAGGGGGCGGAGATCTACCGGAACAATCCCGTATTGGGGATACGGCGCGATCGCGGCGAATGGGTGATCGATTCGAAAGACGGCCGGCTTCGGGCCGAGCACGTCGTCAACGCCGCCGGAACCTGGTGCCGGGAAATCGGCGCCATGATGGGACTCGACCTGCCGGTCGTGCCGATGCTGCACCAGTACATCGTGACCGACCGGATCGACGATTTCGCCACGCTTAAGCGGGAGCTGCCGATGATCCGGGATCCGGACCAGAGCTGGTATCTCAGGCAGGAGCGCGACGGCGTGATCATCGGCCCTTACGAGAAGAGCGGGAGAGCCTGGTCGGTCGACGGGGTACCCCCGGAATTCGGTATGGAGCTGTTGCCGGGAGATCTCGACCGGATCGAGGACATCGCCGCCTCCTGCATGGAGCGCGTTCCATCTGCCGGCCTCGGCGGGGTCAAGAGCGTCGTAAACGGCCCGATCACCTTCACCCCGGACGCCGGCCCCCTGGTCGGCCCGGCCTTCGGCCTGCCGAATGCCTGGCTCCTGACCGGTTCGAGCATGGGCGTCATGGAAGGCGGCGGCGCCGGAGAATTCCTGGCCCGCTGGATGATGAGCGGCAGTCCGCCGGCGGACCCGGCCGCCATCGATCCCCGGCGATTCGGCGACTATGCCGACCGGGCCTACCGGATCGAGAAGGCGGCGGAAAGCTATTCCCGCCAGTTCGCCATTCACTATCCCTACGAGCAGCTTCCGGCCGCCCGCATGCAGCGGATCACCCCGATCTACGAAAGGCTGAAGGATCTCGGCGCGCGCTACGGCGCCGTGAACGGGTGGGAGCGGCCCGAATGGTTCGACCGGCAGGGACGTTGTGCCGGAATCGAATACCGCTTCGGCCGCGGCCCGTGGTTCGAGGATGTGGCCAGGGAGTGCCGGGACGCCTCCCGTGCGGTCGCGATCGGCGACTTGAGCGTGTTCAGCAAGTTTGCCGTGCGGGGCGCCTCGGCCGGGCGGTTCGTCGATGCGCTGGGTGCGAACGGCGCGCCCGAACGCGACGGCGGGATTGCGATCGTCCACGCGCTCCATCCCGACGGCGGAGTGGCCTCCGAGTTCACCGTGACCCGGATTCATGACGGGCACTATCATCTCGTCAGCGCCGCCGCGGCGGAGCGGCACGACGAGGACCTGCTGCGCCGCCGCGCCGCGCCGTTTACGAACCTGGAGATTTTCAACGTCACCGGGAAAATGGGCGTTCTGGGGGTGATGGGCCCCGCCGCGGCCTCCCTGCTGTCCAGACTGGGAGCCGGGGATCTGTCCGTCGGGGCCTTCCCCTGGATGAGCGCCAAGACCGTCAGGTGCGCCGGGACCGACGTGCTGGCGATGCGGATTTCGTACATCGGAGAGCCGGGTTTCGAGCTGCATCACGATCTCGACGATCAGGCCGCCCTGTTCGAGGCGCTGTGGCGGGCCGGGCAGCCGCTCGGAGCCGGGCTGTACGGCGCATTCGCGACGAATTCGATGCGGCTCGAGAAGGGCTACCGAGCATGGGGCGCGGACCTGACCTCCGAGCGCACCCTGCACGAGGCGGACCTCGGCCTGTTCGTGAAGGCCGCCGGCCGGGAGTTTGTCGGGAAGGAAGCCATGCTTGATCGGATGGAGCGGGACGGGAGCTGGCGCATGCGGCTGCTTGCGCTCAAGGACCCCGGCGCGGAACCGTTCCACGGACACGCGGTCCTTGCGAACGGCCGCCCGGTAGGGGTGGTGACCTCGGGGGGCTACGGGCATCGCACCGGAATGCCCCTGGCGTTGTGCTGGCTCAGGGAGGATGTCGGCCGCCTTCCGCTGCATGTCGAGATCCTGGGCAGGGCCGTCGAGGCAAGGATTCTCGAGCGGCCGCCCTACGACCCCGGGAACGCGCGCATGCGCACGTGACGTCATGCGCACGAGAGCTCGCCGCGGCCGATGACTTCCCCGCCGACTACGCTGACGCTGATCCGGCACGGGCTCAGCGACTACAACCTCGACGGCCGGTTCCAGGGCTCGGGCGACGAGGCCGGCCTCTCCGAAAGGGGACTCAGGCAGGCGCTCCTCGTGGGCGGATCGCTTCGCGGCCTTCCGCTCGACCGCGTCTACTCGAGCCCGCTTCGGCGGGCGAGCGAGAGCGCCCGGGCTATCGCTCAGGGCGCCGGGCTTCTTCCGCCGATCCGGCATGACGACCGTTTGCGTGAAGTCGACATTCCCGGCTGGGAGGGACGTCGCCATTCGGAAATCCGCGACACGGATCCGGCTGCCTTCGCACGCTACCGCGACACGCCCGGAGCATTCGAAATCCGGACCGGCGGGACGTCCCGCCGGCCCCTTGTCGAGCTCTACGAGAGAGCGTCCGGATTTCTCGAGGAGGAGGTCTTGGGAACGTCCTCGAGCATTCTGGCGGTGTCGCATCTGGGAGCCAACCAGGCGCTGATCAACGTCGCCCTAGGTCTTTCGGAGGATCATCATCACCGCCTGCAGCAGTCGCAGTGCGGGATCAGCCGGCTGGTGTTCGACGATGCGGGGCGAGCCCGGCTGACGCTCCTGAACGACACTTCGGTGCTCGGAGAGGCTCTGCCGAAGATCAAGTCCCGGAAGGCGGGCGTCCGTGTCGTGCTCCTCGGGCTCGGGGAGCGGTGCGTGCCCGGCAGGACGGCAGACGGGGCCGAGACGCGGCGGGACCGGTCCGTCTGGACAGAGAACGGACTCGACTTCCCGGCAGAATGGTTTCCCGGAGCGAAGGCCTTCTCCCTGGTCGACGGTGCCCCGGATGACGCGCTGGCCGGGACGATCCGGTGCCTGAGGGCGCGGGACGACCGCCTGTCCACCGTCGTGGTGGCGGTCCGTCCGGCCTCGCTACCGGGCGTGGCGCGGCATCTTTTCGGGATACCGGAAGCGCTCCTCGCCGGTGTCGGCAACGCCCCGGTCTTCAGGATGGTCATCCACGATTCGGCCCGCCACGGCCGGCCGATCGTGCAGGCGATCGATGCGGAATCGGACCGGTTTTGCTTGGATGGAGGGGCCGGCTGACGGGAGGTCAGTCCCCGGCAGGATCGGACGCGATGGGGTTGCCGGGCGTGCCGGCCCATTCGGTCCAGGAACCGTCGTAGAGCCGCTGCAGGCCGTGACCGCAGCGACAGAGCGCCAAGGTGATCACGGACGCGGTGACGCCGGAACCGCAGGACGTGATCAGCGATGTGTCCGGCCGAATGCCGAGCCCTTCGAACACCTGTTCGAGTTCGTCGGCGGGTTTCAGCTGTCCCTCGCGAAGCAGGTCGGTGAAGGGCAGCGAGAGCGCTCCGGGCATATGTCCGCTTGGCAACTCGGGACGGGGCTCGGGGGCCCGGCCCAGGAACCGCGCTTGCGGGCGGGCGTCCAGAACCGTCGCGTCGCGGGTTTCGAGATTGTCCGTGATGTCGTCCATCGAGGCGACCCTTTGCGGATCGAACCGGGCCTGGAAGGAACCCGGCCGGATGTCCGTCGCTTCGCCGGTCGTCGGGTAGCCCAGCCGTTCCCATTCGGGCAGGCCGCCGGCCAGCACGCTCACGTCCTCGTGGCCGAACACGCGAAACAACCACCAGACCCGGGCCGCCGAGAACAGGCCCATGCCGTCGTACACGACCACCCGGCTGCCGGAGGAGACGCCGAGCGATTCGACCTCCCGCGCGAACCGGTCCGGCGTCGGCACCATGTGCGGCAGGTCGGTGTCCGGATCGGAGATCCGGTCGATGTCGAAAAAACGGGCGCCGGGAATGTGCAGGCCGGCGAATTCCTCGCGGGCGTCCCGTTCCTGGCCGGGAAGATACCAGGAACCGTCGAGCACGACGACGTCGGGATCGTCAATCCGCTTATGGAGTGCCGGGCAGGTGATCACGGGATCTTTCATCGTCGATTTGCTGTGTGCCGGGGATGTTTCTTCGCGCCGCTTCCGATCCGTCCATTCCGCCCGGCGGAACGGAATGGCGCGGCACAGGACGGCGCCGAGCATGGAATGATAGGGGTTTGCGCCCCGTTTGGCAAATCCGGACCGGCCGGATACAGGGCAAACGGGGAACGGGCCGGCTACTGTTGTCCGCCGGACTGGCGCTTGGGGTCGAAATGTCCGGCCCGCTTGAGGTCGAACGAAGCGGGGTGCTGGCCCTGCTGGTGCGTCTCTCGGGTCTCGCCGGGCAGAGCGCCGCCCGAGATGTCCTCGTCGATGCTGACCGAAATCTCCAGCTTCGCCTCGCCGCCCCCGAAGAGCACGCCCCGGGTCGGAGCGATGTCCGCGTAGTCCCGTCCCCGGGCAAGGCGGATGTGGCGATGGTCTTCGACGGTATTGTTGGTCGGATCGAACCCGACCCAGCCGATTCCGGGAAGCCAGAACTCTCCCCAGGCGTGGGTGGCCCCCTGCGGGCTCTGTTCCCCGGCGACCCCTTCCAGAAACAGGTAGCCCGAGACATAGCGGCTCGGGATGCCCCAGCTTCGCGCCAGGGTGATCATGACATGGGTGTAGTCCTGGCACACGCCTTGACGGGTCGTGAGGATCTGCTCGATGGGAGAGTCGACGGTCGTGCTGTTCGGCGTGTAGGTGAATTGTTCGTGCAGTGTCCGGCAGGTCGTCCGGAGCGTTTCGAGCGGATCCTCCCGGCGGACCAGACCGTGCTCGCGCGCGAAGCCCGACAGGGCCTCTGACGGGCGGGTGAATGTTCCGTGGGCGAGGCAGTCCCAGAAGCGGATGCCGTCGCGCAACTCGTCCAGGCGATCCCAGGCATCTTCCTCCAGACGCTCCGGCAGAGGCGCGCGGTCCGATGTCGAGACCACGGACCGGCTGTGTATGGCGGTATGCAGGTGGCTTCGGTGGATGTTGAACAGATGGTAGCGGTTGCCGAAGATATCCGTACAGGGAACCGGCGTCGCGATCGGGTCCACGTCGATCTCGAACGACAGGAGCCGCTGACCCTCCTCGTCAAGCGGCTGCAGATGAACCGTCATGACGCTTCCCGTCGCCGGTTCGCTGTAGGTGTAGACGGACCGGTGATCGATGACGAAGCGGGGATGTCTCGAAGGGCTCATGATGGCGGCGTGTCCTCGATTTCGTAAAAGAAATAGACCTGCTCGAGCTCGTGGTTGAGCAGGCGGCAGGCGCTGTTGATGCGGTCGATGAGCCCGAGGGTCTGCGCGTCGTCGGCGACATTGCGGGTCGGCCACTGGTGCTCGAGCAATGCCCAGGCGTGACGGGCCTGGATACCGGGCCCGTCGTTCTCTTCGGGATGGTCGCCGGCCAGTTCGGCCAGCGAGTACAGGATGCGCGCAAGCGCGTTGCGCGCCGAAATCGGCAGGTGCCGGTCCGCGATCAGGAACTCGATGACATCGTTCGGCCTGAACTTGATGGTGTGCAGGTGCCTGAAGGCGCTCCGGACCTCGCAGATGCCGAGCAGCGAGCTCCAGTTCCATTCCCGGTGCCCCTCGGAGGTCGGGAAAAGCCGGATGTGTGATTCGAGCAGCGAGGTGATGCTGAGGGCCCGCTCCAGATACAGGCCGAGCTGGAAGAAGTGCCACCCGTGATCCCGGTACATGGTGTTGTGCGCGACTCCCAGAAAGGTTCGCACGGCCAGCGCCGCCTTCACCAGGAAGTCCTCGGGCTGCTTGTTCCAGATGTCCAGCAGCTGGGTGTCCCGCATTTCGAGATAGGAAACGTTGAGGCAGGTCCACATCTCGTAGGTGATGTTGTTGCGAATCTGGCGGGCGTTTTCCCGGGCGGCCGCGAAGCAGGACAGGACCGCATCGGGATTGGCGGCCTCGAAGACCAGATCGTCGGTCAGGGTGTAGACATCCGCCAGCATGACCTGCTCCTCTCCGAGATTGGGATCGAGCCGGCCCCCGACCGGGTCGCTTCCGAGCGCGGAATAGAGGCGCCGCCAGCCGATGTCGATGTCCTCGACGGGGCGGTCCTGGATGGCCCGCAACTGGTCGATGACGAGGCGGCTGACGAAGCCCGCCCGCTCCATGTAGCGTCCGATCCAGTACAGTCCGTAGGCGTTTCGCGACAGCATCGGCTACACCCCGACCACCCACAGGTCCTTGCCGCCGCCGCCCTGGCTTGAATTCACGACCAGCGATCCCGGAGTCAGGGCGACCCGGCAGAAGGCTCCCGGAACGATGTTGATGTCCCGGCCCTGCAGCACGAAGGGGCGCAGGTCCACGTGGCGCGGCGCGGCGCCTTCGGGAGTCAGGCAGGGCATCCGCGACAGGTCCAGGGTGGGCTGGGCAATGTAGTTCGCCGGATCGTCGCGCAGATGCCGCGCATACCGGTCGCGCTCCTCGGCGGTGGCATGCGGTCCGACCAGCATGCCGTAGCCGCCCGATTCGCCGACCATCTTGACCACCAGCTTGTCGAGATTGTCCAGCGTGTATTCGAGATCCCCGGGATTTCGGCACAGGTAGGTCTCGACGTTCGGGAGGACGGGCTCCTCCGAGAGGTAGTACCGGACGATGTCCGGAACATAGGCATAGACGCTCTTGTCGTCGGCCACGCCGGTGCCCGGCGCGTTGGCAATCGCCACGTTCCCGAGCCGGAAGGCGTGGAACAGTCCCGGCACGCCCAGCTGGCTGTCCGGCAGGAAGGTCAGCGGGTCGATGTAGATGTCGTCGACGCGGCGATAGATCACGTCCACCCGCTTCAGCCCGTCGGTGGTCCGCATGTAGACGAATCCGTTGTGGACCAGCAGGTCCGGGCCCTGCACGATCTCGATGCCCATCTCGCGGGCCAGGAAGACGTGCTCGTAGAACGCCGAGTTGTAGACGCCCGGAGTCAGGAGCACGACGCACGGGTCCTCCGTATCGCGCGGGGAAAGCTCGCTCAGGGTTTGTCTGAGCAATGCGCCGTAGTGCTCGATGCTCCGCACCGAATATTGCCGGAACAGGCTGCGCAGGTTCGACTTGACGGCCTTGCGGTTGGCGAGCATGTACGAGACGCCGGAGGGGACCCGGAGGTTGTCCTCCAGCACCTTGAATCCGCTGTTGTCGCGGACGAGGTCGGTGCCGCATACGGAGACGTGCACCCCTTGCGGCAGGCCGATGTTCCGCATTTCGGGCCGGTACTGGGGACACCCGAGAATCATGTCGGCAGGGATCACTCCGTCTTTCAGGATCCGGGCCTCGTTGTAGATGTCCTGCAGGAACAGGTTGAGCGCCCTCAGCCGCTGCGTGAGTCCGGTTTCGATATGGTTCCACTCCTCGAGATTGAGAACCCGGGGCAGGCAGTCGATCGGGATGATCCGCTCCAGCGTCCTGTTTTCGCCGGCGACCGAAAAGGTGATGCCGTCGTGCAGAAAGGACAGCTCCACCTGCGACTGCATCTTCAGAAGCTCGTCGGGCGACATGCCGTCCAAGGCCTCCCACAATGCCCGGCAGTGCGCATAGGGCGCCCCGTCGGGAGAGAACATCTCGTCGTAGAAGGCGGGATCGATTTCGTAGCGGCCAAACAGCCCCTTGTTCGACGTTTCCGTTCCGTTCGGGGCGTTGTCGTCTGGGCTTTGCATGATGGCCTCAACCTGTCGAATGCGAATTTCCCGATGCCGGATCAGCACCCGCGCGGGTATCCTGGATCATGGTTGCGCAACCGGCCTGCTTTGCGCAAGCCTTGCGGTTCCCGGCTTGATCAATCGGACTGATCATGCCTCATTTTTCGGGAAATTTGCAAAATTCTCGGAATCGAATTTCTCCTGTCAGAAGCATCCCATCCATCCCATGACAAAATACCATGAAATCCCCGTCAGGGTGACGGCGACGTAATTCGAAATCAGATCGGCGTTTTTTCGGACGGGATACGCATTCAAACCAGGGATGGATATTTTACGTTTCTCGATATTCAAACCGAACTCGCCTGTTGCTATCTCAACCAGTCCATCCTCTTTCAGGGAGTGATATCTCATGAAAAACCAGTATAGATGGGTCAAAACTATTCCCAGACCAAGGACAAGTATCCCCCTGTCTCCCGAAAGTCCTATTCCAAACAGACTGAGCTCTTGGGGATTCGCCCCTGCAAATCCGGCCATCGACACGATACCTGCAAGCGCGAGAATATTTCGGCGGTAGGCTCTTGACACATCAGGCTCTACAAGCATGTCTTGACGATTTCGACCTCGGGGAGGGATAGTGCGCTCCAGGCCGAAAAACAGAAAGAGAAAATATCGTATTGATTTCTTTCGAGCTTCCATTTGTATGAAATTGGACTCCTGATCTCTGGATACGGAAAGTATCAACTGGCATGTCCGGTCCCGGACCGCAAGAACCCCCGGGCGGATGTCAGGGCGGTATTATGTGAATCGCAAGGGTCGTGCTGGAACTCCGGGCTTTGGAAACTATAGGGGCTGTGTTCATAATGGGCCGTCCCTGCTCTTGATTATCCGGACCAATGTCTCTCCGGCAGCAGTTCGCCGATAACGCTGATTCTGACTTTTCGGCTTATCGGGCAACGTCATTTCAATCAGTCCGGCGTCGAGGGCAGGATGCAGATAGATTTTTGTGAAACTCCGCCGGTGTTTAAGTTTGAGTACCGACTGTAAATCGCTGCGGCTCATTTCCCCGACGAGTGCAGCGACTATCTGTTCCATATGACCGGTCACATGGTCGGTCACATGGTCGGTCACATGGTCGGTGGGAGACAACTTTTCTTCTATCAGCAAGTTATCTTGTAGCAAATCTTGTTCGGCTGCCGTCGGCAATGCCTTCTCATGCACTGGAAGGCGAACCCGGAAAAAAGTTCGGTCGTCGTCGCTTTCGAAAACAGGAGCCGGAGAACCGTTCTGCCGCATCGTGCGCAAGATCTTGGGAACCCCCGTCGACCGGCCTTCCGCGAGTTCCAGCTCCTTCAGGAATTCGCCGATACGCCGGTTCCGGTAGCGACGGCTGGTTGCCTGCCCCTGCTGCAAGTCCTCCATTCGAACCGAGCGGTCAGCGCCCGGATAGCTCAAGACCAGCAACTCCTCCGGAGTAATGCGCACCTCCACCGGCTCGCGCTCTTCGTACGAGCGATGATAGACGGCATTGACCAGTGCTTCTTCGATTGCACCTATGGGAAAGTTCCAGAATCGTTCAGCTTCGGGTTTGTGCGGATGCTTGATGACGGACTCCTTGAGATAGTTCCGTTCGATATAGGAAATTGCATCGCGCAATATCATGGATACCGGTCCCCTGAATTCCTTTTCCTCGAAGTAATCTCCACCGGGGCCGTCCGGAAACCAAACCACGTCGATCTGTGTCGCCGGGAAGAACTCATGCGGCTTTTCGTTGAAAAACAGCAAACCGACATTCTTTGGAAGCAGGGTTTCCGGGGGGCCGCCAACAATATTCATGCGCTGGCCCAGCGTCTCAATTGGAAGATCAGCGGCTTCCAGGGCAAGTTCGCTTCCCACATCTTCCAGATGATGCAGGATCAATCGAATGGAAAGGTCTTGCAAAGACGCGGTTTGACGGTAACGGTCGTCAAACGGAACCGTAGCGGCCAACCTGAGCAATTCGAGTTCATCCTGGCCTTTCGCTCGGACATTGCTGCTGTGCTTGCGTATGTAGTAGCGCCATTCCGGGTTGTCTCGCGAAAGACTGACTCTTGCCTTGTAGGGTCGGGTTTCGCCTCCCGGGGCATACAGGACGAGGATCGTCTTCGATTCGATTTCATATGTCGACGTCAGCGGATGGTAGGGTGGCTGAATCGCAGAGTTGCCCAGATTCAGCAATTCCTTTTGAATCTTGTCGACAGTGTTCGGACTCAGCCCCTTGGGCGGCAATACGGGACGGCCGTCCTGTTCCTCTATGCCCAACACTACATAGCCGCCGCCCAGATTGTGGAAGTCGTTGGCGAATGCGCAAAGGGAATGCAGCACACCCGTCGGATTCCAGCCAGCCTTGTATTCGACGCGCTCACTCTCGATCGTCCTGTGCTGCAACAGATGGTGCAAATTGATGGGGAGCGTGCCGGTATTCACGTCAATTTCCTTATCGCATCATTACTGGCCCCTTGAAGCAGGGACCAGGACGGGCTGATCAATAGACTGTTGCGCTGTCGACAAGAAAATGCTGCTTGCATAACAGACTCCAGCAATGATTGGACAGCCAACGGGGTGGCAGCCGGCTGCCACCCCGTTGGCCTCCGCTTCCGTTTCATTCAGCCATTCACATTGAGGAAATCCTCATGTCGAACAGTATACCATCAGGCCAATGCCTGAACTCCATCCGACCGTGCGGTCCGGGGCTTGCGCGAAATCGGCCGGAGAATGCCGGAAAAGAGATCCACGGGGCGGATCTCAGGAAGCATTACTTGAAGCGGCTGGCGGAGAAGGGCCGGATATCGACCGAGGGCGTCTCGCCAGCCACGATCTCGGAGACAAGCTTTCCCGTTATGCCGCCCAGGGTCAGTCCGAGATGTTGATGGCCGAGCGCAAAATAGGTGTTCGGAGCCTTGACGGAAGGGCCGATCACCGGCAGGGCGTCGGGCAAGGTCGGCCGGAATCCCAGCCAGTCCGAGTCGGGCTCGTCGTCAATGCCGAACATCCGCCGGGCCTTGTCCGCAAGGTATGCGATGCGGTCCGGGTTCTTCGGCTTGTCCAGGGCGGCGATTTCGACGGTGCCGGCCAGCCTGAGCGCGCTCTGCGTGGGAACCGCGTAGAACCCGCCCTCGCCCCAGCCAACCGGGCGCTTGACCAGATGCTGACGCCCGGAATACTGGATGTGGTAGCCGCGCTCGGTTCCCAGGGGCAGCCGCTCCACGTCGCAGCCCTCGATCTGCCGGGAATGCGCGCCGCAGCAGATCACGAACCGATTAGCGCGCAGAAATCTTCGGCTGCGCATGTAGATCTTCATGCCGTCCTCGGTGTGCACCAGGCCGTGCACCATTTCCCGGACATGCTGCCCGCCGGATTCGATGAAATGACGGAAAAGACGCTCGACCAGTTTCTGCGGATCTAGGACATGGTGCGCGTTGTCAAAGAGCAGCCCCCGCCGGAACGAATGGGAGAGGGCGGGCTCAAGTTCCCGGATCTCGTTCTCTCCGAGCTCCGTGAAGGGTGATCCGAACTCGGCCCGCAGACGATGTTTCGGCAGGTCGCGCTCGAATTCATCCGGGTCCTGGTAAACGGTCATGAACCCTTCGCCCGCCACCAGGTCGGAGGCGCCGGAGCGCTCGATGAGCGGGCCGAGCCCCTCGTCGGTAGCCGCGAGCAGGCTCGCGAGATGCCGTATGGTGTGATCCACTTTCGGCTTCTTGCAGGATTTCAGGAACGCGATCATCCAAGGCAGGTTGACGAGGGCGTGCCCCGGATCGATCCGAAACGGAGTGTCCCGGCCAAACACGAGCCGGGGCAACCGTTTCAGGATGTCCGGATCGTTGATCGGTATGCAGGCGTATCGGGCGATGGTGCAGGCGCAGCCGAACGTCGCGCCGGAACCCGGCTCGTTCTCGTCGATCAGGCTGACCTTGAATCCCCGGCTCTGGAGCCACAGGGCGCAGCTGACGCCAACGATGCCGGCGCCCGCGATGGCCACATGAACGTCGCTGTTCAATTCAGGACAGATCCAGCGCGTAACCCATGAGATCGGCCAGGCTGACGAATTCGAGCGCCCTTTCGTGGGTGGACCGCAAGAATACGCGCGGCGCGGTGCCGACTTCCAGGGCCTCCGCGTACCGGGGGGCGCACAGGCACCAGCGGTCTCCCTCCTTCAGTCCGGGAAATCCGAATTCGGGTCGCGGCGTGCTCAGATCGTTTCCCCGGCTGCGGCTGAATTCCAGGAACTGTTCGGTAACCTGAACGCAGACGGTGTGGGAACCGATGTCCTGCGGACCCGTTTCGCAGCAGCCGTTGCGGGTGAAGCCGGTGACCGGGGACAGCGAGCACGGTTCCAGCGGCTCCTGCAGCACGTTCATCTGATTTTCAGGCCAGTTCATGACGACCGATCGGGTTGGTTTCAGAAGATCGGCCAAGTATACCGTATCGGAACGGCCCTCGTCGTACGGGTCTCCTACCGTCCGAAGGTCAGGGACAGCCAGTTGTCGAGCAGCCGCCCGGCGCCACGCTCGGTCGACTCCCGATTTGTCTCGATGCCGGCGGTGAACGCCTCGAGCCCGTCCGCACCCAGAAGGCCGGTCATGAACAGAACGATTTGCGGGATCGCCAGCCAACCGGAAAGGGTGTCCCGGCATACCTCGGGGTGGAACTGGACGGAATACGCGCTGTCCCCGACCGACATGGCGTGATTGGGGCAGACGCGGCTCCGTGCCAGGATCGTCGCATTCGCGGGAGGACGGCGGACCTCGGCGGTGTGCACGTTGGCCCAGCGGATGTCGCCGCACAGTCCGTCCAGAAACCGGTGCCCGGCGCCTTCCTCGGTCGGTTCGATGGCATGGGAGCCGATTTCGATGCAGTCGGTCCGGGTCACCGTTCCGCCGAGCGCGTCAGCCAGGAGCTGATGCCCGAGGCAGATGCCGAGATACGGGATGCTCCGTCCGACCGCCTCGCGGATCGCGTCCTTTTCCTCCCGCAGCCACGGGAACTCGTCCTCTTCCCACACGTTCATCGTGCCGCCCATGACCCACAGGCCGTCATAGCGGCGGATGTCGGGGATGGGTTCGCCGGCGTGCAGGTCGATCTCGTCGAACCGGATATTCCGGCCGGAGGCGTATTGCCTGAATATCCCGGGATTCTGGCACGGCATGTGCTGGAACACCAGGATATCCGGTTCAGTCGGCATGTCCGGTCCCGATGGTGAAGTCGTGCCGGGCGACGATTTCGCCGGACGGGTCGTAGCAGGATTCTGTGACGCGTATTTCGCTCTGGCCGAACAGCAGGCAGGTGGTGGCCCGGGTTCCGTAGGCGTCGCCCCGGATGAAGATCGGCGAGAAGGCGCTACCGCCGTTGCCGTCCGGATCGACGGCCGGGGGATTCCGGTCCTGCATGAGACGGGTCAGGGAGTCCGTATCGAGCTCGGCGCCCCGGTCGATCAGGGCCGTGAGCTTTTTCACGCCGTGTGACATTTTCGGCCAGGAGTGGTCCATCGGTCCGTTGGAGATGCTGTGATAGCCCGCCTCGAGCGGACGAAGCCGCCGCTCCCGGTTGCTGTAGGTGTAAAGGTCCGTGCCGTGCCCGAAAATCAGGTTGAAGGGTCGGTATCGCCAGTCTCGGGCCGAAAGATATCGCCCGAACTCCTCGCCGGGAGGCTCATCGACCAGAAAGCGCCGGACCAGTTGCCCCCGGCTGAGGGAATCCTCCCGGGCCTTGGCCCCGGCTGTAAGGTTGGTGACGGTGCAGAAGCAGCCCGAACGGGTCACGCCGAGCCAGGCCCCGCCTTCCTCGAGATCCCTGCCCGACAGGACATGGGGATGGTCCGCCCAGAAGTCCATCCCTGCGGATGGACGGTTGTGGTACTCGTCCCGGTTGGCCGCGATGATCAGGGGGTAGTCCGGATGTTTGCGGATTGCCAGAAACACGATGCACATGGGCAGACAGGGAGACGATGGCCAGGCGAGATGCGACTATATCAGAATTCGGCGGGACTGATTTTCCTCCCGGCATTGCACACACGGGCCGGATCTTCAGGTTCCGGCGACGAAAGGGGCAGTTCGATGCCCGGGTTGGCATTCCGGCCAGCGGGATGCCATACTTTCGGCAACGCGGACAATGCCCGGAACGGATATTTCGAAATGACCGAAGACAGCCTGGATCACCTCGGGAGCATCCAGTGGTTTCCCGGCCACATGAACAAGGCCAGAAAGGAGATCGGCAAGGCCTCCTCCCGGGTGGACGTGTTCATCGAGATTCTCGACAGCCGGATTCCCGGCAGCAGCATGAATCCCCTGATCGAGACGCTGCGCGGAGACAAGCCCCGGGTCACCGTGCTGTCCAAGCCCGACCTGGCCGATCCGAAGCGGACCGAAGCCTGGCGCCGGTTCATGCTCGAGAGAATGGGCCGGCAGGTTCTGGTGGCGGATGTGCGAAAGCGGGCGCAGGTTCTGCGCATACCGGCGATTTGCCGGGACATCGTCGAGCGATCCGGCCGGAGCAGACCGCGGATCGTCGCCATGGTCACGGGTATTCCCAACTCGGGCAAGTCGACCCTGATCAACGCCCTGGGCGGCCGGGCGGTGGCGAAAACCGCGGACGAACCGGCCGTGACCCGCCAGCAGCAACTCATCCGGGTTGCCGACGGTTTCTCGTTGCTGGACACCCCGGGACTGACATGGCCGAAGATCGAGTCGAGAGAGAGCGGATTCCGTCTCGCGGTCACCGGCGCGATCCGGGACACCGCGATCAGCTACCACGACATCGCGCTGTTCGCACTCGAATTTCTCCGATCCGATTACGGCGACCGGCTCATGAAGCGGTACAATATCCAGACCCTGGAGATGACCGCGACGGAACTTCTCGACGAGATCGGACAACGCCGGGGTTGCCTGGTGAAAGGCGGCGCGGTGGATCTCGACAAGGCGGGCCGGGTCTTGGTCCGGGATATCCGCAACGGCGGGCTCGGCCGGATCACGTGGGAGCTCCCGGACGACGAAAGAGAGAAGCATGAGTCAGGTACTGGTTGAACACGGGCCTTCCCCGATGAAGCTCGAGATCCTTAATGTGGATGACTGGCCGGTGCGCCATGAGCCGGTCGGCGTGCATCATCGCCGGGTCGAGGTGAGCGAGACGTACTATGTCGCGGAGGGCGAGGCGGAAATCCGGGCGGACGGCGAGGAACCGGTCAGGGTATTCGACGGCGACCTCCTGACCATCCTGCCGGGGACCGTGTGCGTGTGGCATATCACCAAGGAAATAGAACTCCATTGTTCAAATGGGTAGTGCCGGTGTCAGGGTGGAACTGGTATCTTCTCGTGCGACGGCGGCGACAAATGCTCCGCCCGGCAATCATCCACGCAAATCCGAAGCAGGACCATGCAGAACATCTACTATGAAACCATCAAGCGCCTCGAGCAGATGAAGGTCCAGAGACAGTACATCCTGGGCTGGGCAAGCGGCTATCTGGGCAATCCCGAGATCGAGGAGCAGCGCATGACCGACGCCTGGCAGGCCGGCTATGACGACGGCAAGGCGCGCTCGACCGACGAAGCCGAAAACTGGAAGGAATAGCCCTTGCGCCGTGTCCGGCCCGCGGTGCCGGATCCGCCGTCGACAGGGCGGGCCGCGCTGGCCCGGGGATCGTCAGCGGCTTGAGCCTTTCTCTTGGTGGGCGAGTTCCACCAGCCGGTTGGCCAGTTCCGTGTATTGCTCCTGGTATTTGGCGAGTTCGTCCCCGCCCTCGGCCGCATAGTAGTTCTCGAAGTCGATCCCTTGCGTCTTTTCGATTTCCATGAATGTCTTCTGCATCTCGAGCATTTGCCGGATGAGCTGCCGCTTCTCGTTCATCGGAATGTCTGTGCCTGGTGCTGTGGAGTGGATGCGCGGCCCGAAAATGTGCCCGGATGCGCACATGGTATAATTTGACCTGCCGGATACGGGGCCGTCCATACCCCTATGGGGATAAGGCCGCATGGGGGTTTATCCTATTGGGGGACTGGAGCCGTGCGTCGATGAAAACCTAAAATAAGATTCATTCCGGATCGCACAATAACATGGCATGCGGCGGCACGTCGCATCCAACAAGAACAAGCGGAAACCATCCGGCCAACGACAACAGGGGGAGAGAGCATCATGAGCGACAGAAGCGACAAGTATCACGACACGCCAATGCTGGACGAACTGGAGTCCGGTCCCTGGCCGAGCTTCATTTCAGGTATCAAGAATCTCCGCGACAGGCATCCGGACGAGCGCATCAACGGGGTCGCCAACGACCTTCTGGGCCAGCTGGAGCACTCCTACGAAACCCGCAAGGGCTACTGGAAGGGCGGCACCGTCAGCGTCTTCGGCTACGGCGCCGGAATCATCCCCCGGTTCTCGGAAGTCGGTGGGCAGTTCCCGGATTCGAAGGAATTCCACACGCTCCGGGTGCAGCCGCCCGCGGGCAACCACTACACCACCGACATGCTACGTCAGCTGGGCGAGAGCTGGGAGCGGTGGGGGTCCGGCCTGGTCACGTTCCACGGCCAGACCGGCAACATCATGTTCATCGGCGCCACGACCGAAAACACCCAGCACTTCTTTGACGAGATCAACGACTACGGCTTCGATCTCGGGGGTGCCGGACCCTGTGTCCGGACCGCCATGTCCTGCGTGGGTGCCGCGCGCTGCGAGCAGTCCTGCACCAACGAGCATCGCCTGCAGCGCGAACTGGTCAACAATTTCACCGACGACGTCCACCGTCCGGCCCTGCCCTACAAGTTCAAGTTCAAGATCTCGGGCTGTCCGAACGACTGCACCAACTCGATCGAGCGCGCCGACTTTGCGGTGATCGGCACCTGGCGGGACGACATCAAGGTCGACGAGGAGCAGGTGGCCCGCTTCGTCGAGGCCAAGGGCCGGCAGTACGTCATCGACAACGTCATTACGCGCTGCCCGACCCGCTGCATGTCCCTGACCGACGAGGACAGGCTGGAGATCGACAACCGCAACTGCGTCAAGTGCATGCACTGCCTCAATGTCATGAACCGGGCGCTCTCCCCCGGAGACGACCGGGGCGTCACGGTCCTGATCGGTGGCAAGCGCACGCTCAAGATCGGCGATCTGATGGGCACCGTGGTCGTGCCCTTCATGAAGCTCGAGACCGACGAGGATTACGAGAAGATCGTCGAGATCGCCGAGAACATCATCGACTTCTGGGCGGAGAACGGCCTGGAGCACGAGCGCTGCGGCGAGATGATCGAGCGGATCGGGCTGGTCAACTTCCTCGAGGGCGTCGATCTGGATGTCGACCCCAACATGATCGCGCACCCGCGTGAAAGTTCCTATGTCCGCATGGACGGATGGGACGAGGAGGCCGAAAAATGGTTTGAACGCAAGCGCGCAGCCGCTGCGGGAGGTTAGCGACATGGGTCTTCAGGACATGCGACGCCCGATCGAGTCGGGCTGCCCGGACGGCATGCAGTACATGCATCCGGCGATGATCCGCAACTTCGGGCAGTGGACATACCACGAACACCCGCGCCCGGGCGTTCTGGTGCATCATGCCGAAAGCGGAGAATCCATCTGGACGGTCAAGGCCGGCACCCAGCGCATTCTCGACGTCTACACGCTCCGGAAGCTTTGCGACATCGGCGACAAGTACGGCGACGGCCATGTCCGCTTCACCATACGCAGCAACATCGAGTACATGGTGGACCGCGAGGAGAAGGTCGAGCCGCTGATCGACGCGCTGGAGGCGGAAGGCTTCGTCGTGGGCGGAACCGCCAATTCGGTCGCGTTCATCTCGCACACCCAGGGATGGCTGCATTGCGACATTCCGGGCACCGACGCGTCCGGCGTGGTCAAGGCGATGATGGACGAGCTGATCGACGAATTTCGGAACTGCCGGATGCCGAACCGGGTGCACATCACGACCTCCTGCTGCCAGATCAACTGCGGCGGGCAGGGCGACATCGCCATCAACGTCCAGCACACCAAGCCCCCGAAAATCAATCACGACCTGGTTTCCAATGTCTGCGAGCGGCCCTCGGTGGTGGCCCGCTGCCCGGTTGCGGCGATTCGTCCCGCGATGGTCAACGGCAAGCCGAGCCTCGAGGTCGACGAGAAGAAATGCATCTGCTGCGGGGCCTGCTATCCGCCCTGTCCACCGATGCAGATCAACGATCCGGAGCATTCCAAGCTGGCGATCTGGGTGGGCGGCAACCACTCCAACGCCCGCAGCAAGCCGAGCTTCCAGAAACTGGTCGCTGGCGGCGTCCCCAACAACCCGCCGCGCTGGCCCGAGGCCACGGCCATCGTCAAGAAGATCCTGAAGGCCTATCAGCGGGACGCGAAGGACTGGGAACGCATGAACGAGTGGGTGGACCGGATCGGCTGGCCGAGATTCTTCGAGCTGACCGGCCTGCCGTTCACCAAGTATCATATCGACAACTGGCGCGGTTCGCGCAAGAGCCTGAACGCCTCGGCCCATATCCGCTTCTAGCGGTCGGCCTGCGGAGTTGTGATGAAGCTTGCAGTCCTGGTCAACGAAGGGCCCTACACGCATCAGGCCAGCGACAGCGCGTTCCACTTCACTACGGCGGCGCTCGAGCAGGGACACGAGGTGATCCGGGTGTTCTTCTATCACGACGGGGTCAACAACGGAACCCGGCTGACGACGCCCCCGCAGGACGACCGGCACATCACGGATCGCTGGAGCGATCTCGCCCGCCGGCACGATCTGGATCTGGTGGTGTGCGTGGCGGCCGCCCAGCGGCGCGGCGTGGTCGACGAGGACGAGCAACGGCGAAACGGCAAGGATGCGAACAATATCGCCGAAGGGTTCCGGATATCCGGACTGGGCCAGCTGATCGAGGCGGGAATCCAGGCCGACCGGATGGTGGCATTCGGCGACTGACCGCACTCGTCGATCGTATGTTCGGAGGAAGAGGATCTTGAGCGAAGAATTCACGAGCGGCACCGTCAAGAAATTCCTGTATGTCAACCGCCGGGCCCCGCACGGCTCGAACTATGCCCAGGAGGGGCTGGAGGTCGCCCTGATCGGCGCCGCGTTCGAACAGGATGTCGCCATGGCCTATCTTGACGACGGAGTGTTTCAGCTCAAGTCGGGGCAGGACACCGGGAAAATCGGCACCAAGAACTTCAGCGCGACCTATCGGGCGCTGGGCGACTACGACGTCAAGCGCGTCTATGTGGAGCGCGAATCCCTGGAGCGCCGGGGGCTGTCGCAGGAGGACCTGATGCCCCTGGTCTACAAGGACGAGGACGACGACTGGGAGGAAAAGCCGCTGATCCACGTGGTGAGCGCCGAAGAGATGCGCCGGATCATCGACGAGTCGGACGTGATTCTCAATTTCTGAAGGAACCTTGATCGTGCTTCACATCGTCAACAAGTCGCCGTTCGAGAAAAACAGCCTCGAGACCTGCCTTCGCCTGTCGTCGGCGGGTTCCAGCATCCTCCTGATCGAGGACGGCGTGTACGGGGCGCTTGCCGGGGGCGAGATGGCCGGGACGATCCGCGATGCCCTGGCCGACCGGACCGTCTGCGTTCTGGGCCCGGACCTCCTGGCGCGCGGCATCGATCCGGGCCGGCTGATCGACGGCGTCGAGATCGTCGATTATGCCGCCTTCGTGAAACTGGCCGTCGAGCAGCCGAAGGTGCAGTCATGGCTTTGAATGCGGGCGCATGCCGGGTACCGGCCCGTCCCCGTGCGCGAATCTTTCAATCAACCCATTATTCATGAGTACGGAGTAGCAGATGTCACTTGAAATCAACGGTAAGTCCTACGAGACGGATGAAGAAGGCTATCTCGCCAACCTGTCGGACTGGAGCCATGATCTGGCTGAGGCCATGGCCCGGGAAGACGGCTGCGATCTGACCGACAACCACTGGGAGGTCGTCAACTTTCTCCGGGAGTATTACGACGAGTACCAGATCGCGCCGGCGGTGCGGGTGCTCACCAAGGCGATCGGCAAACGGCTCGGCAAGGACAAGGGCAACAGCCGCTATCTTTATGAACTGTTTCCCTATGGCCCCGCCAAGCAGGCCTGCAAGTACGCGGGATTGCCGAAGCCGACCGGCTGCGTCTAGGCCCGGCATCCCCGGAACCGATCCGTCCGCAAGGCGGCTTGCGGACAGCGATTGGACGACAGGCTTCCGGCCTGCTTCCGGCGTTGCCCGCCGCGAGCGCCCGGCCCGATTAGACCGGGGCACTTCGGATGGACGATACTCATGGCCGTGTCAGCGCTGACCTATCTTTATGCGGGAGCCTTCTATCTCGCCACACTGATCCTGCTGCTGGGTGTCGCCCGCAAGATCCGGATCTACGCCCGCACGCCCGCGCCGTACAAGATACCGACCACTCCGGCTCCCACCACGGCCCGGGGCGTGGTCGGTCGCATGTTCCGCGAAACGGTGTTCTTCGAGAGCCTGTTCAAGGCGAGCAAGTGGACCTGGATCTTCGGATGGATTTTCCATTTCGCCCTGCTGGTCGTGCTGATCCGGCACCTGCGCTACTTCACCGATCCCGTGTGGATCTGGGTGGCGGCCGTCTCGCCGTTCGGCGTGTACGCGGGCTTCGCCATGGTGTTCGGACTGTCGGGATTGTGGGCCCGCCGGTTCCTGGTCGACCGGGTCCGCTACATTTCCGCCCCCTCCGACCACCTGATGC
>VYGS01000084.1:0-826 GCA_009841725.1 Gammaproteobacteria bacterium
GAAGGCTACAGCATGATATGTGGTGAAAAGAGAGGTGCAATATAATAGTTGATTTTCCGATGAATCTATCAAGATACTGGCAATACGATGGCGAAGATTGAAGGAATCAGGTTCAAAAACTATCGAGTACTCAAGGATGTTACTCTGGGGAAACTTTGGAATACTCAACATAATCTGCCGCTTGCGCCGATGACCGTCGTTATAGGACGGAACGGTGTAGGCAAGAGTTCCCTGTTTGATGCTTTTGGCTTTCTGGCAGACTGTCTGAAGCTTGGCGTGGAAGAGGCTTGCGACACCCATGGCCGGGGTGGATTCGACCGTATCCGTTCTCAAGGCCAAAACGGCCCCATTGAATTCGAAATCTACTATCGGGAAAACAGCAACGCCCGCCCCATAACGTATGAGCTTGCAATCGACAAGGATTCGAGCGAGCGCCCCTTCGTATCCAGCGAACGCCTGCGCCAACGCAGAAGTGGACAACGGCACGGTCGCCCATTTTCGTTCCTGATTATGGAAGGCGGCAATGGGGTCGTCTGGAGAGGCGATGCGCAAGGACCCCAAATTGATGACGAAACGACAGACGACATCGCCGCGCTTCTGAAATTCATATTGTCCACCAAAGACGAGGAGAGTGCCGAAAGGGATGAAGTTGAACTGGACGACAAACGAAAATTGGGAATCGCGACGCTGGGAACCCTGAAGCAACACCCTCGAATTTCTTCATTCCGGCAATTCATCGAAGGATGGTACTTGAGCTATTTTTCGCCTGACGCAGCACGCAGCCTGCCCCTCGCCGGCCCTCAACGACATTTGAGTGTGCATGGAG
>VYGS01000084.1:836-4693 GCA_009841725.1 Gammaproteobacteria bacterium
TGTCGGAAACGTTGTCCAGCATATGAAACGGGAATATCCCGACAGGTTTCGCCGAATTCTAGATGCCATTGCCCGGAAAGTGCCCGGCATCAACCACATCGGCACCGAGCGCACTGCCGATGACCGGCTACTGCTCAAATTTCAAGTAGAAGGATTCGAAAAAGAGCTGTATGCGCAGCAGATGTCCGACGGAACATTGAAAGTATTCGCCTATCTCCTTATGCTGGAGGATCCGAATCCACCGCCATTCATCTGCATTGAAGAGCCCGAAAATGGGCTTTATCACAAACTACTGGAAGTGTTGGCGGGCGAGTTTCGCGATCATGCTTCTCGAAAAAAAAATCCATCACAGGTTTTCGTCACGACTCACCAACCCTATTTTGTCAATGCCTTATCTCCAGAAGAAACCTGGATTTTGGAAAAAGATACGGATGGATTTTCCACGATCCACAGAGCAAGCGAATATCCGGTCGTCGAAGCAATGGTTGAAGAAGGTCTTCCTCTAGGTGGACTTTGGTACAGCGATTATCTGGATCGGTGATGAAATGCATTTTGAAATCCTGATCGAAGATCAATCTGGAAAAGAACTCATTTCAGCTCTGATGAGCAAGATACTCCATCCCAATGCCAGTCAACATTCATGGAAAATTCATCCATATAAAGGAATCGGAAACATACCTAAAGGTATGAACAAACCGGGTGATCCGAAGAAACGACTTCTTCTGGACCAACTCCCCAGATTACTCAAGGGGTATGGAAAAAGCTTCCGAGGTTTTTCTAATGTTGTGGTGGTTGTCGTTGATCTAGACGACAGAAACTGTATTGAATTCAAACAGGAACTGGTTGATCTGCTCGAAAGTTGTAACCCGGCGCCCAATACAATCTTCCGTCTTGCCATTGAAGAGATCGAGGCATGGTTGCTGGGAGATATCCATGCAGTTAATGCTGCCTATCCGAAGGCAAAGCGCAATATTTTGGGTAAATATACCCAAGACAGCATATGCGGAACATGGGAAATACTCGCGGATGCAATTCACTCGTCTGGAAGCACCGGTCTGAAACGATCCGGATACCCAGAAATTGGAAGGGTTAAATGCGAATGGGCACGAAAGATTGCGGAACACATGAATGTAGAGGAGAACCATTCCAAAAGCTTTCAGCTCTTTCGTGACAGTTTGAGGAGGACGATTGAAGAGGCATAACACCTGCAGTAAACAAGAAATATTCCATGAAACAGATTTATGACTTTAGCCGAAGGCCCGCAAAGCGCAACTATACAATCTCGGACCTGAAAGCGGTCAAGGGCTCGGGAAAGCGCCTCAGCATGTGCAACCCCAAGGATGCGACGGAGATCCGGGCCTGTGTCGATGCCGGCATCGATCTTCTTACCGTCTGGGACGAGCAGGTCGAGGAAGCGCGCAGGATTGCGCCGACACAGTTCATGGGCACCGGCATGACCTGGGCGCAGTACGCAACGGCGGACGAGATCCTGGCCAATGCCATCGACCGGATGCAGAAGGGCGCGGACATGTACTATACGCTGCGCTCCTACGACATCATCGAAATGCTGGCGCGGGAGAACATCCCGGTACAGGCCCATATCGGCCTGATTCCCACGTTCAGCCACTGGTGCGGCGGCCTGCGTGCATGGGGCCGGACTGCCGAAGAGGCGATGCGGATTTTTCGCACGCTAAAACGCATGGAAGACGCGGGGGTGTTCGCCGTCGAAGCCGAATGCATCGCCGAGGAGGTGTTGCGGGCGGTCAATGACAAGACCTCCATCTTCACGATATCGCTGGGTTCCGGCAATGTCGGAGACGCCGTCTTCCTGTTCATGGCGGATATCTGCGGAGAGGACAGCGAAGAGGACACGCCGCCCAAGCATGCCCACGCGTTCGGCGATTTGGGCCGCTTGCACAGGCAGATGTACGAGGAGCGTGTCGCCGCGCTGACAACGTTTCATGCCGAGGTGGCCGGCAGGCGATTTCCCTATCCCGAACAGTGCATCGGCATGCACCCGGGTGAGGCGGACAAATTTCTGGAGGCGCTCGACAAGGCTTCCTGAAAAACACGCTCAGCTCCAGGGCACCCATGGCCGCCCCGTTTTCAGGGGCGCTTCCCGAGTCCCGGAGGCGGAATCGGCGAACGTCCCTCCTCGGCGAGAGAAGGATGTCGGCACCGTTCGATTGCGATCCGACCGCCCTGCCGCCGTCTCGTCCAACCGCGCAAACGCTTTTGCCCGAAGGAATGCCGGTTCCCGATTTGACGGGACACGGTTATACTTGTCGTGTAACCGTCTCCGGACGACAGCAAGCTGGGCCAACTTCCATGTGCGGACGATTCGCCAACCTGATCGACGATCCCGGTGTTTGGGAAGACATTCTCGAAGGCTGGCCGTATGCGGCGGACACCGGCTACAACATTGCCCCGAGTCGCAACATCCCCGTGCTGGCTTTCGATCACTGGAAAAAAAAGCCGGTCGGCCGGGGAATGCGCTGGGGCCTGGTTCCGTCCTGGTCGAAAGAGATCAATCCCCAGTTCGCCACCTTCAACGCAAGAATCGAGACGATGGAGGAAAAACCGGCGTTCCGGACCGCGTGGAAGCAGTCTCGAACCTGTCTGATTCCGATTCGGGGCTACTACGAGTGGAAAGGAGAAGCCGGCGAGAAGCAACCCTATTTCATTCATCTTGATAACGGGGAGCCCCTGGTGCTGGCCGGGATATGGGACATCTGGTCGAAAGCCGACGAACCCCTCTACTCCTGCACCATCATCACGCGCACGGCCATGGGACCCCTGGCCGACATTCATCCGCGCATGCCGGTCCGGGTCAATCGGCATCACGCCCTCGATTGGCTTGCCAACGGCTCCGACTGGCTGCACATCATCAGCCATCAGCAGCACCCGGAAGAGTTTGCATCCTACCCGGTCAGAAAACTGGTGAACCGACCGGTCAACGACGGCCCGCACCTGCTCGAGCGGGACGGATAGCCCCTTCAATCCGCTCGCATCGTCGGCCTTCACCCTTCACGATCTGCCATGACTGTCCCGTTGAATTTCAGCAGCAGCGGCGATTCGTCCAATCCGCCGGTAATCGTCCTTCACGGACTGTTCGGCTCATCAAGCAACTGGCGCTCCGTCGCCGGGCAGCTGTCATCGCGCTTTCAGGTGTTCTGCGTCGACATTCGCAACCACGGACGATCCGGGTGGAGCGACTCAATGGGCTACCTGGACATGGCACGCGATCTTGCGGCATTCATCGCCGAAAACCGGATCGACCGGCCTCGCCTGATCGGCCACAGCATGGGAGGCAAGGCCGTGATGGCCTACCTGCAGCACCACGGCGGACCGGTCGGTCGAAGCGCGATCATCGACATCGCCCCGGTCGCCTACTCGCACGATCACGACCATCTCATCAACGCCCTCAACGGACTCGATCTTGGGCGCATTGCCTCCCGGGACGAGGCTGATCGGGCCCTTTCGGTGAAAATTCCGGAACCCCCGCTCAGGCAATTTCTCCTTCAGAATCTGGTGCGCCGGAGCGACGGGTTCGCCTGGCGGATCAACCTCGACGCCATATCGGGAAGCCGGGCGGAACTGTTCGGCTATCCGGAAGGCCGGCCTTCGAATGCCGAACTCCTGTTCATCCGGGGCGGCAAGTCGGATTACATCCAGCCCCAACATTTCGATGAGATCGCTCGGCAGTTTCCCCATTCGTCCATCCGGTCCATTGAGGATGCCGGGCATTGGGTGCATGCCGAAAAGCCCCGCGAACTGGTGGAGATGCTGCTCGGTTTCCTCGATTGAGGCGATGGACAGCAACCGGACTGCCCCGCTCCGGCAGTCCGGTTTCCCGG
>VYGS01000063.1 GCA_009841725.1 Gammaproteobacteria bacterium
CCGGCGGGACTCGACGGCGACCCCGGCAAGATGCGCCTAAAAGTGATACTCCATAATCACCGCGACTTAGTCATCCTGCCGGCCCGGGTGGAAGAAGGAATCCTCCTCCGTGTCCCAGATTGCCGTGGCATTCGCCTTGAGGGACCAGCTGTCTGACAGACGGCGCTCGACCCGCGCATCCAGCGAGCGGGAATCGGTGTCGAGATCCAGGGCAATGCTGAACACGGCTTCCGTGCTCTGGACATCGTTGAACGACAGCCGGGTGGCCAGGAACAGGTCGTTCTGAAACGCGGTGGTCGTGTTTTCGTCCCGCCCGTCGGAAATCCACTCCACGATCAGGCCCAGGTCCTTGGCCGAATCGAACACCGAGTAAATCGTGTACTCCCCGCCAACCAGCGCCGCCACATAGTCCTCTTTCCGGCCGGCAAGATTCCGCATTCCGGAGCGATGAATCGCCTCGAGCTTGAGAAGCCAGGGGCCAGTCGTGACCTGTGCCTCAAGGCCGTATTGCCGGATCAGATCGTAACGCGGCACCAGCACGCGACGAATCGGATCGTAATACGGTACCGTCACGCCGCGGATCGGATCGAAGGTCGCAAAGACGGGATCCCGGTTCGTGCCGCGGAACACGCTGAGCCCGAGATCGACCGGCCCGACATACCCGCTGAACCGTGCCGCCAGGTCCAGGTGGTGCTCCGCGGAACCGGACTCGTAGGTCGCCCGATCGTTGTCGACTATCGGGACCGAGCGGTAACGGCCGCCCCTGCCGGGATATGTCCGGGTACGGTGATAGGGCATTCCGATCAGCTCGAGCGCACCCCATTCCCCGGACAGGGACAGACGGGCCATGGGCTGGCCCATGCGGGTCTTTTCGTCAGGATTGGCGACCAGGTCGACCTGGTTGACGATGTTGACCAGGTTGCGCAGCTCCGCGACACCCCAGAACACCTTGTCAACACCCAGGCGCAACTCCCATTCATTGGAACCGATGTCGCCGTACGCGAGATAGTAGGCTTCGCGCAGATCGACCAGATTGCGCTCCGAGTCCGTGGCGTCGTAGCGAAAATAGGGAGTCAGCGTGAAGCTCCGATCCTGCTCGCCCACAAACAGGAAGGTCGTCTCCGAGGACACGCTGAACAGGTGCGAGCGCTGTCCGGGATATGCGGCGTTCTCGGGATACCAGCGTGTCTCAAGGCCGATCTTGCCGAACACGGACAGATCCACGCCGTCGGCCCCGGCCCCGGTCGACACGGCCCAGGCAACAAGCAGAATCAAGCCCCGCAGTTTGCCCCGGATCCGCATCATGCACCCGCCCGCATGGCCGGAAACCCTCCCGACACGGAAAACGCCGGGAACACTCGGGTCAACCGGATCGAAAAGATGTTCATTGTTCCCGCTTTCCTTTGTTGATCGATTCCCGGGCTGTCGGGAGCCCGGCAACAGCCCGTCTCTCCATCCTTGCGGCGATGCGCACGGCACCGGCTCGCCCGGAAGGCTTCGGGAATACTAGCACCAACTGAATCCACCGCGCAATGCGGGACATCCGCCCGCTCATCCTCTCCGCCCGGCCTCATACCGCCGGCGAACGGACTCAAGATCCTGTTCCGTATCCACTCCGAACTCCGGCAAAGACCCGGCCTCAACGCACCGGATCCGGTCCCCGTGCCACAGCGCCCGCAACTGCTCCAGCCGCTCCGTCTCCTCGAGCGGGCTCGGGGCGCGCGCCGCAAACTGTCGGATGTATCCGGCCCGATAGCCGTAGATGCCGATATGCCTTCTCGCCATCATGACGGCCTGATCGGCGCGGTCCCGGCTGAACGGTATCGGCGCCCGGCTGAAATACAGCGCGTCGCCCCGGGCGTCGACAACCGCCTTGACCACCGAGGGATCGGCCATGTCCGCGTCACGCTCCATCTCCGCCACCGCGGTCGACATCGCATGCCCTCCGGGTTCGGAAAGCGCCTCGGCAACCCGGTTGATCAAGGCCGGCGGCATGCTCGGCTCATCGCCCTGGACATTGACGACGATCTCGTCGTCCCCAAGGTTCAGGATCCCGACCGCCTCGGCGATGCGGTCGCTCCCGGAGCGGTGGCTGTCCGAGGTCATGACGGCGTCGGCACCGGCACCGAGCGCCGCCTCCCGGATCCGGACGTCGTCGGTTGCAACGACAACGCTCCGGGCGTCGCTGAGAAGACACTGCTCGATCACGCGGGCGATCATGGGCTTGCCGGCAATGTCGGCCATGGCCTTGCCGGGCAGACGGACCGAGGCGTAGCGGGAAGGAATGATGATGTGAAACGGATTGCTCATAAAAGAATCTTCACGACTGTCTGATCGCACCGGCGGGGGCGGACCGCCTCGTCATCCGCAAGCGCCCGGCCGGCAGTTCGGAGAAATTATAGTCGAGGGCGAAGCGGCCGGGGAAATCCGACCGGCGGGACGAGAGGGTCGTGCGCCTCATCTCAACCGGCACCGGGACCGTCCGGGTCCAATTGTTTCAGGGCTCGGTCTATCCGGGAATAGAATCCGTCGTCCACGACCGCCCTGGCCTCCACGGCCCACAACCGCCGCGCATTGGGCATATCCAGGCACTTAACGGCATCCTTTTCGGTCATGAGAACCGGCGCATCGCCGGCAAATTCCAAATCCTCCGCCCGGAAGGGATGATGATCGGGAAACGGGTGCCGATCGATATCGAGCCCGAGGTCTTCAAGCTGGGTGAAAAACCGTTGCGGATTGCCGAGCGCCGCGACCGCATGGACCCGGTTGCCCGCAAAGTCGGCCACATCCGAGAGCGCGCCGTCCTCAAGGTTCCGGGCCCGGAGAAATTCCATGTGCATCGCATGACCGGCACTCGTGCGGGCGTCTGTGAAGGCGCCGTTCTCCACCACGATGTCGGCCCGCCCGAGGCCGGACCGGGGTTCCCTCAAGGGGCCGGCGGGCAGGCACCACCCGTTGCCGGTGCCGATGTCGGAATCGACCACCACGATATCCAGATCGCGGCCCAGGGCGAAATGCTGGAATCCGTCGTCGCTGATGATGACATCGCAGCCGCACCGGTCGATCAGCAATCGCGCATCCTCGATCCGGTTCGGGCCTGCCGCAACCGGCAAGTCGGCCGATGAGCGGATCAGGACGGCCTCGTCTCCGACCTCGGAGACCAGGGTATCGGGCTCGACAAGCCTCGGCCAGGCGGCCGAGCGCCCCCGGTACCCGCGGGAAATCACGCCGGGGCGATAGCCCTGCTGTCTGAGATGCTTTCCCAGGGCGATCACCAGCGGGGTCTTGCCGCTTCCGCCCACGCTGATGGCCCCGACCACGATGACCGGAATGCCGGGTTTTGCGGGAGAGCGGATGCCGACCCGATACGACAGCGCCTTGATGCCGTGCAGCAGGACATAGAGCCAGGATACCGGCAGCAGCAGATAATTGATCCACCCCGGATGAACCCATCCGGCCTGAAGCCTATCCAGCATCCGACTGTTTGAGAAACTGGCTGT
Organism: Gammaproteobacteria bacterium; assembly: GCA_009841725.1. Classification (GTDB taxonomy): domain Bacteria; phylum Pseudomonadota; class Gammaproteobacteria; order Arenicellales; family Poriferihabitantaceae; genus Poriferihabitans. Next base: position 3,501 of record VYGS01000063.1, read on the forward strand.
TGACCAGTTCGTAATACAGCTTGCGGGACTCGAGCAGCTCTTCGTGGGCTCCCTGTTCGACAATCCGGCCCCGGTCGACGACCAGGATCCGGTCGGCATTCTGTACCGTGCTCAGGCGATGCGCGATGACCAGGGTGGTGCGGTCGCTAATCAGCCGTTCGATCGCCAGGTGGATGTGCCGCTCGGAACTCGAATCGAGCGATGAGGTGGCCTCGTCCATGACCAGGATTTTCGCGTCCTTGTACAACGCCCGGGCAATCGCCACGCGCTGACGCTGTCCGCCCGACAGCCGCAATCCCGATTCCCCCACGACGGTATCGAGACCGTGTTCGAGATTTCCGATGAAATCCGAAACATAGGAGGCCTCGCAAACCCGGATCAGCCGCTCCTCGTCGATCGATCCGTCACGGCCATAGGCGATGTTGTTGCGGATGGTATCGTCGAACAGCAGGACTTCCTGGCTGACCAGCGCCACGTTTTCCCGCAACGATTCAAGGGTCAGCTCGCGGATCGGGATCCCGTCGACGGTCACCGTGCCGTGGGTCGGCAGGTAGAGCCGCATGAGCATCGAGGCCAGCGTGGACTTTCCGGCGCCTGACGGGCCGACAAGGGCGACCGTCGCGCCGGCGGAAATATCGAAACTGATGTCATGCAGGACCCGTGTCGCGTCGGTACCGTAACTGAAGGAGACGTCCCGGAACGAGACGTCCCCGACCACGTCCTCCAGCATCCGGGTGCCGTCATCCGGTTCGCGGCTGAGATCGATGATGCGGAAGATCGAGGCGGCGGCGGCCAGGCCGGCCTGTATGACCTCGTTCACCCGCAACAGGTTCTTGGTCGGGCCGACGATCATCGTCATGGCCACCAGATAGGACGTGAACACCCCCGGCTTGATTTCGAGCTTGAGCGCCAGCCAGATGACGCCGGCCACTCCCACTCCCATGATCAGGACGATCATGGGAACGCTCACGGCGACGATCGCCACCCTTTTCATGATCTGCTGCCGATTGCGGTTGTTGGCCCTGAAGAAAACCTCCTGCTCGTGCGCGTAGGCGCCGAACAGCTTGACGATGCGGTGGCTCTGAAAGGCCTGCTTGGCGATGTGGGAGATGTCCCCGACACTCTGCTGGATCCTCATGCTGATTTGCCGGATGTGGCCACTGGTGCGCTTGAAGATGAACACCAATGACGGCACGATCACCATGAAGACAAGGGACAGCTGCCAACTGAGATAGAACATCAGGCCGAGCAGGAAAAGCACCTTGACCAGATCGCGGAACAGAATCCTAAACGCGCCTCCGCTGGCATTCGCCACCTGCTCCACATCGAAGGTCAGCCGGGAAACCAGTCCCCCGATCGCCTCCCGGTCATAGAATTCGGTGGGCGCATACATCAGCTGCTCGAACATCCGCTGGCGCAAGTCCTGGATCACCCGGCGGGACACCCAGTTGAGACAGTAGACATCCACGAAATCCCCGAACGCGCGCAAAAAGGCGATCAGCACCAGAATGACCGGAACCACGCGGATGAATTCGGGATCGCGACCCACAAACCCGTCATCCATCAGGGGCTGGAGTATCCAGGCAAATCCCGTATCGGTGGCCGCAACCAGGATCATTCCGCCCAAGGCGATCAGGAACACCCCCTTGTAGGCCAGGATGTGGCGGATCAGCCGCCACAACAACGTCATGCTGCCCTGGGATTTACCGGTGCCGGTCATGAGCGCAGGAGTCCGTTCGCGGGAATCGTGATGCAGCCAGCACGTTTCAGACAACGCCCAGATGCGCCTTCCTTTCGTCCCGGGGCGGGATGCTGAAGTGCTCGCGATAGCATTTGCTGAAGTGGGTGGACGAGGCGAATCCGCAGGACATGGCCACCTCGACAATCGGCATGCTGGTCTGCAACAGGAGCTGGCGGGCATGCATCAGGCGCAGGCGCTTGTAGTACTGGGTCGGACCGCACTGGAGATACTTCCGGAACAGCCGCTCAAGCTGCCGTCTCGAAAGGTTGATATGCCCGGCGATTTCATCCAGGCCGAGCAATTCCTCCATGTTCGCCTCCATGTAGGCGACCGCTTCAGCCAGCTTGGGCTGGCTAGCCCCAAGCAGCAGCCGCAAGGGCAATCGCTGGCGATCGTTCTGCCCCCGTATTCTTTCGACCAGGAATTCCTCGGCGACCTCGTTGGCAAGCTGCCGGCCGTGACGTCGCGCAATCAGATGGATCATCATGTCCATGGAGGCGCTGCCGCCGGCACAGGTGTAGCGGTCCCGGTCAACCTCGAACAGATCCGGGCTCACGACCAGGTCCGGGAACCGTTCCATCAGACCGGCGATGTTCTCCCAGTGGATCGTGCACCGGTAACCCTCCATCAGACCCGCTTCGGCCAGGATATAGGAACCCGTGCAAAGCGCTCCGATCTTGACATGGGCCTTTGCCTGGTTCCGCAGCCAGGTTCGCACGGGCCGGCTGACCCGGGCCTCGATGTGGACTCCCCCGCAGACAAAGACGGCGTCCAGCTGGCCGCAATCCCCGATGCCGGTCACGGAGACCTCGAGGTCGGAACTCGAGGTGACCGGAAGGCCCGTCTCGCCCAGCAGAATCCATTCGTAGAGCCTGCGCTTCGACAGCCGGTTGGCCATGCGCAACGGATCCACCGCGGCGGCAAACGCCATGAGCGAAAAATCGGGCACGAGCAGGAAGCCGTAGCGGGTGAGTTCGTTTTGTGGAGCCGGTTCCATCATTCGAAAGCGGGTCTTGTCATTCGCCGATTATCGCCATACTTTGCAAATGGCGCAATTGGTAATGGTCCTGTCGCGATAAAACAGGTCGAAACTCCGGCATCATCCTAATATCTGCTACCTGAACCCGATAATCCGTTTCCCTTTCCCGTCCCAGAATGAAGGACAGATCCCGAAAACGCGGCGGCCGTCGCGGTCGCTCCGAATCCGCCGCAGCGGATTTGCACCGCGCGCCGTACCTGACCCGGCAGATTCCGGACGCACAGCTTCTGTCCGCCGAAGGGCTGGAGCTGATCGAACACAACGCGGACACGATTCTCGAGGAAATCGGAATCGAATTCCGGTACGAGCCGGCCAAGCGCCTGTTCAGGCTGGCCGGCGCAGACCTGGACGGCGACCGGATCCGGTTTCCGCGCGGCATGTGCCGAAGCATCATCCGCAATTCGGCCCCCTCTTCCTTCGAGCAGAAAGCCCGCAATCCCGAGCGCAACGTGGTCATCGGCGGAAAATCCACCGTCTTCGCGCCGGTTTACGGACCGCCATTCGTCAGGGACCTGGACGGGGGCCGGCGATACGCGACGATCGAGGACTTCCGGAATTTCGTCAAGCTGGCCTACATGCTGCCTTCGCTGCACCACTCCGGGGGCACGGTCTGCGAACCCACCGACCTGCCGGTCAACAAGCGGCATTTCGACATGGTGTACAGCCACATCAAGTACAGCGACAAGCCGTTCATGGGCTCGGTCACCCATCCGGACCGCGCAGAGGACTCGGTCGCGATGTGCAGAATCCTGTTCGGCCAGGAGTATCTCGAAGAGAACACGGTCCTGGTGAACCTCATCAACGCGAATTCCCCGATGACCTTCGATGAGACCATGCTGGGGGCCTCCGAAGTCTATGCACGCAACAACCAGGCAAGCATTGTCTCCCCGTTCATCCTGTCGGGCGCGATGTCGCCGGTCACCGTGGCCGGCACGATGGCCCAGATTCTTGCCGAAGCCCTTGCCGGCATGGCGTTCACACAGCTGGTTCGCCCGGGATCGCCGGTGATTTTCGGCACCTTCTCGAGCTCGATCTCCATGCAATCGGGAGCGCCGACCTTCGGCACGCCGGAGCCGGCCCTGGTCATATACGGCTGCGCCGAACTGGCCCGGCGCATTGGCGTGCCGTTTCGAAGCGGCGGCTCCCTGTGCGGCTCGAAGATCACCGATGCCCAGGCCGCCTACGAAAGCCTGAGCACTCTGCTGCCGACCCTCATGGCCGGGGTCAATTTCGTGCTGCATTCGGCCGGCTGGCTGGAGGGAGGGCTGGTTTCGGGCTATGAAAAGCTGATCATGGACGCGGATCAGCTGGGCATGATGGAAGTGTTCGCAAGAGGCTATGACCTGTCGGAAAACGGCCAGGCCCTGGGCGCCATCCGGGAAGTGGGACCGGGCTCGCATTTTCTCGGCTGCTCCCACACCCAGGACAATTTCAAGACCGCGTTCTACCGATCCGCCGTCGCCGACAACAACAGCTTCGAGCAATGGGAGCTTGAGGGCAGCCAGGACGCCACGGCGAGGGCGAACGCCATCTGGAAACAGCTGCTGAACGAATACCAGCCTCCCGCGCTCGATCCCGCGATCGACGAGGCGCTGCTGGAGTTTATCGACAAGAGAAAACGATCGTTTGCCGATTCCAACTACTGACCGGATCTCCCCGATTCCGAACGCGCAGCAATTCGGCGTGCAGGAAGACATCGTGTCCTTGCCGCGCCGCAACCGGGCCGCAGTGCGGCGAGCCGCTGTGAGACGGAGCGACAGAGATTGAGCGATACGGCCATACTCTTTCCGGCTCTCGCACTGGCCTGGTGGAGCATCGTGATCCTGGCGTTCGTGGCCTACCGGCGCCTGACGCCGTCCTTGAGCGGCGAAGTCCCGTACACCGAACGGATCGAGCAGTTCAGGACCGGCGAACCGGCCGATACCCCGTCGCGAATCGCGTGCGCGAACCGCAACTACGTCAACCTCTTCGAGTCACCGATCCTTTTCTACTTCACCTGCATCGTGCTGCATGTCACCGCGACCGCCACGGCTCTGGCGGTATCGCTCGCATGGGTATTTTTTGCGGTGCGTGTCGTGCACAGCATCATCCACCTGAACTCCACGCGTGTGCTGTACCGGTTTGCCGCTTTTGGAATCAGCGTGATCATTCTCTGCGGGCTGATGGCGGAAATGACCCGCTCCCTGCTCTGGCCGTGACCGCCCGATGAGAGGTTCCGGCACTTAAGGAATGCCGATGAGCGGCTTGTCGAAGGCCTCCGCATCCGCCTGAACCCCGAACCCGACGCCGGCAGACGCCTGATCGCAGTCGGGTCCGCAACACCGGAACCAATGCGAGACGTCGCGGCGACATTCCGGTGTTGCCATAAGCATGACATCCCGAATCCCGCAGCCCCTTCGCATGCGGGACTTTCAGCATGTCCCGGTCGATGAAGTCCGGCCCGGACTATCTCGCCTTGCCATCAGGATTATGTAAATTAATTATTCAATCTTTAATTTACATAAAAAATGCATTAAACTGCCAACCATGATTCCAAGACAGATTGCCGATTCGATGCTGGATGCTTTCCGCAAGTATCCGGTCATCACCGTGACCGGGCCCCGTCAGTCCGGCAAGACCACACTGTGCAAGCATATCTTTGACTTGCCGCACGTGAATCTGGAAGCGCCCGATCAGCGTCAGTTCGCACAGCAGGATCCGCGCGACTTCCTGTCCGGCTTCCCGGACGGCGCCATCATCGACGAAGTACAGCGAGTGCCGGAACTGACGTCTTACATTCAGGTATTGGTGGACGAGAGTGGACGGCCCGGCCAATACGTCTTGACCGGCAGCAGCGACTTCAGCATACGCGCCGCCACCAGCCAGTCCCTTGCCGGACGCACCGCCCTGTTTACGTTGTTGCCGCTCAGCCTGGCCGAACTGTCTTCCGGCGGCGTCGAGAATCTTGATCTTGACAAGATGCTGCTGCATGGCGGATACCCGCGAATTCATGATCGGAAACTGGTGCCCACCTCATTTTATCGAGACTACGTTGGCACCTACGTGGAACGGGATTTGAGGCAACTGAGCATGGTCAGGGATCTGGCTCAATTTCAGATATTCATGCAGCTTTGCGCCAGCAATGTCGGCCGGATCCTGAACCTGAACCGGCTGGGTTCGGATTGCGGCATCAGCCAGGCCACCGCCCGAGAATGGCTGAACCTGCTTGAGGCCAGCTATGTGGTGTTCCGCCTGAGTCCCTTTCATGCCAACACCCGCAAACGTCTGGTAAAGAGTCCCAAGCTTTATTTCCACGACGTCGGCATCGCCGCATTCCTGCTGGGCATCTCTGCGACGGAACATCTGCGCACCCATCCCTTGCGCGGCGGATTGTTTGAAAATCTGGTTGTTACCGAAGTCATCAAAACGGTCTTCAATCATGACCGCCGCCCGGAAGCCTGTTTTTACCGTGACAGCAACGGCAACGAGGTGGACTTGATGCTGCGAACCGGCACCGGCTGGCTGCCCATCGAGATCAAGGCCGGCAAGACTGTCAATCAGGACTATTTCAAGGGGTTCCGCCAGCTCGATGGCGTGCTCGCCATGCCAGAAGGCAAGCTGCTGGTATATGGAGGCAATGCACCGCACACGCGCAGGGACGTGAAGATTGCGACTGTCGGCCAGATCGCCGGACATGTCGCACAATTCTTGGGCTGTCCGTCTGTGGCAACCGGCAATGCAAGTGATTGACAAACCGATTTATGAATGCCATCCCAAAATGCCGCCACTGCCCAACCTCTGGCTGTAATCGCCCGGTGAGAGGCTCCGGCACCTAGGGAATGCTGATCAGCGGCTTGCCGAGCGCCCCGGTGTCCACCTGAACCCCGAGCCCGGCGCCGGCAGGCGCCGCGCCGATCCCCGCATGCGACCTCGGGCTGTAGCCCGCAATGTGCTCACGGGTCCAGTCGTTCATGAACGATACCGTCAGGATCTGGCCGGCGCGGGTGCTGGCCGCGAGATGGCTGACGGCGGCCGTGACCAGATCGCCGCCCCAGGTGTCCTCGATCGTGACCCGCAACCCGAGACGGTCGGCCAGATCGCGCATCAGCCTGGAGCCGGTCAGGCCCGCGAACTTCGAGAGTTTCAGGTTCACGGCCTCCATTGCCCCGGCCTGGAACGCCCTCAGCATTGCATTGACATCGGTGATCACCTCATCAAGCACCATCGGGAGGCGGGTGCGCTGGCGCACACGGACACACTCTTCCAGGGTCCGGCAGGGCTCTTCGAGAATCACCCCGGGCAGCGGTTCAAGCAGCCTTGCCGCCACGAGCGCATCCTGCAGGCGCCAGCCGCCGTTGGCATCGGCAATGACCAGATCGTTGTCCGAAAGGGATTCGGCCACGCAGCGAACCCGCTCGGCGTCTTCACGCGGATCGGCACCCACCTTCAGTTGAAAGCGGCGTATCCCCTCCTCCCGCCTCGCGATTACATGGTCCCGCATCCGCTCGGGCGGTCCGAGCGGCACCGCCTCGTACAGCGGAAAGGAATCCTGGATGCGCCCTCCGAGCAGGGTCGCCACATCGGTGCGGGTAACTTTCCCAAGCAGGTCCCAGCAGGCGATGTCGACGGCGCTCTTGGCATATCCGTGACCTTTCAGGGCGCGATCCATGGCAATATGTATCGCCGAGAGATTGGTCGGATCGCAACCGATCAGGCTGGGAGCGACCTGCTTGAGCGCGGCACGCGCGCCCGAGGCATGGGAGTCGAGATAAAGCGGGCCAAGCGGGCACACCTCGCCCCATCCTTCGACCGACCGGTCGCTGAGAATCCGCACCACGGTGCTGGGCAGGCGGCTGACGACCTGGTCGCCGGACATCACGTAGTCGCCGTGGCGGTAAGTCAGATCGTAGCCGTAAACCTCGACACCGGTGATCTTCATTGCAACGGAGGCCCTCTGGTGGGGGTTGGCGCCTCAATCCCCTCTTCTTCGTTCAAGTAGCGCAATCCAATAGGAAGCTGCGAGCTCCTTGGTCAAAAAGGCGGTCTTCCCGAGTAGCCGTTCCGTGCCGGGTCCGCCAAGACGAATGCCGATCTCGATGATGTTGCCCGCATCGACTACCCTGAAGGGCGCCTCGGTCTCGAACGCCTCCAGAGAATCGAAACCGGTCAGGAACGTGGCGTTCATGACTTTCTGGACACCCCGGACAATCTCCACGGCTTCCGCGCTTTCGTAAGTGCCGTCAAGAACGCTCCTCGGGAAATAGTCGAAGCCGATCCGGAAGCGCGACAACCGGTCGCACAGCCGATTGAGAAACCCCATGATCAGCTCGCTCGGCAGATACATCGTGTTGCCCTCCCAGATCACCAGCGTCTCCTGGTCCGGGTCAAGACCGGCGCGTATCAGCTCATCGGGCAGGTCCGCCTCCAGATAGTTGCAGCAAATCGCCTTGCAACCCTCGATCCCCTTTCCGGCAAGGATCGATGCCTTGAATTTGAGGACCGCTTCCTGATCGACGTCGAAGAACTGGACGCCCCCGGTCGCGAAGATCGCATGGCGCATGTCGAAGCCCGAACCCAGCGTGACCACCTGTCGCACGCCCTGCCTTATGCTGTTTTCGACGACCGTGTTGAATGCGACCGTCCTCAGACGAATCGCATCGCCGACCGCAAAATGGACCTCGGTGAGCTGCCTTGCGCGCTCCCGAAGCTCATCGTTGAGAAACAGTCCCGCATAGGGATCCGAAAACATCGGTTCATCACGCGCGTCTTCAAGAGCCCGTATGCCGGCGATGATGAAGGCCGTCGCCCCGATTTCATTGATATTGGCGTTATCCATCCCGACTCTTGATTTTTGTGTGACCAGACCAGATGGTATGGGATCGGGCCGCGCCTGGCAAGCCTTGCCGGCGACCGGCGTCGAGCGGGACCCGGGGCGGGCCACACGGAGACTTGCAGGAAGCGGCCGTGATGCGCCTACTTCCGGCGCCGCCGCCTCCGGCGCTCTTCGCCTCCCTGGCGGGAAGCATCGGACGATTCGACCGGTTCCGGCAACACCACCTCCCGGGACAGTCTTTCAAAGCGGTCCGTCTTGTGCGGAATCCCCAGCGCGTCCACGAAATAATCCTGAAACTTCGCCTCGACCGCCGTCTCGATTTTCTGGATCCGTTTCACGGTCTCCTCGATCTCGTAACGGGCGTCCATGTCGAGCAGCGCGATGGTGGCGCCGGTTCCGGCCGCATTCCCTGCCGAGGTGACCTGCGCCAGCTCGCAATCGGGAATCATGCCCAGGACCATTGCGTATTTCACATCGATATGTGCGCCGAAGGCACCGGCCAGACGAATCCGGTCGACATGCCCGACACCCATCTTGTCCATCAGCAGCCTGGCGCCGGCATACAGCGCCGCCTTGGCCAGCTGGATCGCCCGGACATCGTTCTGTGTGATCAGGATTCGGACCGCGTCCCGCTCGAACAGGACATAGCTCCAGGTCTTCCCCTCCGGAACAATGCGGCCGGTGCGACCGGCCAGCCCGCCATCGATCACCCCGTCCGGACGAATGATTCCGCGCAGATACATCTCGGCAATCACCTCGATGATGCCCGAGCCGCATATTCCGGTAACTCCCGTATCCCGGGTTTCCTCGGCGAACCCGGGCTCGTCGGACCACGCATCGCACCCGACCACCTGGAACCGGGGCTCGAGCGTCTCGGGATCGATCCGGACCCGTTCGATCGCGCCCGGGGCCGCGCGCTGGCCGCCGCTGATCTGGGCGCCCTCGAACGCCGGCCCGGTTGGGCTGGATGCCGCCAGCATCCGGGTCCGGTTCCCCAGAACGATCTCCGCATTGGTTCCGACATCGACCAGCAATGTCAGCTCGTCCCGCTCGTAAGGCGCCTCCGACAGGGTGGCCGCCGCGGCGTCGGCGCCCACATGTCCCGCGATGCAGGGCAGGACATACGCCCTCGCGCCAGGGTGAAGGCGGATATCGATATCGGAGGCCTTCATGCTGACCGCCTGATCCGTTGCCAGCGCGAACGGTGCGCCGCCAAGCTCGATCGGGTTGATGCCCAGGAGCAGGTGGTGCATGATCGGATTACCGACCATCGTCATGTCGAGAATGTCCCCGGTTCCGATTCCGGCGCTGGCGACCAGGTCCTGGACCAGCCCCTTAAGGGCTTCGCGCACCGACCGGGTCATGTCGGCATCGCCTCCCGGATTCATCATCACGTAGGAGACCCGGCTCATCAGATCCTCTCCGAAACGGATCTGCGGATTCATCCGTCCGGTGGACGCCACCGCTTCGCCGCTGACGAGATCGCACAGATGGGCGGCGATGGTTGTCGATCCGACATCGACGGAAACGCCGTACACGGTGCGCCGGATGCCCGGCCAGACGGCGATGACCTCCTGCTCCCGATACACCGCCACGGTGATTTTCCATTCCCCCTCCCGAAGCACCCGCTGCAGCACGCCCAGAATGTGAAAATCGAACCGCAGGCCGTTCAGCCCCCATTCGAACTCCAGCGCATCCGACACGCGCTGCAGGTCCCCGGACGGATCGTGCATGTTGGGTTCCGGAACCTCGACGTAATGCAGCCGGACCGCCGGATTGACCGTGATGCTGTGGACGTCGAGCCGCTTTCTGACGATCTGTCGATGCGCCTGGCTTTCCGGAGGGATGTCGATCACCGCATCGCCCCGCAACAGGGCCTGGCAGCCGAGACGGCGGGTCGCGGGAGTGCCTTCCGGAAAAAAGGCCTGCTCGCTGGTGCTGTGATCGGAAAGACTTTCCGGCTTGGAGTGGATCCGGAATTTCGCGAAATCGCCGATGCTGTGGTCGATCTGGCAGCGATCGCAGATTCCTCTTCCGCCGCATACGGTGTCCAGATCGACTCCGAGCTGCTGGGCCGCGGCCAGCACGGATTTGCCGAGCGCAACCTCGCCCCGTTTTCCCGAGGGCGTGAAGACAACCTTCACGAACTGCCGGTCTGTCATGACTCCGGATACAATCTCGGGATGTCGTGATAGTCGCTCATGTCTTCGACAAAGATGTTGAGGATCGACCTGACCCCGGTGGGCGTCTCCAGCGTGCCGGCCATGACGCTGATGGTCTCCCCCTCGAAGGGCTCCCAGAACAGGCTGGATCCGCACCGGCTGCAAAACCCCCGCCGGGCCGTACTGGACGAACGATACCACGAAAGCGTGTCGTCGGCGATCAGTTCAAACTGGTCTTTGCGGCAACGGACCGCCGCGACGTGATGCCCGGACGTTTTCCGGCACTGGCCGCAAAAACAATTGACCACGCCGCGAATGTCCCCCGTGATCCGGTACGTGACCCCTCCGCACAGACATCCCCCTTCACGGATCGCCTCGGTGCCCATTTCGGTGTCCCTTGCCGGCTAGGCGCGGCGACGGCGGCGACCGGCGCGGCCGGCCCGTCCCGCCGCGGCCGTGCCCGAGGCGTCCGCCGGCTGGCGGTATTTTTTCAGCCACCGCGCACAGTTGCGGTCGTGCCCCATGACCACGTCCGCAGCCATGACGCCCTGCATCACGTCTTCATGAAGGGGATTGGTGATGGCCGAAGTCATGCCGGCCCCGATGATCATGCTGAGAAAATGGCCGTCCATTCCCTTGCGGTTCGGAATCCCGAAGCTGAAATTGGAGGCGCCGCAGGTGGTGTTGACCTTCAACTCCTCGCGCAACCGCTTGACCAGGTGCAGAACCTGCCGGCCTGCGCTGTTCACGGCGCCGACCGGCATCACCAGCGGGTCGACCACGATGTCGCTGTAATGCACGCCGTGATCGGCCGCCCGCTGCACGATCTTCCTGGCGACCTCGAAACGCTCATCGGGATTCTCGGAAATGCCCGCCTCGTCGTTCGAGATTGCGACAACCGCACACTTGTACTTCGCAACCAGCGGCAGCACCGCCTCCAGGCGCTCCTCCTCGCCCGTTACCGAATTCAGCAACGGCTTGCCCTGATAGGCTTCGAGCCCCGCCTCAAGCGCCGCCACGATGGAGGAATCGATCGACAGCGGAACGTCGGTGATCGACTGCACGAGCCTGATGCATTCGGCCAGGATGCGCGGTTCGTCCGCCAGCGGGATGCCGGCGTTGACATCCAGCATGCGCGCGCCCGCCGCGACCTGGGCCAGCGCATCCTGCTCGACACGCGTGTAGTCCCCCTGCTTCATTTCTTCGGCCAGGATTTTCCGGCCGGTCGGGTTGATCCGCTCTCCGATGATCACGAACGGCTGTTCAAAGCCGATTCGCACCTCGCGGTTCGCTGAACTGATGACGGTATCGGTCATGGGTCGGGTTTCCTGTCAGTGGGATTTATGGGTATGCGGACGGATCAAAGAACGCGCCTTGAGCCCGAGCTCATTCACCGCTCGCGGGATCGGCCTCGCGGCCCTGATTGCGCATCAGGATTTTCAGCCGGTCCATGCCGTACTCCTGCTCAAGCCTTGCGGCCGCCGCCTCCACTTCCGCCTTCAGATCGCCTCCGCAGGGTTCGGACACCCGCCGCCATTGCTCCAGGTAGGCATCGGTGCCCGACAGGCCCGCACGCATCGCGGCGGAATCAATCGCGGTCGCGAACCGGTCGCTCAACTGGATTTTTTCGGATTGCCGTCGCTCTCTGGCCATCACCTGTGCGGGAATGTCCCTCCAGAACACGGTTATCAACTGAGGCATGGGCGTCTCCCTTAAGTGTCCGAGTCGGTCAAAGAGCGGGGGGCAACCACGACCTTGAGCGCATCGTCCAGCATGACGTCACCGGTATACACCCTTTCATACTCGAGTCCGAGAAACTCGGCCGCCTCCCGGGCCTTGCTCTCGGTTCTTGGATTGTCCTTCTGGACCAGGTACACCAGTTTTTTGTAGTGCCCGAAATACTGTTCCCTCAGTTCCGGGAAGCGGTCGATGCCCAAGCCCGACACGATCAGGCGCTGAAAGTGCTCGGCGAGAAAGTCCGTCAGGTAGAACGTCCCGATCTCGGATTCATGCAGCGCCTCGAACTGCCGGGTTCCGGCAAACAGTTCGTAGCAGTGCGCCCCGGGAAGCCGTTCGAGTCCTTCCTCCTCGATCACCGCATCAAGCAGCCCGCCCGTTCCGCAATCGGCGTAGCCGATGAAGATCCGGCTGAACCGCCCGCGATTGCGCCACACCTTGTCCCGGACCGCCTCGGGAATTTTTTCCGGATAGTTGTGCAACTCGGCGGGCAGACACTGAAACTCGATATGGTCCCAGCCATTCATGTCGCGAACCCGAACGAGTTCGTGCGCAAGGGCGCCGCAGGCAATCACCAGCAGCCGATCCGGGGGCGGGGCGGGGCGTTCGCTTTCAGGCTGCACGCTTTTCAGCGATCTTCGCCTGCGCGGTTTCAACAGCTACGGCAGCATCCCGGCAATAGGCGTCCGCCCCGATCGCCTTGCCAAATTCCTCGTTCAGGGGGGCTCCCCCGACCAGCACGATATAATCGTCCCGGATACCCTGTTCCACCAGCGTATCGATCACCACTTTCATGTAAGGCATGGTGGTGGTCAGCAACGCCGACATCCCCAGAATGTCGGGCTTGTGCTCCTGCAGGGCGTCGAGATAGTTCTCGACCGGGTTGTCGATCCCGAGATCGATCACCTCGAAGCCGGCGCCCTCCATCATCATCGAGACCAGATTCTTGCCGATGTCGTGGATATCGCCCTTCACGGTGCCGATCACCATCTTGCCAATCGGCTCGGCACCGGTTTCGGCAAGCAGCGGCCGGAGAATCTCCATTCCGCCTTTCATGGCATTGGCCGACATCAGGACCTCGGGAACAAACAGGATGCCGTCGCGAAAGTCGATCCCGACAATCCTCATCCCCTCCACCAGCGCCTCGTCCAGCACCTTGGTCGCAGGCCAGCCCCGACCGCGCAGGATCTGGGTCCCTTCCATGATCTCGTCACGAAGACCGTCATAAAGATCGTCGTGCATCTGCTCCACCAACTCGTCATCCGGCAAGGATGACAGGTCGATGTCGTCATCGTATTCTTCTTCGCTCATCGAGGGCATTCCCGCGAAAATACACTAAGTCAGGCACCTTGCGCACAAGTCCGCAAAAGGCACGAATTTTTGCGAATATACAAACCGGTTAGCGTTTCGATATTTCTGTTTGCGACATGGTGCGATGGGTTTACGACCCCATATAAAAATCTTATGGCGATTCACCTTGCCCCGATGGCGGTTTTACCGAGCTGATAATCCGATACAGCCCCTGCTTGTTCTCGGCGAGTTCCCGGGCCGTCAGCCCCTGAACCTCGTGCGGAAAGACCAGCCAGGACTCGGTGGTATGAATGTAATAGTCGGGGATTCTCGGGGTCTTGTTGTTGAGAGGCTTGTACCACGGTGCGGCGACCCGCACTTCACCGGGCATGTTCCGGCGGGTGCGGGACCTCAGCTGCTCGATGATCGCCTCCACGCTGCGGCCCGAATCGTACACATCGTCGACAATCAGCAGGGCGTTCTCGGCATCGAGGTTGTCGACAAGATAATCCAGGCCGTGCACCCTGACCCTCGGCATGGTCGAGGAGATACCGGTATACAGGGAGGTGCGTACACTGATGTGATCCGTAATCACCCCGAAGTATTCCAGCATCTCCTGCACCGCGATCCCGACCGGCGCCCCGCCGCGCCATACGCCGACGATGAAATCGGGCCGGAAACTGCTCTCGAGAATCTTCTCTCCCAGGCGATAGGAGTCTTCAAGCAGGGCTTCGGCACTGATGAAATGCTTTGCGGCCATGGCGCCGAATCATACACAATATTCCGCGCACGCGAAACGAAAAGCGGCCAACCCGCTCCCGCAGGCGGGCCGGCGCGCCCGGAAAACCGGCTGGTGCGGGCGGAGGGATTCGAACCCTCACTGCCGTCAGGCAAACGGATTTTCGTACCAGCTACGGCTTGCGCCGCCCCCGAACACGGGGTTTGTGGTCTGGACTATCCCTTCACCCTAGCGCTTCGCCTTAGGTGCTGCCCGTCTAGTCTCTACACCTTCCCGGCCGAAGCCGGGCTTGGCTCGGGATTGCCGTCTTTCAGGGTTCCCCGAGTTTGAGCAGTTCTACATTCCCGGTTTCCCGAAAAGCACTCAAATTGCTTCAAGTCCGTTGCGTCTACCAATTCCGCCACACCCGCAAGGCCGGTTCCCGCTGGCCGGGCCGGACTGTGTCAGGTACCGGACAGACAGATGTCCGACCGGTGTTCCGACGATGGAGGCTGAGCCCGGAATCGAACCGAGGTAGACGGCTTTGCAGGCCGCAGCATGACCACTCTGCCACTCAGCCCTTGACGAATGCGCCATTGCGCATTCAGCGCCAGCTGCCATGCCTCCAAGGCCCGACAGCCGAGGGCAGCGCCGACATCCTGCCGACGTTCCGGCCGGAAACTGGAGCGGGAAACGAGACTCGAACTCGCGACCCCAACCTTGGCAAGGTTGTGCTCTACCAACTGAGCTATTCCCGCCTGCATTGGAAACGATGGATTGTTCATTCTAGTCAAACCTGTTTCGGTGTCAATAGTCGCGACTCCCAAAACCGGGCGATCCTTTGCGCTGCAAAAGCCGGACCGGCCACGTGTCCGCCGCGTCGGCAAGTCCGCGCCCTCACCCTTTGCGGCAAATCACGCTACAATGTGTCGAGTCTTGATCGCGGACCCTGCACAATGCCTTCTGACCACCCGTCCGCCAGAACATGCCTTGCCGGCCGAAGCCGGATGAAGGGATTTTCTCTCGCCGCCCTGATGCTCGCGCTGGCTAGTTCGTGCCTGTCAGGCATCCACGCCCTCGCTCAGGAAGAGACCGCCGAGGACAAGGGGCTCAGGATTGCGCTGGAAACCAGCGCCCGCAACGACGGCTTCGGCAATTTCACCGCCGCCATGACCATGGTGCTGCGCGACCGGCAGGGCCGGGAGAGCGTTCGCCAGATGCGCTTCAAGGTGCTGGAGGTGCCCAGAAACGGAGACAAGAGCCTGTTCGTCTTCGATCAACCGAGAGACGTGCAGGGAACCGCCCTGCTGACCCACGCCCACGCCAACACTCCGGACGACCAGTGGCTGTATCTGCCCGCCCTGAAACGGGTCAAGCGCATCAACGCCTCGAAGCGCTCGGGGTCCTTCATGGGCAGCGAGTTCTCCTATGAGGACATGACTGCTTCGGAAGTGGAGGAATATACGTACAGATTTCTTCACGAAGAGTCCTGCGGAGATCACGTTTGCGTCGTGACCGAGCAATTTCCCCTGGACGAGAAATCCGGATACAGCCGCAAGGTCGTGTGGCAGGATGCGGGCGAACTTCGAGTCTGGAAGGTCGAGCTTTACGACCGGAAGGGCTCGCACCTCAAGACCCTCACTTTCGCGAATTACCGGCAGTATCTGGACCAATACTGGCGTGCGGGAGAGCAGGCGATGGTGAATCATCTGACCGGAGCGGACACGGTGCTGAAATGGACCGATTTCCGGTTTCGCGCCGACCTTGACGAGGGCGAATTCACCCAGCAGGCACTGCGACGGGTGCGCTGACGATGTTCATGCAAGGGGCCGCCGCTGTGCCACGCAGAGACCGCATCGGATGATACAGCCGGGTAGCAGGTCATTGAGGAAGATCGCGGTCGTGGGACGGGGAACGGCGGGATCCCTGGCGGCCGCGAGCGTCTCGCGTCTCCATCCGGACAGCGACTGCGAGCTTCATCACATTTACGACTCGCGCATCCCGATCATCGGGGTGGGAGAAGGCAGCTGGCCGAGCCTGGTTCAGGAATTGCACCGATTGACGAATCTGCCCCGTGACACCGTCCAGCAGCGCCTGAAAGGGACGCGCAAGTACGGCGTTGCATTCGAGGGCTGGGGCCAGAGAGGCCAGGATTTCATCCACCACTTCATGCCGAAGAACGAGTCCTACGCCTATCACCTGGCCGCCGACCGCTTGGTCGATCTGCTGCACGAGGGGACGCGCGCGCGCCACATCGACGCGAAAGTGCTCGATATCGCCCGCGTGGAGGGGGGTGCGGAGGTGAAATTCGAGGGCCGGGCGCCGCAGCGCTACGATCTGGTCTTCGACGCCCGGGGATTTCCAGAGGAACTGAAGAGCGACCGGCACATCGACATTTCCTTCATCCCCACCAATACGGCCGTCATCCGCCGCTGCCCGGCCCTCATCGAGGAACCGGACGGGCCGGTTCTGCGGCACACCTACACCCGCGCGGCGGCAAGACCGCACGGCTGGATATTCATCATTCCGCTGACCGTGCACACTTCCTACGGATACATCTTCAACCGCGATGTGTCGGACCTCGACGACGTCCAGTCCGACTTTGACGCATTCCTGGAATCGGACGGCGTATCGGAATTCGAGCAACGCGCCGTGATTCCGTTTCCCAATTTCGTCCACCGGCAGATCTACGACGGGGCGATCGCCCGCATCGGCAATGCCGCGGCCTTCATGGAACCCCTCGAGGCGACCGCCATTGTCTCGGCGCAGCTACAGATCGGGATGGTGCTTCACATGCGGCTCAACCGGCCGGCGGAGTGTCACGAGAACGATGCGCCGGTAATCAACCGGTTTCTCGTCAACAACATGCTTTGCTACGGCCTGTTTGTCGGCTGGCACTACTCCTGCGGTTCGAGTCACGACAGCGAATTCTGGCGCCATGCCCGTGACCGCGCCTGGGCGCAACACCGGAAGGCGGCGGCCCCCGAGGCCGTGGATTGCGACGCGCTCGGCAAGTTCGAGAAAATGATCGAGCTGATCAACCGGCCGGTCATCGACAAGGAGGACCTGAGCCGGATGTGCGGGGTTCCCCTGACCAGCTACACCCAGATGTCCCGGGGGCTTGGCTGTTGAGTCCGTCCCGAAACGTCCCGGCAGGCTCGCCGTCCCGGGCGATGATGCGGCTCACGACCGGAATGTGGAACCGGCACTCTGGCGCGGTCTGCGGCGGGATCGATTCGTCCCGCAGAAAGCCCGGGACGGGAACATCCGGCCCCGTGTTCTGGACCTGTATTCGAACAAGCCGGGAAGGCATATCCGCTTCCTGGAACCTCCGGCACATCACACCGGCCGCATGGAAAGGCGTGACATGAAAAGGGAATCCTTCGCAACACGATATGCCGAACGTGTGCTCGCGGCCCGCTGGCCGGTCATCCTGATCACGCTGTGCCTGGTTGCCATGGCGTCAAGCGGCATCACCCGGCTCGAATTCTCCGCCAACTACCGGATTTTCTTCGACGAGGACAATCCGCAACTCCTGGCGCTCGAAGCGCTCGAGAACACCTACGGGAAAAACGAGAACATCGTGTTTCTGATTGTTCCGAAAGACGGCGACGCCACATCGAAGGAGGCGCTGTCGGCCGCCGTGTGGCTCACGGATGCCGCCTGGCACACTCCGTATTCGAGACGCGTCGACTCGCTCGCCAATTTCCAGCACACCACTGCCGATGGGGACGACCTGTACGTGCGCGACCTGGTTGATCCGCAAGCGCTCGACTCGGCAGAGGTGCGCTCCCGAATCCGCGCCATCGCCTTGTCCGATCCGCGTATCGAGGGCAGCATCCTGGCCCGCAATGGCGATGTCAGCGTGGTAAACATCACCGTCGAACTGCCCGAGGAGGGTCTGCTCGACGCCGTGGCCGAGGTCGCGGAATTCGCCAGATCGGTGTCCGCGCAGGCCGAGGAGCGGTTTCCCGGCATCGACCTTCGGATCGTCGGCACGACCATGATCAACCAGACCTTCCTGGAAGCCTCGATCAACAGCCAGAAGATCTTCCTGCCCGCAAGCCTCCTGCTCATGGCCCTGATCCTTGGCGTCCTCACCCGGGGG
>VYGS01000085.1 GCA_009841725.1 Gammaproteobacteria bacterium
GAGCGGCTCTTGATCGAAAGCCCGATGTTCTGCTGGATATCGGCCACCAGCCCGATTCCGTCGGTGTTGTCCCCGAAAACCGATCCGTCGGTTTCAAAGCGAAGGGTGTTGACCGCCATGGCCGAGACCGCCCGGGCGCTCAGGCGGTTTCCGGCGCGGGAGCAGAGTTTCCAGGCCTCCACCTTGAACGGAACCGTGATGTTGAGACCGCCGCCCCCGCTGGCCTGGAAATGGCTGACGGCCTGATCGAATCCGCCATCGACCTGGATTCGGTCGTATTCCATGGTGATCCCGGTTTGCATCGCGAACTCGCGATGAATGTCGGGTGACCGACTGTGCTTGACCGGATTGCCCATGACGGCGAACCGCACGGGTTTTGGCTTGAAGTCGAACAGGTCGCTCATGTCGTCAGTCGGCAACAGGGGAGCCCGGTTCATTTTCGAATATCACGAAAACGGGCCCTTCATTCTCGAGGTGGATGTCGCCGCTGCCCTCGTTGCTGAGACCCAGCGAGTCCAGCACGCCGAAAGCGGTGCCCTCCCGGCACGGATAGCGGCACGCCCCCTGCAGGGTCAATCGGGCGGTGCGCAGGGCGGCAATGCTGAACAGTCCGTGTCGGCGAAAGCTCCATGTGCCCGAAGTATACCCCACGATCCGCTCTTCGAACCGGATCACGGAGGGCTGCGAACGTCTTTCCAGGAACCGGTGCGCGGCGCCCAGGTTGAAGTATTCGTGGTCCCGTCTGCCGCCCAGAAACCCGTACAGCCGGACCTCGGTGAAACGTTCGGGAATGCCGTCAAGCGCGAACGCGAGATCCGAGCAGTCCTTGTCGGGATCAAGGGGGATGTCCATGGGGAGGGCCGAGGAATCGCCGTCGCCGACCGAGACGCCCTCCCTCTCGATGCGGTTGACCGCCCCGCGGTCGATGAACAGGACGGGTTCCGCCAGCGTTCCGGAACGGTGAAACGGCCCGAGCACGTTGACCGGAATGTTGGAGGGGAATCGTTTTAGATATTGGCTGATCGTCATGGCATGCATCCGTAAGAGTACTATATTGATGCCGGGCCCGGTATTTCAAGAAAGGATGCCCGAAGACGGGAGGCGTTCTGCCCGTCCCGGGGTAGCCGAATCCCGGTCAGGGGGCATGCAGCCAGTCAAGGGGCTCGCAGAGTCCCGGTCTGAAATAGCAGATCATCCTCCCGTCGGGACCGGCCGAGGCGCCATCTCCCCATGGCGCAATGCCGTGCAGGGCCAGTCGGTGAATCAGGAAGCACTCGCCCGGCCGAATGCGGATTTCCTGCCGGGGGCAGCGCTCGAAGATCTGCCTGCGAAGCGCCTGGTAGCGGTCGGTGACATCGACCTCGGGCCATTTTTCATGGGGTGTGTGCGAAAACAGTTCCCTGAATGCGGACCGGACGAGCTCGTGCGAGGATTTCCATACCACGGGTGGTGCTGCATCACAGCTGAATTCGGTCATCGGAATACCGAGCACGAACGCGTGGCGCTCCCTGAGGCGCCGCCGCCGGTTTGGTCCCTCCGCGTGCAGGCCGTCGACATGGGCCGCATCCCGGTGAAGCCGGTAGCGATAGGACGACTCGGATTCGGAGGGAGAGGATTTCGGGTATCCGGGGTAGCAGACCGATATCTGCGCACGGTCCCAGTGAAAGGGCGGAGTGTCGCAATGGCGCCTCAGGAATGAAACCGCTTCTCCGCAAAGCGGACCGGAATCCCCGATCCGCCCTTGGTGGTCGTTGGCGAGGACGTTTGCCCCGACGAACCAGGTGCCCGCGCAACGAAGCCAGTTCGCGTTCCCGGAGTCGGCCACCGCCTCCCTCGCATGCGGCAGGGCGTGCCGTATCCAGTCGAGGAGGTCCGGGTCGGGCCCGAAACGGGTCCAGCCGACGGCCAGAAATTCCCGGAGCCGGTCGGAAGCGGTGGCGTATTGTGGCGACATGATCACGATGGCGATGGCCGGGCGACAGGATCGAACCGCCTGTCACGTCGGACACACGGGATGATTTCGGGAACTGCGGCGTGTCGACAGGGACGCCGATTCCCATATAATACGCACGACCCGGTTGCATTATACTTTACGGGAATCCGCTCTTGCGGCCTGTTGCTCCGGATCACAAGCCGGTTGGAGGTGACTGTGAATATCGCATTTGTCGGCCTGGGTGTCATGGGCGCTCCCATGTGCGCCAACCTGATCAGGACCGAAGCGTATCGGCTTCGCGTGTTCGATATCGACGCCTCCAGGATGGATCCCCTGGTGTCCATGGGCGCGGGACGCGCGTGTTCCGTGGCCACGGCCGTGAGCGGCGCGGACCTGGTGCTGACGTCCCTGCCCGGCCCGCAGCAGGTTGAATCCGTCGCATTCGGCGAAGGGGGCATCTTCAACAGTATCGAACCCGGCGCGACATGGATCGATCTCAGCACCAACAACCTTGACGTGGGACGGGCCTTGCACGAGAAGGCGCACGGGGTGGGCGTTGAGCTTCTGGATGCGCCCGTATCGGGCGGCGATGAAGGCGCGATTGCCGGAACCCTGACGATCCTCGTGGGCGGAAGAGAGGAGGTGTATGCCCGATGGTTGCCGCTGCTTCGCACGCTTGGGGAGAAGGTTCTGCTTCTGGGAGGCCATGGCGCGGGGTATGCGGCGAAGATCGCCCAGGTGGTCCTGTGCTACCTGCATTCCCTGGCGCTTTCCGAGGCCCTGATGCTGGGTATCCGTGGCGGTGTGGGCGCCCGGGAAATGCTCGGGATCATCCGCGAGAGCACGGGGAGAAGCTATGTCGCGGACCGATACGGACCGTCGATCCTAAACGGGGATTACGATCCGTCGTTCACGATCGGGCTTGCCCACAAGGACATGGGGCTTGCCATGGACATGGCATCGAAACTGGGGATCGAATTGCCGATGTGTCGACTGACCGAGTCGACCTATTCCCGGGCTGTCGGGGAATACGGATTCGATTCCAATCACCTCAAGGCGGTCCGGTTGCTCGAGGAGGACAACGGGGTTTTCCTGCAAGAAGAGAAAGTCTGAGCGAGACGGTTCAGGCGTGACCGGCCCATACACATGAATCTCAGTCGATCGTCAGGAGGTCATCATGAATAAAGAACTGAGTACCGAGGATTTCAAGAGTGCCGCCGGACGTGCGGCCACAAGCAGCGAGGAGTGGGAGGTCCGGGTGGACCTGGCGGCCATGTTCCGCCTGACCCACATCATGGGCTGGGACGACACGGTGTGGAACCACATCACGGCGCGGGTGCCCGGAACCGACCACACGTTTCTCATGCACCGGTTCGGACTGCTCTACGAGGAGGTGACCGCGTCGAATCTGATCAAGGTGGATGAAGAGGGCAATGTTCTGGAGGGCCCGCCCGACGTCAATACCGCCGGATTCGTCATTCACAGCGCGGTCCACAAGCATCACCCGGAAAACCGGTTCGTCTTTCACGCACACCCTCCGGGCGCACTGGCCGCCACGGCCTTCAGGCACGGAATTCCGTTGTGGGTGCAGGATTCGGCAATGCTCTACGGCAAGGTCGGATACCATGACTGGGAAGGCCTGTCGGTGGATCTGGACGAGCGGCACCGCATCGCCAGCAACCTCGGCGACAACCGGGTTCTGATCATGAAGAACCACGGACTGCTGACGGTCGGACAGACCGCGGGTGAGGCGTTCATGCACATGTACTATGCGATCCGCATGTGCGAAGTGGCGGTGCAGGCGCAGGCCAGCGGGCTCGAGCTGGAACCGTCCACCCCCGAACTGTGGGAGACATCGGCCAGGCAGTATGCCGCCTTTCCGCCCGGCAAGTACGAATGGCCCGCACTGAAGCGCCGGGCCGACCGTCATGATCCGGGCTACCGGAACTGACAGGCGGATTGCCTGATGAAAATCACCGGCGTCCACACCCGCGTGGTCCGGATTCCCCTGCCCAGGCGAATCCGGACCACGATTCACGACATCGCCAGTGTCGGCTGTGTGCTCCTTGAGCTCAGGACCGACCAGGGACTTGTCGGCGAGAGCTATGTGTTCACCCTGAACGGAATCCGGATCCGGGTGCTGCGCGAGGCGGTTCAGGGATTCGCCCATCTCGTGGAAGGGCGCGACCCGCATTGCGTCAACGGCATCACGATGTCGATGTGGGACGAAATGAACCCGGTCGGCCACGCGGGCTACCCGGTTGCAGCGATGAGCGCGATCGACACGGCATGCTGGGACCTCGTCGGCAAGGCGGCCGATCTGCCCCTGCACCGGATTTTCGGAGCCTGCCGCAACCGAATCAGGACCTATGCGAGCGGGGGACTGTGGCTGTCGGATCCGATCGGGGTCCTGGAACGCGACGCCGAGGATTTCCTGAGCCAGGGGTTCCGCGCCATGAAGATCCGGGTGGGCAGCGCCAGGGTCGAGGACGACATTCGCCGGGTCCAGGCGGTGAGAGACGTCGTCGGGCCCGACATCGAATTGCTGGCGGATGCCAATCAGGGGCTGAATGTCGGCCAGGCGGTCCGGCTCGGCAGGGGGCTGGAAGCCCTGGGGGTCGGCTGGCTGGAAGAGCCGGTCAGCTATCTCGATCTGGCGGGGCATGCGGCAGTCCGGTCCCGGACGACCATTCCTGTCGCATCCGGTGAAACCGAGTACACCCGCTTCGGCATGCAGCGGATGCTGGAGGCCGGGGCGGTCGACATTCTGATGCCGGATTTGCAGCGGATCGGGGGATTGAGCGAATTCAGGCGGACCGCGGCGATTGCATCGGTCCACCATGTTCCGGTTTCTTCCCATCTTTTCACGGAGCAGAGCCTCTGCGTCGCCGCGTCCGAACCGAACTGCATGTCGGTCGAGCACATGCCCTGGTTCGGTGTCCTGTTCAACGAGTCGATGTCGATCCGGGACGGCAGCATCGAGGTTCCCGACCGGCCCGGGCTGGGGTTCACCTTCAATCAGGATGCCGTGAAACGATACGGCGATTCATGAAACATGAAAAGGCGTGTCAAACCACATATGCGGTCCGCCGCCTGTGATGCAAGAGCGGTTTCGAGATCCGGGAGAGTGGGCTACAGCCCTGTATCCGGCCTGTTGACGAGGGCTGTGTTGCCCTCTGGACCCGATGAAATCCATGCCGGTGTGTCCTGGGGAATTCCGGCTTCAGGAGTCTTTGGTCTGGACAGGTTTTCACGTCGGCAGGGCAATCTTCTCCGCCATCATTGTCAATCTGCTCCTCGCAATCCGGATGGGCAGACGGCCCCTCTGTTCGAGGGTTGAATCGGCTCAGTCCGCCAGTTCGGCCCGCAGAACCGCCAGATCGAGTGACGACAGTCTTTTCGAGGAATACAGCCTTCCCAGTTTCGCTGGATCCGGCACATGCTGCTCGCCGATGGCGCCGGAGACTTCCAGCGCCGCCTCCCGGTCATTGCAGACCAGAATCATGTCGCATCCGGCGCCAAGGGCCGCGTGCGCCCGGTCTACGGGCTTGCCGCCCTGCTCCGCTCCGCTCATGGTCAGATCGTCACTGAACACGATTCCCTCGAATCCGATCCGGTGGCGCAGCACGGTGTCAAGCCAGTAGATCGAGAACGTCGGGAGCGCCGAGTCGATCTCGACGAACTGGACATGCGCCGTCATCATGCCGGCCAGCTGTCCGGCCAGCCGCCTGAACGGAACGAGATCCTTCTCGAGGAGCGTCTGCAAGTCCCGCCGGTCTACCGGCTGCACGTCGTGGGAATCTTCCTTGACGCCCCCATGGCCGGGATAGTGCTTGCCGGTCGCCGCCATGCCGGCTGCGTTCATGCCGTGAATGAACGCGCCCGCCAGCGCCGTCACCACGTTCGGGTCGGCGCTGAAACTCCGGTCTCCGATCACTTGGCTTTCCGGGTGCGCGCAATCCAGCACCGGGGCGAAGCTCAAATCGAGCCCCGACTCGATCAATTCTCCCGCCATCAGCTTTCCCAGACTCCTCGCATTGCGCAAGCCCTGCTGCATGTCCTTTTCGTAGGCCAGGCCAATCGTCCTCGCGGCAGGCAGCGGAAAGAAACCGTCCCGGAATCGCTGTACCCTTCCGCCCTCCTGATCCGTGCAGACCAGCAACGGCGGGTTGCGCACCGCCTTGATCTCCCGGATCAGTTCCGCGAGGTGTTCGCGTGACCGGTAGTTTCGGGAGAACAGGATAACGCCTCCGACGGCGGGGGACTTGAGCAGGGCGATGTCGCCGGGCTCCAGACTTTCGCCGGGGATGTCGACAATCAGGGGTCCGGGAGACAGTTCAGGCATGAATCACTACTGGCGTACCGACAGCGGCCAGGTCAAACAGTTCAACGATATCCGTGTTGCGCATGCGGACGCAACCGCGCGAACCCGGACATCCCAGCACAATGTCATCCGGGCAGCCGTGAATATAGATGAAACGCTGCATGGTGTCCACATTGCCCAGGCGATTGAATCCCGTCTCAAGCCCGCTCAACCAGAGAATACGAGTCAGTATCCAGTCCCGACCCGGTTCTGCCTCCCGCATTTCGGGGCGATAGATTTCACCGGTCGGCCGACGTCCCCGGAACACGGTGTTGACAGGCTGGCCGGCACCGATCCTGGCCCGGATGACGTGCCGGCCAAGCGGAGTGCAGAAGCTGTCCTTCTCCTGCCCGGGACCGTTCAGCGCGGTGGAGACCGGATAGATTCGTGGAAGCGCGGTGCCGGACCCGTGGACGGTCAGCGTCTGGCCGGTGATGTCGATCTCGATGTCTAGCCGGCCCGTCATCGGTCGGCGATCGTGTCGAGCAACCGCTCGCAGGATTCCTCGATCATGTCCAGCACCAGATCGAATGTGTGATCTCCTCCGTAATAGGGGTCCGGAACCTCTTCCTGTTCGTACTGCTCGCTGAATTCGAGCAGGAAACGAATCTTGTGTCGGTGCCGGGGCTGTGCCATGGACACGAGGTGTGACCGGTTTCGGCGGTCCATGGCGACAATCAGGTCGTAGTACTCCATGTCGTCGGCGCCGACCTGCCGCGCTCTCAGGCCGGACAGGTCGATGCCTCTTCGAAACGCCGCCTCCTGGGCCCGATGATCCGGAGGATTGCCCACATGCCAGTTTCCGGTTCCGGCCGAATCGATTTCGACCGCGTCTTCCACCCCGCGGTCCCTGGCAATCTGCCGAAGAACGCCTTCCGCAGTCGGCGAACGGCAGATGTTGCCCATGCAGACAAACAGGACGCGCTTCATTGCCTGGACACCCTGAAGACCGTCGATTCGGACTCGAGCTCGCGAATGATCCGGGAGAGGTGTTGACGGTCCAGGACATGCAGCAGGATCGTCAGTCGGGCCGCTCCCGGAGATTCGGTCGTCATGGTGATGTCGTTGATGTTCGAATCATGGTGCGCGATGATTCCGCTGACTCTCGACAGGATGCCGGGCTTGTCCGCGATCTCGGCAACCAGGACGACCTCGTAGGTGCCGACCATGTTCTTCGACCAGTTCAGGTGAACGCAGTTCTCCAGAGGCTGGGACGTTGCGTCGACATCGGTGCACTGGTTGCGGTGCACCACCAGGCCTTTCCCGGCAACGTAGATGCCGAAGATCTTGTCTCCGGGAACGGGGTGGCAGCATCTTGCATGGGTGACGACCAGACTTTCGGTGCCTTCGATGGTCAGATTGGCGGGAGCGGTGTCGGCAGGACTCGCATCGGAGGATGTGAGGTTGGTCAGTTGGCGGGCGACCAGCAGCGGAAGGCGGGCACCCGAGCCGATATCCGAGAGCAGGGTGTCCCAGGAATTGATCCCCAGCAACTCCAGCAACCGGTTTTTTTCGCGCTCGGGGATTCTCAGGCGCTTGTGTCCCAGATTCCGGAGTGCCGTGTAGAGCAGCTTCTTGCCGAATTGCTGAGCCTGGCGTTTTCGCTGGACACTGAAATGATGCCGGATCGCAACCCTGGCCCGGGACGTGACCACGAAGTCCAGCCACGAAATGTTCGGGTTGGCCGGCTTGCGCGTCTTGATCTCGATCCGGTCGCCATTGTCCAGCTTCTCGTGCAGGGGGACCGGTTGATCATTGATGATGGCGCCGATGCTCTCGTTGCCGACATCCGTGTGTACCAAGTAGGCGAAGTCGAGCGCGGTGGCGCCGAGAGGCAGCCGCCTGATGTCCCCTTTGGGAGTGAACACATAGACCTCTTCAGGGAAGAGGTCGGTCTTGAGATGCTCCATGAACTCTCCCGTGGTGTCGGACAGCTTGTGCGACTCGACAACGCCGCTCACCCATTCGTGGGCCAGGTGTTTGGAGGAGAGTCCGTCTGCGGTGGCGGTTTCGTCCGGCACATCGAGTGACGCCACGCCGGTCTTCGCGACGACATGCATCGCACGGGTTTGAATATGAATCTGGATGGCCTGCCCGTTCGGGCCCACGACGATGGTGTGCAGCGACTGGTAGCCGTTGGTCTTGGGGATGGCGATGTAGTCCTTGAAATTCCCGGGAAGCGGCCGGAACACCTCGTGCGCGATGCCGAGGGACTCGTAGCACTGTTGCCGGGTGCGAGTGATGATGCGTATCGAGTAGATGTCCTTGATATCGTTCAGTGAAATCCCGCTCCGCTCCATGGTCCGGTAAATGCTGTACAGGGATTTCTGCTCGATCTCGACTTTGACATCGTCGCTGTCCAGCGCATCATTGATCTGCTTGCAGGCTCGCCGAACCAGCCTTTTTCGCGCGTTCGAAGTCGTCTGCAATCCCCGGCTCAGGATGTTGTGGCGCCACGGATAGAGCTGCCTGAAACCGAGATCTTCAAGTTCGAGAGCAAGGTCGTACATGCCGAGACGGTACGCCATGGGTGCATAGATATCCAGGGTCTGTCGGGAGATCCGGTTCTGGCGCTCCCGATCCAGGGAGTCCAGGGTGTACATGTTGTGCAGACGGTCGGCGAGCTTGATGATGATGACGCGGATGTCATCGGCCGTGGCGATGAACATCTTGCGAAACGAGGCCGCTTCCGCATGCTTGCGGGAAGTCTGCTCCAGATGGCTGATCTTGCTGACCCCGTCGACAAGGTGGGCGATGTCCCGGCCGAACTTCTTCTCGAGTTGCTTGACCGTGGTGTCGGTGTCCTCCACGACATCGTGCAGGATGGCGGCCATGATGGTCCGGCTGTCCATCCGCATTTCGCCAAGAATCCTGGCGACAGCCACCGGGTGGTAGATATAATCCTCTCCGCTCTTTCGCTTCTGCCCCTTGTGGGCATTCGCGCCGAAGATGGTTGCCTTGTAGATATCGGATATGGAGCGCGGGTCCAGATATTCTTCAAGGGTTTCGTTCAGTCCGGAAAACAGTTCCTCGTAATCGGACTTGGGAACGCGGGAAGACGAGTCGAGCAGTTCACCCAGATTCTTCTTCAGTCTTTGCGCCAACGCCAGTTTGGTCGCCATCTGAGCCCTCGAGGATCGCCTGCCGGATTGCTCCTTCCACGTCGGTGTCGTCCATGCTGCCAAGTATGCCGTCGTCAAGCGGGTCGTGTCGGCTGAAATCGAAATCGTCCAGCATCGTGGTGTCATCCCGTTCAAGGATGGACGCATCAACCAGGCCTTCGGCAATTTCCCTCAGGGCGATAACGGTCGGCTTGTCGTTTTCAGGATCGACCAGGGGTTCGGCGCTGAGGATCAGGTCCCGGGTTCGCTTGGCGGCGATCATGACGAGCTGGAACCGATTCTCGACGTTTTCCAGACAGTCAGTAACGGTTATTCTTGCCACTTCTATTCAAACTCATAAACAAAGCAACAATTATACAGGCATTTGCCCCGTATCGACAGAATCAAGAATTTGGTGCAGGGCCGCCAGGGACTCGTCGAAATTCTCGTTGACGACCACGACATCGAACTCGTCCTTGTGGCTGATTTCCTGTTCAACCAGCTCCATGCGTTGGCGGATCACCGATTCGCTGTCCTGATTGCGCTCTCTCAGCCTTCGTTCGAGCGTTTCGACGGACGGCGGCATGATGAAAACGGTGGTTGCACGAGGGTATCGGCGCCGGACGTTTCGGGCGCCCTGCCAGTCGATATCCAGGATGGCGTGCTTTCCCGATGCAAACAGCGCGTCGACCGCATCGTAGGACGTGCCGTACAGATTCCCGTATACCGTAGCGTATTCGATGAAGGCCTGCTGGCGAATCATTTCCTCGAAGCGTGCCGCATTCACAAATTGGTAGTGAACGCCATCGGTTTCTCCCGGACGGGGGGCTCTCGTTGTATGCGATACGGCGATTTCGGCATCGCTCCGGCTGCCTGCAAGCGCCCGGGCGAGGCTGGTTTTTCCTCCTCCCGACGGTGCCGAGAGAACGAGAATTCCGGGAAAGCGTGAAGCAGCGGTCATGGTTTCAGGGAATTCCCCGGCCGGATCACTCGATGTTCTGAACCTGTTCCCGCGCCTGCTCGATCAGCACCTTCAGATCGATGGCCGTGCCGGTCATCGCGGTGCTGACCGATTTGGCCCCGAGAGTATTCGCTTCCCTGTGCAATTCCTGCATCAGGAAGTCGAGGCGCCGGCCGACGGGCCCGCCGCCGTCCAGGAGGGAAGCCGATTCATCGAGATGGGACTTGAGCCGGTCCAATTCCTCGGTGACATCGCCCTTGGTCAGGAGCAAGGCGATCTCCTGGGCAACGCGTTGCGGCTCAATGTCGGTTTCAATCTCCCGAATGCGACGCTCCCAGTTCAGCCGAACCTGCTCCTGAATGTCGGGCATGTCGGCTTCCAGGTCAAAGACGGCCGATTGGCAATGTTGCAGCTTTTCCAGAATGATCCCGGAAAGTCGCTGCCCCTCCTCCCGCCTGGCCCGGACAAGCTGCTCCAGGGTGTCGTCGAGCGATGCCAGACAGGCATCCGTCCCGTCGTTTGCCGGTTCTTCCGGAAAGATGCCTGGCCAGCCCAGAAGATCCGAGACGCTTCCGGGGGCCAGCTCCGGATGGGCCACCCGTACGGACACCATCAGTCGGGCCAGGGCGTCGAGACCGTCCCGGTCGAGATCATCGAGGTTGCCGCTCAGGATCTTGTGCGCTTGCAAGGCGATGTCGACTCGCCCGCGATTCAGTGCCGCATGGACTTTTTCACGGATGCGGGGCTCAAGATGGCGCATCGCCGGAGGGAGCTTGAGCGCAATGTCAAGATACCGGTGATTGACGCTTCGGATCTCCCAGACATACATCGCATCAGCCGTTTTGGACTGGCCGCGGGCGAAACCGGTCATGCTGTGTATCCGTGATTGAGTCATGCAAGGATCAGGGTGTGGTTGGGTTGACCGGTTCCCGGGCAGGAAGGCGGATCATATCGAGCGCATGGAGTCGGATTGTAATGATCCCGGTACGCCGTGGCAAATGGCTTGCCGCCCGGTCCGGTCACGGGCTGGGCTCTGTCATCCAGTTGCGAATTTCGTGGTCTGTCAGCAAGTCGGCGAGGCGCATTTGGATGCCGAGGCCTTCATCCTCGGTTGCGGCCACCCCGGTCAAGAGTACCTCGTATCCATTGATCGAGATTCCGAACACGTCCAGGGGAACGGCCCGAAGTACTTCGGGCCAGACGTCAATCCAGCGGGACTGGACGATATCCGGTTGTGCATCAAGCGCTTCCTCGACGATCCGGACTCCCGTCGTCTGCCGCACCGCGCCGAGCACCTGCTCCCGATGGAACGCATTGGGCAGACGCCCCGATATCGTGACCAGGTCGTGGTAACGAAACAGGGACACCGTGGCCGGGGTGCCGCCTTGCGACACTTCGATGTTGTTGTCGAGTGCGAGGGCCAGCCCGAGGTCGTCGATGCGCCGGACAATTCGCTCCAGACGGTATGGACTTTCGACCTCGCCCCACATGACGTATCCCTCGCCCGCGCTGACCAGGCGCAGGTTTCTGACGGCCGTCAACTCCGGAAGCAGGGACAGCAGGACGGCGAGATTCCCCTCATCCTGACGCGCCGAATCGAATTCGATGTCAATTCGGCTGTGAGCCGGCCCGAAAACGGCCTCGATCGCCTGCCGAACCCGGTCGGCGGCTTTCGCGTGGGCGACGGTCCCACTGAATTCCAGTCCCCGCCAGTTTGCCGTGAGGGCTAGCAAAGGGCGATCCGCCGCGGTTTCCATGACCAGCCGGCTGTCGATTTCCAGACGGTGCATCATGGAAGCGGCCATGGTGTGAACCAGTCGCCGGCCCCGATTGTCGGAAACGGTTCCATTCAATTGGATGCGGCCGCGCCAACCCTTGAATTCGAGGTTGCTGACAGGCTCCAGAACCTTGAGGCTATCGGACAGGCCGTCGAGCCACAAGGGAGAGCCGAGATTGTCGTCGATGCCAATACGGTTCGTGATCGACCGGTCGGGAAAAGCGTTTCTGATTTGAACCATGGCCGATGCCAGATCTTTCCCGTTCAACCGTCCGATAGCAACCACGGCATCTTCGTTCCGCTTCAGCTCAAGGTGCGGGGTGGGGCGCCTGATTCGGGTGAGGAGATCGGTGGTGCTGCGAATTCCCCGGATGCGGGAAAGATTTCCGATGATCTCATCCATGCCGGGAAACGGTTCGATCTCCCCGATCAGCAGCAGGTCGCGGCCCTCGACGACTGCCAGAGGAGACAGCCTCGGTGCCTGTTCCAGTTTCTGCCTGGCCTCGGCCAGCAGCCTGTCGGGGATGGCCCGGGTCTGATAGACGGCCGCGCTCACGACCAGCGTCGCGAGCAAGACCGCAGCCAGGGTGGCGAGCGAGTGGCTCCTGCCGGAATCGCTCTGGCCCGGCAGGCGCGTGAACGGCCCGCGCGAGACGGTCGAATCATTGATCATGACCTGGCTCCGTAGGCGCTGTGCCGCTCAATCTCGTCCATGTAATGGCGGATTCCTCGCTCCTCGTGGTCGAGAAATTGACGGATGGCGTGCCTGAAGGGCTGGTTGGCGATCCAGTGCAGGGAATGGGTCTGTGTCGGGACGAACCCCCGGGCAATCTTGTGCTCGCCCT
This sequence comes from Gammaproteobacteria bacterium, assembly GCA_009841725.1. Lineage (GTDB taxonomy): Bacteria > Pseudomonadota > Gammaproteobacteria > Arenicellales > Poriferihabitantaceae > Poriferihabitans. The sequence continues at coordinate 12,981 of VYGS01000085.1, forward strand.
GAACCCCGGGGTCGAATCTCGAGAGGTCTTCCCGGATGCAGTATTCGATTCCCGTGTAGTAGCACAATTCGAAGTGCAGGCAGTCCACCTTGAGACGGGATCCCCAGATTCGGCCATAAAGCGCCTTCTCGTCCCGGAACAGGAGTGCTCCGGCAACGACGGCCTTGTCGCAGTCGGCCAGCGCCAGAAGAATCTGGTCAGGCATCGCCTGGGCAATGTCCAGGAAGAATCCGAGGTTGAATGCGGGCATGCCGTACTTGCGTTCGTAGATTCGGGTATAGACATCGACGAAGTCGCGCCAGTCCGCCTCACGGGCCTCTCGGCCGGAAAGCCAGCGTATCGACACGCCGGATTGCGCCACCTTTCTTCGCTCCTGGCGGATGTTTTTTCTTTTTCTGGATTTAAGCTCCCCGAGAAAATTCTCGAAGGACTCATAGCCCCGATTATGCCACTGGAAATGGCAGTCGTTTCGAACGAGCGTGTCGTCGAGGTCCAGCCGGGTCCGGTCGATTCGGTCGGGGAACAGGCAATGCAGACTGCTGTATCCGCAGCCGTCGAGGACGGACCGGGCGGAATCGAGCAGTATCGGTATGTACCGGGTGTCGTCTTGCGGGCAGGCCAGCACCCGTTGTCCGGTGACCGGGGTGAAGGGGATCGCGTTCACCAGTTTGGGGTAGTACTCAAGGCCGTGACGACGGTAGGCATCGGCCCAGGCATGATCAAAAACGAATTCTCCCCAGGAATTGTGCTTTTCGTAAAGTGGCATGGCCGCGGCCAGCCGGTCCCGGTCATACAGGCAGAGATGCCGGGGAATCCAGCCGACCCGGTGGCCGACGCAATGGTTGCGTTCCAGTGCCGCCAGGAAATCGTGCCTGAGGAAGGGATAGCCGTCCCTGAGCATGGCGTTCCAGTCCCGGGCCGGGATCTCGTCGATGCTCTCAAGAATACGGATGCGAAACCTTGTCGGGTCGTCTTTTCCTGTCTGTTCAGTCATGATGGCTTGGGATTCGACTGAAGTGGGCCGGATGCCTGTGCACAGTTCGGTATCATCGGTCGAGAGCGGGCCACGCGGGGTTCCCGGATATTCGATTGTATCGATATGGGTCGGCAATTTCAGTTTTCGCCGCGGATGCATTGAATTCCACGCTATCCCGGACCAAAATGGCAATGATCAGATGCTTGGCCCGAATTCCGGCATCGCGAGGGATTACGAACTGGAATCGGTTTCCGGACGATGCACTCGGGACGTCAATTGTCCTATAATCTGTCGGCATCAACCGGAGCAACAATCCATGTCATTTAGCGATCGTGACGGAGTCATCTGGATGGATGGCGAAATGGTCCCGTGGAGGGAGGCGACCACGCATGTCCTGACGCATACCCTGCATTACGGGCTGGGTGCGTTCGAGGGTGTCAGGGCATACAGGACCGATGACGGAACGGCGATTTTCCGGCTGGCCGAACACACGCGGCGCCTGTTTGAATCCGCCCATATCCTGGGCATGGTAATCCCGTACGACCAGGAAACCGTGCAGCAGGCGCAGATCGAATCGATCCGGCAGAACAGCCTGCAGTCATGCTATATCCGGCCCATGATTTTCTATGGATCGGAAGGCATGGGATTGCGCGCCGACGGTCTCAAGGTTCACGTGATCGTCGCGGCTTGGGAGTGGGGCGCATATCTGGGGGAAGAGAACCTTGAGCGAGGCATCCGCGTCAGGGTGTCTTCCTACAATCGGCATCACGTGAATGTCTCCATGTGCCGGGCCAAGGCCAACGGCCACTATGTCAATTCCATCCTGGCGCTTCAGGAAGCCCTGCGGGACGGTTACGACGAGGCGCTGCTGCTCGATACGAACGGGTTCGTGATGGAGGGCTCCGGCGAAAACCTGTTTGTCGTGCGGGACGGGGTGATCTATACCCCGGACCTGACTTCGGCACTCGATGGAATCACGCGCAATACGGTTATCCGGATCATTCACGACGAGGGATTCGAGCTTGTCGAGAAGCGGATTACGCGGGACGAGATCTATATTTGCGACGAGGCGTTCTTTACCGGCACGGCGGCCGAGGTGACCCCGATTCGCGAACTCGACAACAGGACGATCGGATCCGGACGCAGGGGTTCCGTCACGGAGCGGATCCAGTCCCGGTTTTTTGATGCGGTGTACGGCAGGGTGCCGGAATATCGCGAGTGGCTGACCTATGTCTGACGAGCACACCGCAGGTTCCCCTGGCACTGAATCCGATACGCCGAACACCTTCGAGGAGGTGCGGATCACCAGGGCCGACTTGCCGCTGCATTGCCCGATGCCCGGCATGAGGCTGTGGGATTCCCACCCGAAAGTCTACCTGCCGATCGAGGAAACCGGACGGGAACGTTGCCCCTATTGCGGCACCCTCTACATTCTCGACACCGCCTGAAGCGTTGCAGGGTCGTGCCGGCGGACCGGGGTGCCGGCATCCGTCGGCTGCGGTGTCGCCAAATCCGATTTTTTTGTCGTTTCCGTCTTGAATTTCGGTAACGTCTGCGATACTCTGCAACTGTTTTGAGTCGGAACTTGCATGTCACGGAAAAGCCGATTTCATGAAAAGGATTTTTGCTGTTTATCAGTATGATGTTGAATAAATTCAATAAAACGACTTAAGAGATGCAAGAGTCTCGTCTTGAACTGATCCGGGAACAAGCGGATCACGATGGAACCCGGGAAGAGTCGGTTCCAATGCAGGCGGCATCTCTCGACATCTGGGACAAGAAATACCGCCTCAAGACCAAGCGCGGGGAACCGGTCGATCAGGATATTCAGGCCACATACGAGCGCGTAGCGGGCGCTCTGGTCGACAGCGAGAAGGACGAGAACCGGGAATACTGGAGAGAACGGTTCATCTGGGCCCTGCAGAACGGGGCCATTCCGGCGGGACGCATCATCTCGAATGCCGGGGCGTTGCAACACAAGCCCTCGACCAGCACCATCAACTGCACGGTTTCAAACACGGTTCCCGACTCGATGGCCGGTATTCTGGAATCGGTCAGGGAGGCGGGGCTGACGCTCAAGGCCGGATGTGGCATCGGGTACGAATTCTCGACTCTGAGACCGAAGGGCGCGCTGGTGACCGGAGCCGGTGCCTACACTTCCGGTCCGTTGTCCTTCATGGACATTTTCGATGCCATGTGCTTTACGGTTTCTTCCGCCGGCGGTCGCCGGGGCGCCCAGATGGCGACTTTCGACATCTCGCATCCGGATATCGGCGATTTCATCCGGGCCAAGCGCGAGGACGGCCGGCTCCGACAGTTCAACCTTTCGTGTCTGATCACCGACGAATTCATGAAGGCGGTCACGGAGGATGCGCCATGGACTCTGTATTTTCCGGCCATGCAGCACGAGGTGGAATCGGACGAAAATGAAATCGTCTACCGCTACTGGCCGCACGATGACAGCTATGTGAGGGACGAGGAGGGCCGTGTCGCCTGCCGGACGTACAGCACCATACCGGCAAGGAGGCTCTGGAACCTGATCATGAATTCGACCTACGACTATGCGGAGCCGGGCTTCATTCTGGTGGATCGAATCAACGAGATGAACAACAACTGGTTCTGCGAGAACATCCGGGCCACCAATCCCTGCGGGGAACAGCCGCTGCCCCCTTACGGGGCCTGCCTGCTGGGCTCGGTGAACCTGACCAAGTTCGTCGAGCGGCCGTTCACCGACGAGGCCCGATTCGACTGGGAGAAGTACCGGGAAGTGGTCGCCGTGTTCTCGCGCATGCTGGACAACGTGGTCGAGATACACGGCCTACCCCTGGACACGCAAGGCAACGAGATTTCAAGAAAACGGCGACACGGCATGGGGTTTCTTGGGCTCGGTTCGACCCTGGCGATGCTGAAAATGAAATACGGGGAGTCGGCCTCGGTCGAATTCACCGAAAACGTGGCCAGGGAGATGGCGGAGATCGGCTGGCGGGTGGGTATCGATCTTGCCGCAGAAAAGGGCATGGCACCCGTCCTGGACGAGGAATTCACCGTGACGCGGGAGATGCTCACGAGGCGGCCCGAGATGAAAGACGATGGCTACGCCGAAGGAGACCGGGTCAAGGGCCGCGTGCTCATGGGACGCTACAGTCGCTACATGCAGAGATTTCCGCAGTCGCTTCGTGACGAGATCGCGGAAAAGGGATGTCGGTACACCCATCACACATCGATCGCGCCGACGGGAACGATCAGCCTGTCGCTCGCCAACAACGTCAGCAACGGCATCGAGCCGAGCTTTGCCCACATGTACAGTCGCAACGTCATTCGTGAAGGCAAGAAGTCAAAGGAAAAGGTTGACGTCTTCTCCTACGAGCTCCTCGCATACCGGCACCTGGTCAACCGGGAGGCGGCGCCGTTTGCGGAGGATGAGCACGCGAAACTTCCGGACTATTTTATTGCCGCGGACGATGTGACGCCAAAGCAGCATGTCGATATCCAGGCCGCCGCGCAGAAATGGATCGATTCGTCCATTTCCAAGACCGCAAACGTGCCGACGGATTTCGATTTCGAGGAGTTCAAGGACATCTATGTCTACGCCTGGAAACAGGGACTCAAGGGCTGCACGACCTTTCGCTACAATCCGGAGGCTTTCCAGGGCGTGCTGGTCAAGGACAAGGATCTGGAGAACACGGTTTATCAGTTTACGCTGGATGACGGAGAGATCATCGAGGTCAAGGGCAATGAGACGATCGAATACGATGGCGAAACGCATACCGCGGCCAATCTGTTCGATGCGCTGAAGGAAGGCTATTACGGGCGATTTTGAATCCCGCCCGGCAATACGCATGCACAAACTGAAGAAGCTTCGAGTCAAGCATCAGGAAACCAAGCGCAGGATTCAGTTCACCATGCACATGAGCAATGCCCGGGACCGGGTATTCGGAGTGCAGACAGTCATACCGGAAGTCGAGAGGCATGATTTCGAGGTAATGCCGGATCTCGAAGGCTATTTCCAGGAAACCAGTACATAGTCATCATGAGCAAGAAGATCAACCGGAAAATCGTGGGGTACAACGTGGTCAAGCCCCAGGATACGCAGAATCCGGCCCTCAAGGCCAAAGCGCGTGCGGACAAGGCGGAGCCCGAGAACAACATCGTGCGCATGCACGAGAAGGTCGCGCGTCCGGAATCCCTGACCGGCAGCACCTACAAGATTCGCACACCGGTCACCGAGCATGCGTTCTACATCACGATCAACGACATCGTGCTCAATCCCGGTACGCCATACGAAAAACGGCGCCCGTTCGAAATCTTCGTCAATTCGAAGAACATGGAGCACTACCAGTGGATCACCGCGCTCACACTGATTATTTCGGCAGTGTTCCGCAAGGGGGGCGATGTCACATTCATGGTGGATGAACTGCAGGGGGTGTTCGATCCCAAGGGCGGTTACATCAAGCCGGGAACCCGCGGACAGTATGTGCCGTCTCTGGTCGCCGAAATCGGCAATGTCATCGAGGCCCACCTGAAGATGATCGGGATGATTGTCGAAGAGGAGCAGGAAGAGTCCCGCCAGGCGGTGATCGACGAGAAGCGCAGGCAGTACGAACAATTGCAGCAGATGAACATGAAGGGAGCTTATCCGACAGGGGAAAGCGGTGATTTTCCGATCGGCGCGACCCTGTGCGGCAAATGCTACGTCCTGGCGGTCGTGATGATGGATGGCTGCATGGTCTGTCTCAATTGCGGCGAAAGCAAGTGCGGATAGGCGACCACGCCGGATTGCGAAAGAGAATCGAGCGCAACAAAAAGGGCTGCCTGAGGCAGCCCCGTATTTTGGCTGGGCGGTCCAGCCTGTATCAGGTGTTAACGGAATAAAGGAGTTACCTTTACGGTCGACACCTGGACCGAACCGGCCAGAAACAAAATACTAGACATGGGACCACCTCCTTCAATGAGTTAACGGAGACGGTAGAATAGCATGTCGGAACGGTCGTGCAAAGTGCGAACCCCGGATTCTGCGTACAATGCCGCGCACCTTTGCGTGTGAACGGGAATGAAAAGACTTTTTCTTGATCGCAAGGTTTTCTCGTGGGCCTTGTATGACTGGGCAAACTCCGCTTTTGCCACAACGGTCGTGGCCGGGTTCTTCCCGGTCCTGTACAGTCACATGACCAGCGACCTGACCACGGAAGATTCCCAGTACTGGTTCAACATCACGATTGCGGCAGGGAGCATTCTGGTCGGCCTCGCCTCCCCGATTCTCGGCGCCATTGCCGATGCGGGCGGACGGCGCAAGAAGTTTCTCGCCGGATTCACCTTTCTCGGAATTCTCATGTGCCTGGGACTCGGCTGGGCCGCGTCCGGAATCTGGTGGATGGCATTGGTTCTTTACGGTGTCGGACTGGTCGGTTTCAACGGGGCCAGCACATTTTACGACTCCCTGCTGATGCAGGTTTCGCCCATCGAAGAGGTCGACCTGGTGTCCGGGTTCGGCTATGCCCTCGGCTACATCGGCGGCGGCCTGCTGTTTCTGGTCAACGTGCTGATGGTGACCAACCCGGACTGGTTCGGCCTGGCCGACACGTCGACCGCGCTGGCCGCATCGTTCATCAGCGTGGGGGCGTGGTGGCTGGTCTTCAGTCTGCCGATCTTTCTCTATGTGGACGAGCCGGCCGGGAGCAGCGAACAGGGAATCGGGTCCGTCATTGCGGAAGGATGGCACCAGTTCAGGCTGACTCTCGGGGAGATCAGGCAGCTGCGGGTCGCGTCGGTGTTTCTGGTCGGCTACTGGCTGTATATCGACGGGGTGGCCACGATATTCAAGATGGCAGTCTTTTTCGCCGATCGGATTCTGGGCCTGCCGTCGGAAAGCCTGATTACGGCCCTGTTGCTGACGCAGTTCATCTCGTTTCCCTCCGCAATGTTTTTCGGATGGCTCGGCAAGAGGATCGGGCCGAAGTCCGGAATATTCATCGGCATCGCCGTCTACATGCTGGTCATTGGATATGCGTGGCAATGGCTTCGCTCCAGCATGGATTTCTATTTTCTCGCGGCCGCCATAGGCGTGGTGCAGGGCGGGATCCAGAGCCTCAGCCGATCGTTGTTCGCGAGGCTGATTCCGATGTCCAAAACCACGGAGTTTTTCGGATTTTTCAATCTGATCGGAAGATTTTCGAGCATTCTGGGCCCCATGCTGATGCTGATGGTTCCGGCCCTGATTGCCGGGGCCGACGAGCGGGATAGCATTCTGGCACTGCTCGTGGTTTTCCTGGGCGGGGCGTTTTTCCTCTCGAAAGTCAATATCGCCGCGGGGGTTCGCGAGGCCGATCGCATGCAGCGCAAGCTGTCCGGATCCTGAGCCGGCCCGGCCCTATGTGACCGTTGAACCACTATCTGCAACAACTGAACTGTCCGAGGGAGGCCGTGGACCTGGATTTCTGGAGAAATCCGGAAGGCGTGCCGGTCCCGGACGACGAGTTGAGTTTTCTGCTGGTCCCGGATGCCGTCGAGTCGGCGGCTTGTCTTGATCTTGCGAAACAGGTCCACGCCTGGCAATCGGACCACCCAAGCCCGCCAGAGCAGATCACCCGGGCCCTGATGGTGACGATGGGCGGATTGCTGCCCAGCGTTCTGCTCTATGACCATCTGGTTGAAGGCCGGGTGACCGGAGCGCCGAAGATCGAGTTCGGCACACTCGGCGTCTCCCTGTACAGGGGCCCCGGCGACCGGTATGAGAATCCTCGCGTCCAGCACGGCATCTCGATCGCAATCAGCGGCGAGACGGTACTGATCCTTGACGATCTTGGCGACGGCGGCGGTACACTTCGGTTTCTCAACCGATACGTTCTCGACAGCGGCGCGCTCAAGGTGCTGAGCCTGGTGATGTACATGAAGCCGAAAGCCAAGTCGGTGTGCGCCGCCGATTTCATGTTCGGCGAAACGCCCCAGGATACCTGGATCATCACGCCGAGAGAAAGGATCGAGACCCTGATGAAGCGGGTTCCCGTCTGGAAGCAGCGGGGTGCCTCCATTTCGGAATGCCGTCGACGGCTGGTCGAGATCATCGGCTATACGGAATCGGAAGTCGAATACTATCTCGAACGCGCATACGCCGCTTCCTGAGGCCCGGTGTCCGGCGACATGCCAAACCGGTCTATCGGCCGACAGGGTTCCGGAGCTAAAGAACCAGTTTTTGCAGCGACACGATTTTTCCGGGCTCGGGACTTCGGGATCCGATTTCGCGAAAGCCCGTCGAACGATGAAACGACAATGAGGTCGCGTTCCGGGGCTTGACATTGATTTCCGCCACGAGGGACAGGAGCGATCGTTTTCGGGCCCAGTCGATGGCCTCGGCATAGAAGCGTTTCGCGATTCCCTGTCCCCGGCAGGAAGACGACACGGCCACGCGGTCGATGTACAGGAAACGGCCCTCGTTCCGGTCGAACCATTGGTAGTTTGTACTGTCGTAGTCGGCGCCCCGTTCAAATGCAATCAGTAAAACGCCGATGCCGAAATGTGTCTGGGCGACCAGAACAAGGCTGGCCATTTCACGGAGCCGATGAAATCGCGATTCATCCATCGGACTGAGCATTCTCACCGACTCGGCATTGATGGCAAGAATCGATTGCGTGTCGGTTTCGGCGAATGTTCTGATGACGGCACTCATGGCGGTATTCGGGCTCGGGATGGAGACAAGGCGTCGGGCGGGTTCTTGCGTCGGTGGATGGCCGCTGTCAGTATCCCCTGAAGTCGAGATTGATGGCCGGAATGAGCGCCTTGGGGCGCTGATTTTTCCGTCGCCGCCGCTATCCCTCCATTCGGGCTACGCCCTCACTCCGGGATAGCGGCGCCTTATGCAAGTCGGGGGGGTAGCGGGGAAATAAAAAAAACAAGGGTGTTAAAAGCAACGCAACCAATTTACGG
>VYGS01000112.1:0-18343 GCA_009841725.1 Gammaproteobacteria bacterium
GTGTCAACCCGGACGACGTGTACGATGTACTGGATACGTCTGAAGGCGTCGACCGGGCGTTCGCCAAGCTCGACACGATCCGGGATCAGGTTGTCTGGTGGGAAAAGGGTGCCCAGACGCCCCAGCTGCTCGCCGATGGCGAAGTGGTGATGGGCTCCACCTACAACGGGCGGCTCTTCTCCGTCATCGAGGAGGACAAGCAGCCGATCGCGATGATGTGGGACTGGCAGGTCTTCGACCTCGACGGATGGGTGATTCCGAAAGGCGCGCCGCACCGCGAGATCGTGCTCGACTACCTGCGTTTCGCGACCGACACGCAGCGGCTTGCCGATCAGGCCAAGTTCATTTCCTATGGACCGGCCCGCAAGTCTTCCGCTCCGATGGTCGGCAACCACGCGGTTCTCGGTATCGACATGAAGCCGCACATGCCCACGGCTCCGGACAATGCCAAAAACACCCTGCTGTTCAACTACGAATGGTGGGCGGACCGGAAGGACGACCTGACCGAACGTTTCAACGCCTGGCTGGCGCAGTAACAGTCGGTCTGTCCAACTTGACGGAAGCGGAGAAGCGTGCTTCTCCGCTTCCCTTTCCGGCGAACCGATTCCGGAGACGCTGAATAGCCATGACACAGAGCGTTGCCAATTCCGGGGTGATGACAACCGCGGACGGAACTCCGCTCAAGGTCAGCCTTGCGAGGGCCCAGCGCCGAAGCAAGATCAGGGGGACACTGCTCGTAGTGCCCCTTTTTGCATTCATACTGATCACGTTTTTCGTTCCGATTTTCGACATGCTGTTTCGCAGTGTCGAGAATCAGATGGTCGCGGAGATCATGAAGAACACCGCTCCGCTGCTCAAGGAGTGGGACGACCGGACCGGGGAGTTGCCCCCCGAAGAGGTGTTCGCCGCCGCCAAGTTCGATTTCGAGGAAGGCCATGCCGCGAAAACCATCCTTCGTGTCGGCCGCCGCCTCAATTACGAAGTGCCCGGCTTCTCCAGCCTGTTCAGGAAAACCGCAAGACGCGCGAAAAACTTCGAACCGCCCTACAAGGACGCCTTCATCGACCGCGACAAGAAATGGGGGCAGGTCGAGACTTGGCAATTGATAAAGCGCGAGGCCGGAGCGTTCACGATCTCCTATTATCTCGCCGCGCTGGACTTGAGATACGCTCCGGACGGCAGTCTCGGTATCAAGGACGACAAGGCCCGAATCTATCTCAAACTGTTCTGGCGAACCCTTTCGCTGAGCGCATTCATCACCGTTTTATGCCTCCTTCTGGCCTATCCGATCGCCCATCTTCTCTCGACCCTGCCGCTTCGCACCAGCAATCTTCTCATGATTCTCGTGCTGCTGCCGTTCTGGACTTCCCTGCTGGTCAGGACGACCGCCTGGATCGCGCTACTGCAGCAGGAAGGGGTGATCAATGATTTTCTGGTCGCCCTGGGGCTGATCGGCAACGATGGGCGACTGGCGATGATCCACAACGCTACCGGCACCGTGGTGGCCATGACCCACATCCTGCTGCCGTTCATGGTGCTTCCGCTCTACAGCGTCATGAAAACGATACCTCCTTCGTACATGCGCGCCGCAAAGAACCTCGGGGCCACCCCCGCCGTCGCCTTCATGCGCGTCTACTTCCCGAACACCGTGTCCGGCATCGGCGCGGGGAGCATACTGGTGTTCATCATCTCGATCGGATACTACATCACCCCCGCTCTGGTCGGCGGCACCGACGGTACGCTGATCAGCAATTTCATCGCCTACCACATGTCGGTTTCGCTGAATTGGGGACTCGCTGCGGCGCTCGGCGTGCTGTTGCTCGTCCTGGTGCTGATGCTCTATTATCTCTATGACAAGATTGTCGGCGTCGACAACATGAAGTTCGTATAAGCCATGGCCCTGCCCGCATACACAACGCCCGGAGAGCGCATTTGGTTCTATACCTATCGGATATTCTGCGGACTCGTGTTCTTCTTCCTGATCGCGCCCATCATCGTGATCATCCCCCTGTCGTTCAACGCCGTGCCGTTTTTCACCTTCACGGAGGAGATGCTGCGCTTCGACCCCGCCGGCTACTCCCTGCGGTGGTACAACGACTTCTTCACCAATCTGAACTGGCAGGGCGCGGTCAAGAACAGCGTGATCATCGCTTTCTTCTCCACCATTCTCGCGACGCTTCTCGGAACGGTGGCGGCTCTGGGGCTCAGCCGTTCCGACCTGCCGTTCAAGTCCGCGATCATGGGGCTTCTGATCTCCCCGATGATCGTGCCCTTGATCATATCCGCCGCCGGAATGTACTTCTTCTATTCCAAGATCGGACTGCAAGGCACGTTTCTCGGCGTCATTCTGGCCCACACCGCCCTCGGAACACCGTTTGTCGTGATCACGGTCACCGCAACGCTGAGCGGATTCGACCAGGTGCTGATCCGCTCTTCGGCCAGCCTGGGAGCCAATCCGACAACCACCTTCTTCAGGATCATCGTGCCGCTGATTCTTCCCGGGGTCATCTCCGGAGCGCTGTTCGCCTTCATCACCTCGTTCGATGAAGTGGTGGTGGTGCTGTTCGTGGGCAGCTACGAGCAACGTACCATCCCCTGGCAGATGTTCTCCGGCATCCGGGAACAGATCAGCCCGACCATCCTGGCCGTCGCCACCATGCTGGTCTGCGTGTCGATCGCTCTCTTGACGGCCCTTGAACTGCTTCGCCGACGCTCCGAAAGACTGCGGGGCATGACGCCCCAGTAGTCAACCCGGAATCCTGCATTCGCAAGGGCCGCGGAATACCCGGCCACCCGGATCCGTTCAACCGCCGCCCCGAGCCAGCAGGCGCACCGGAACCACGTTCAGCAACCGGCGAATACTCAGGTATCCGGAGATGGCCACCAGCAGGATGCCGAGCGCGATGCTGATCCCCATCCAGTGCCAGGATATATCCAGTTCGATTTCAAAAATGTGCTCGGCCATCAAGGCGCCGCTCAGCAATGCCACCGAACTGCCCAGCAAGCCGGACAGGGTTCCGAGCAGTGCGAATTCCCCGATGATCGCGGCACGGATGAACGACCGGCCCGCTCCCATGGACTTGAGCAGCGCGATCTGCCATTGACGGGTCACTTTCTGACCCTGCAGGATGCCGAAAAACACCAGTGCCGCCGCGAGCAGGGTGAACAGGAACACGGTACTGATCGCCATGCTTCCCTGATCGATGATGTCCTCGAACCGCTTGAGCAGGATGCTCACATTGATCGCCGACACATTGGGAAACTCCCGGGTGATTCGGTTCACGAACAGGTTGAGATCGTCCACGACATGAGCCGCCAGCATGTGGCTGACCGGCGCATCCTCAAGCAGCCCGGGCGAGGCGATGATGAAGAAGTTGGGGCGCATGTTTTCCCATACGACTTCGCGGATGTTGAGTACCGGCGCACCATGCAGTGACCCGGCGATATCCAGGGTGACCCTGTCCCCGATCTCCAGTTCAAGCGCCTCGGCGGTTTCCGCCTCGACGGACAGGCCCCGATCGGCGGCCGTGAACCATCGTCCCGCCACAATCTCGTTGTCCTCGGGCAACACCGCCGTTTCGGTCAGATTGAACTCGTGGCTCAGGCGATCCTCGGCCTCTCTGGAGGAAAAATCGTACTCGGTCACCGCCCGGCCGTTGATCTCGACGATCCGGCCCCGGATGATCGAATACATGTCGGTCCGGGCCAGCTCCTGCTCATCGAGAAACGCCTGCAGGGGAGAAAGATTCGATTCCTTGATATTGATGACAAACACGTTCGGCGCATCATCCGGCAGAGTCTGCCCCCAGGTCTCGAAGATATCGTATCGGAAAATCCCGAGAAGCACGATCGCGAAAACGATGGCTCCGAACGTGCTGGCAATCCAGGCACTGCGGGCGCCGTTGCTGCAGACCTCCTTCAGCGCGACAGAGTACGGGGACGGGCTGGCCCGGGCAATCCGTCCGGCAATCAGGATCAGCAGCCGGATCAACCCCCAGAACAGCAGGGCGGCCAGCAACAACCCGGGCAGAACCGTCAGGGCCAGTGTGGCATCGCCCGCGAGAAAGACGGTCAGAACGACGATCAGGACAAGGATGCTGAACGTCGAGCTGCGCTGGCCGAGAGGCGATCCGGCGGATGCCCGAAGCAGCATCAGCGGCGGAACATGCCGCACTGCGCGAAGAGCGGGCATGGAGACGACAAACAGCGACAGCAAAGTCACCAGAACCGCGCCCGCCAGGGGCCACGAGGAGGGTCCGGGCAAGGTGATGATCGCCAGCTCCTGCACCAGCCGACCGGCAAGATCCTGTATCCCGAAACCGATCAGCACGCCCGCAAGACAGACCGGAAGCCCGGCCGCCAGATAGACGAGGCCGAGACGCGCGATGATTTTGCCGTTTTGCTGGCCCAGGCACCGCAGCAGTGCCATTTCCGTCATCTGCCGGCGCCAGAGCCCCTGGGCGGCCAGCGTCATGGCCACCACCGACAGGATGACCGACAACAGGACCGCGAGGCGGATGTAGGAGATGATGCGCCCGACCGTGGAGCGGACCTCGTCGCGCCGGATGTCCGCAACCACGATCTGTTCATAGGTCTTCAGTCTGGGCCGGACCGCCTGCTCGAACGCATCGACCGCTTCCCGGGTGCCGGCCACCATCAGCCGGTACCGGGCCCGGCTTGCGGGGGTGACAAGTCCTGTCTCTTCCAGATCGTCCAGGTTCATGAGCACCCTGGGCGCAAACCGGATTCGGTTGGCTCCGCCTTCGGGATCGAGCAGGATCTCGCCATCGAAATCCGCCGACATGTCCCCGAGCTGTACCGGATCGTCCACATCAAGCCCCAAACCGACGACGATCTGGGTCGCCGCCCAGACCTCTCCGCGCTCCGGAGGGCGTTCCAGGACTACGTAGCCTTCCGGGACCTCCTCGCGCTTGATCAGCACCTCGCCACGAAGCGGGAAGTTGTCCGAAACCGCCCTGATTCCGACGAGCCGGCTTTCCTCCCCGCTGATCAGCATGCTCAGGAACCCTACCGAGCGGGCCGTCTCCAGCCCAAGCTCCTCGGCCAGATCGCTGTACTCGTCGCTCAGCGGGCGGGCCGACGACAGGATGGCATCCGCACCAAGAATGGCGCTGGTCCGTATCTGCATGGCCTGCTCGATCCGGCTCCCCAGCGCCCCGACCGCGGACAGTGCGATCGACACCAGCAGGCATGCCAGCAACAGCAGCCTGAATTCCCCCAGGCGCAGGCTTCTCCTGAAACCGGCGCCAACGCCCCTAAACCAGTCTTCCCGCTTCAAGCCGGTATCCAACATCGCAACGTTCCGCCAGATGATGATCGTGCGTGGCAAGAACCAGGGTCGATTCTCTCTCCTCGACCAGGGCGAACATCATGTCGACGATCTGACGGCTGGTTTCATGGTCGAGATTGCCGGTCGGTTCGTCCGCAAACAGGATCGCCGGATGGATCACCATCGCCCGCGCCAGAGCGACGCGCTGCTGTTCGCCTCCGCTCAACTGAGACGGCCGATGCGACGAGCGTTCGGCAAGACCGACCGATTCCAGGGACAGAACGGCCCGCTGCCGGATGTTCCGGCTGCCGGGAACGACCTCCAGGGCGAGAGCGACGTTTTCCAGGGCCGTCAGGTTGGGCAGCAGATGAAACGACTGAAACACGAACCCCACCCGCCCGTTTCGCAATGCGGCGCGGGCATCCTCGTCCAGATCACCGACCGGTTCGCCGAGCAGCGTGATGGATCCGGTGCTTGGCAGGTCGAGCCCTGCCAGCATCCCCAGCAGGGTCGTCTTGCCCGAGCCGGACGGCCCGGTCAGCGCAACGGTACTGCCCCGGGATATGTCCATGGAAATGTCCTGCAGGATGTCCAGACGGCGGTTTGCAAGCTCCACCGACTTGCATACTCCGCTGGCTTGCAGCACACTCGTTCTGTCGGGCTCGTGGTCAGCAATCATGGCCTTGAAACCGCCTATCAACCTTCGTTACAAGTGAAAAATATCCTGACATTCATCGCCGGGGCCTTCCTGTTTGCGATACCGGCCTTCGGTCATGGCTACACCGTCCTCATCTGGGGGGACAGCCTGAGTTCCGGATACGGAATTCCGGACAACCGGGGCTGGGCCGACCTCTTCGCCGTTCGCGTCAAGGACCGCGAGATCCGGGTCGTCAATGGCAGCATTCCCGGCGAAATCACCCAGGGCGGAAAAGAGCGCATCGGGGCCATGCTGTCGCAACACAGTCCGGAGCTGGTGGTTCTCGCCCTCGGCTCGAACGACGGGTTGCAGGGTCTGGATACCTCGCGGATGCATGCCAACCTGGAATCAATGATCAATGCGTCCCGCGATGCCGGAGCACGGGTGCTGCTGCTCGGCATGCGGATTCCTCCGAATTACGGAACGGTCTACGCCGATGCGTTTTACCGGGTGTTCCCGGATTTGGCCCGGAATCACGACATCGGGTTCGTGCCGTTCTTCCTCGAGCCGGTCGCCCTGGATTTCGACCTGATGCAGGACGACGGACTGCATCCGACAGCCGAGGCCCAGATCCTGCTGCTGGAGCACATCTGGCCTGCGCTGCAGTCCTTTTTGCCGGCCGGCCCGTAAAGGCCGACAATCAGCAATAACGGAACGGGCGCTCCGGTGCGCGGTGCTCTCGCCTGCCGGTCCGTCGTTCAGGAGACTTTCTGGACCCAGGATTTGCACCATCCGGCAGCCCGGACGGATTTTCCGGGGAAAAGCGCGCAGGGCCCGAGATCCTCACCCTCGACACCCGTGTAGAGCTGGCAGTTGGCACAGGTCTGGCCTTCCGTTTCGGATTCCCGGACATATCCCAGAGCCTGTCCGACCGAATCGTGAAGCTCGAGCTCGGGCAGATCCGTCGCATGCGCCGCCTGGCGAACCAGCGCGGCCAGGGGAATCGCCAGTGTCGCCTTGCCGGCATTCAGAAGAAGTTTTCGTCTGTTCATGGTCTCTCAATCAAGTCAGGTGAACCGGTGGGTGGGCGAATCCGGGACCGGATTCTCCTTCGAGGGCGGGATTATAGCACCCCCGCCCGCGGCGCTTGCGGGGCGGCGCTCAATTCAGCGTTCTCGCGAGGAGAGAGCGATACGTGTTGACGAGTTCTCCCCTGCCGCCGAGCATCTGAAACACCTTGATCATGAATTTCCGGGCGGCATCGTCCTGAAATCCGCGGTCCCGGCGAACGATCTCGAGCAGATGCTCCAGACCTTCCTCGTGCTTCCGTACGGAAACCAGCCGCTGGGCGAGCTGAAACCGGGCGAGATGATCGTTCTCGTCCTGCTTCAGCGCCTCCCGCAACGCGTCGACAGACGGCATGTCCTTCACGACTTCCTGCATCTCGATCGACACGGACAGGCCTTTGCAGATGTCGCTGTTCCGGGCCTCTTCGCCGAGGCTTTTCGATAGCTCAAGCGCCTCGTCCAGATTGTCCTCGGCCATCAGCCATTCCATGAGCAGCAGCTTCGGCTCGTCGCTCTCCGGCATGGACTGGGCCAGCTGAGCGACAAACTGCTTGGCCTCGTCCCGGTGCCCCTGCTCGTAGTACTGCCGGGCCATGTCGAGTTTTCCGGACAGCGACGATCCGGCATCCACATGCCGATTGATGATCTCGGCGATTGCGGATTCGCTCTGCACGCCCATGAAGCGGTCCACAGGCCGCCCCTGCTTGAAGAAAAACACGGTCGGCAGGCTGCGAATGCCGAATTGTGCCGCCAGGTCCTGATGCCGGTCGGCATCGACCTTGACCAGCTTGACGGATCCGTCATAGCGCATCACCAGCCTCTCGAGGACCGGGGCCAACTGCTTGCAGGGACCGCACCAGTCGGCCCAGAAGTCGACCATGACCAGTTTTTCGTTCGAGGCCTCGATGACTTCGCTGACGAAGGTTTCAAGGGTCGCGTCGGTGTAGTGCTGCGCTTCCATATTCATGAGGACAAATTACGAAGGGTCTGGAAAGGCCTGAACACAGGATGATGTCCCACAGACTTCCCGTCGAAATATCCGGTTGCTTCCGCATCGCTTGGGTCGCTTAGTGTAACGTTTGTGCCCCCGAAATTTCCAGACTCGGACAGATGCCTTTCCGTTTCTGATTCGGGATGGGATCGGTTTTGCAAACAGGGAATGAATTCGTTTCAACAAGTTCTCTTGACGAATGAGGGACTCCCGGGGCCGTTCTCGATTATGCCCCCTGTCGTCTTGAAAGCCTGCCTTCGTCGTCAATCAACCGAACACGAGCTGGCAACTTGTCTCCCCACTGCCACATCACGAGGTTGAGCTCGTTGCCACACGCCCCTGCGGCAAAACTCCTGACCAGCATGCCGACAAAGCCTGAGGAAATCAGGCGATTTGCCAATTCTTGCGATGCGGGGAGTGCTCCGGCAAGCATCTGCGCTTCCCAGTCGGGGCACTCGAGGTCCGACATTTGGACTCCCAGCAGTCGGCGTTCGATTTTATTCGTCGCATCGAAAACGGGCTCGGCATCCACCTCGTATGCACAGAGCATGGTCGGCTGCAAGGGACGACCAAGCTGAGAAATTTCAAGTATGGCGGTCTCCGGTTCCAGCGAGGTGTATAAAGTGGAGATGCCCCGTTGATTGAAGCGCCCGCCGCGCAGACTCGCACCTTCGCCGGATAGAGGTGCCCAAGACCATTGTGGATTGTGCATCCGGTGCACTGTGCCTTGGAAGCGCACTGCGCATTGTCCGAATCAGGCGTAACCGCCCGACATGATCCGATCTAAATAAGAGCGCACCTCTTCGGCTCTGCCTTCACGTAGCAATTGATCTGGCGTGGCTCCGCCAAAGCCCACAAGCGGTTCGGCACGAAACCATGCATAGGCAGCGAGCGGAGATCCGGTTGCGGCTTCGACGCGGTTCAATATCTCCATCATCTGGCGCAGACGGATTTGGGATTTAGCCGCCCGGATTCGCGAGGTGCGGGAAAGCGCATCCCTGTGAAGGCCCAGCGTATGGGCAATTTCCGATCGGGTCGTTCTCAACGCATTGGCGATAAGCTTCGGGGAAAACACCTGATCTTCGATGTATTTCTGGAATTCCACAGCAGACCTCGCTCTTATTGACATATTATACTGTAAAAATTCATGTCGATTTTCCATCTCAGCACAAAATTTCCCAAAAGCCGTAGAAGGAGCGTTCGCGCCCTATCCTGAGCTTTTGTCGTGAATCCCGGTTCAGGCGGCGGTGTGAGCCAGGTGTAGGGCACCGACCACGAGACTTCTCCGCATTTCACTTTGGTACGCTTGGGGTTCATGCGAACGATGACACCCGTCCAGTATGCTCCGCGAGCGGTGAACGACACGGAATCGCCGGCGCGAAAATTTCCCTTGGCGGCTTCCCGCAGGCGGCGCGCCCCGTCGCTCTCCGGCGCGCAGGATTTCGGCGTTGCGCCGATTCGACGCGCAATCGCTTTCCAGGCGGGACCGTGTCCCGTGCCCGGGCCGGCCAGTGCGTGGGCGATCTCGTGCAGGATCGTGTCGACGACCTCATCGGGCGAGCCGTTCACGCAGTGATGCCGGCTGAGCAGAATGAGCCTTTGCCGCGGACGGCATTCCCCCATCTTCTTTTGCGCCGTGCTGAAACGGACCGTCCACTCCTTCAGCCCGTGGCGGTCCATCAACTCGCGCGCCTGGGACGCGACCTCGATCAGTCGGGATGCGCGCGGTCGGCGGGCTGCTGCCGTGGCGGCGCAAAGGTGGTCGAGATCCGCATAAGGGACAAGCCGGCAATCGGCGCCGCAACGCACGCTGGCGCGTCTGGGGTTCAGTTTCTCGACAGTCCCAGACATCATCTCGCCGTCACGCGTGCAGAACCGCACCCGGTCGCCGATATCGAAAAACACCTGGCCGTCGTCGAGACACAGCGACGCGGCCGGGCCCGAGCCGGAATTGCCGAGGAGCAACCCGACCCAGTCGACCTGCTGCATCTTGTCTTGCATCGGGGACACCTCGGCAGTCTATCAGACTGCGCGGTTCTTCATGAAACATTCTCCAGGCCCCTTCGGGCTTGTCACGATCATTGCCTCATCATCGGTTGGAACAGGACGGATCGAAGCCCAACCTCCTTTGCCTTTGACATCGACAGACTGCCCATCAGTTTCAATTGGTCAGGCTTGTACTTTCAAATGGTCGTATACTGCCTTGCGCACGGCCGACCATCCTGACGGGACTGCGCACCCGCACATTGCGGGAGTCCGAAGATTTATACTTGGCCGACTAACCGGCATTTCCTGTAACCACGGTATTGCGTGCTCATGTCCATCGCTCTTCTCATTCTGGGCGGCCTCATCCTGCTTTGCGTGGGCGGCGATCTCCTGGTCAGAGGCGCCGAATCCCTGGCGCTTCGGACCGGCATGACTCCTCTGGTCGCGGGCCTGACCGTCGTGGCGTTCGGCACCAGCAGTCCGGAACTGTTCATCAGCGTCGGGGCCGCGCTCCAGGATCTCGACGACGTCGCCATCGGCAACGCGATCGGCTCGAACATTGCCAATCTGACCCTCGTGCTCGGCCTTGCGGCATGGGTCCGGCCGATCCGCGTCGAATCCCAGCTGATGAAGATGGACGCCCCGATCCTCATCGTCTGCAGCTTGGGACTCGGCGCCATGCTGTACGCAAGCGGCATGCTCACCCGCGGCTACGGGACCGTGATGGTCATCGCGCTGGCCGCCTACATCGCCTTAAGCATCCGGCTCGGAAAATCGGACGGCCCCCTTCTCGAGGCTGAATTCCGGGACAGCCGGCACAAGGCCCCGGCCGCCCTGACGGCCTGCCTGGCGTTGGTGGCTGCCGGGCTGGTGATGCTGGTTTACGGGGCGGACTTCTTCGTGGACGGCGCGGTACGGCTGGCCCGGCTGCTCGGCATCAGCGAGGTGCTGATCAGCCTGACTCTCGTGGCCATCGGAACCAGCCTCCCGGAGCTCGCATCCACCCTGATCGCCTCCGTCAAGGGGCGCGGGGACATCGCCATCGGCAACGCGATCGGATCGAGCATCTTCAACATTCTTGCGATACTGGGAGTGACAGCGCTGATCAAGCCCCTGTCGATGGGCGAGATCTCGTGGATCGACCTTGGCGTGATGACGCTCACGGCCGTGATCCTGCTTCCCATGCTGTTTACGCAACGAAGAGTGAGCCGCCTCGAGGGCGCATTCCTGGTGGCCTGCTACATGGTCTACCTCGCTCTCATCGCCGTCCGGGCGACATGACCCGCCCGTTACCGAAAATGAATCCGATCGGGTCGCTCCTGCCCCTGTTCCCGCCGTCCCGCAATGCATATAATCGCGCCCGATCCAACCTGTCCGGAGTCCGCCGTTGAACCGCACCGCCCCCCCGCTGATCCTCAAGCTCGCGCTGCTGCACATGCTGATCATCGCCGCGGCCAACTACACCGTCCAGTTCACCGACACCTTCCTGGGGTACACCTACAGCTACGGCATGTTCGTCTTTCCCGCGGCCATTCTCGCAACCGACCTGACGGTCCGCCTGTCGGGACAGCACAACGCCCGGATGATCGTCGCGATCGCTTTCGTTCCGGCCATCCTGATCAGCGCCTGGCTGGCGGACTGGCGGATCGGGCTGGCCAGCGGCACCGCCTACCTGGTCGGACAGCTGCTCGACATCTTCGTCTTCCAGCGCATTCGGGAACGCTCCCGGGCCTGGTGGCCGGCCCCCCTCGTCTCGACCTTCGCCGCCAACGTGATCGACACCTACTCGTTCTATTTCACGGCGTTCTACAACTCCAAAGACGAATTCATGGCCGCCAACTGGCCCGAGATCGCCACGGTCGACCTCTCCTTCAAGATCGTGGTCTGCATCGTGCTGTTTCTCCCAGCCTACGGACTGATCCTGAGCCGGCTGCAGGCCCGCCTCCTTCAACGCTGAATCGAATCACTGCCGGGCCGGACGATTCCCCGTTTCCGGTCATCCGGCACCCGGGCGCTGCCCGAATTTATGGTAGTAGAAATCGATTCAATCCATTACAATTGCCCTATCGGACACCGCAACCGGCACCGGGTCGAAAACGCCCTTTCGCCAGGAGCGGATTTCCCGGTTCCGTGCATCGCGTGTACACACAAACTACCGACTGGCTCTCTCATGCTGACCAACTACCTTCCGATACTGATCTTCATGGTCGTCGGACTCGGCATCGGCGTGGTCGCCATGAGCATCGGGAAGATTCTGGGCCCGAACCGCCCGGATGACGAGAAGCTCTCGCCCTACGAATGCGGCTTCGAGGCCTTCGAGGATTCGCGCATGAAATTCGACGTGCGCTACTACCTCGTGGCCATACTGTTCATCATTTTCGATCTCGAGATCGCCTTTCTCTTCCCCTGGGCCATTGTGCTCGACACGGTCGGCGTGTTCGGCTTCTGGTCCATGATGCTGTTTCTGGCGATCCTTGTGATCGGGTTCATCTACGAATGGAAAAAGGGCGCTCTGGAATGGGACTAACGAGATGTCGATAGAAGGCGTTCTGCGTGAAGGATTTGCAACCGCCCGGCTTGACGATCTGATCAACTGGGCGCGGACCGGGTCGATGTGGCCGATGACCTTCGGCCTCGCGTGCTGCGCGGTCGAGATGATGCAGGCCGGCGCGGCGCGCTACGACCTCGACCGGTTCGGCATCATTTTCAGGCCGAGCCCGCGGCAGTCCGACGTCATGATCGTCGCCGGCACGCTCACCAACAAGATGGCACCCGCCCTGCGCAAGGTCTACGACCAGATGCCCGAGCCGCGCTGGGTGATTTCCATGGGCTCCTGCGCCAACGGCGGCGGCTACTACCACTATTCCTATTCCGTGGTGCGCGGATGCGACCGCATCGTTCCCGTGGACATCTACGTGCCCGGCTGCCCGCCGACCGCCGAGGCGCTGATCTACGGCATCCTGCAACTGCAGAAAAAGATCAAGAGAACATCCACGATCGCAAGACCGGTGATCGAACCCCCCGTCGGAGTCTCCTGAACAGCCCATCGCCCCGGTTCGTCCATGACAACTCTCGCCACGTTTTCGGATCACGTTGCCGGATTGCTGGGCCCTGCCCTGCAGTCGCTCCGCGTCGATCTCGATGAGATCACCCTCGAGGTCGACGGCGAGAAGATAAAATCCGCCTGCACCGCGCTGCGCGACGACCCGTCCTGCGCGTTCGCACAGTTGATCGACCTGTGCGGCATGGACTACTCGGCTTACGGGGCGGAAGGCGGCGATCCCTGGTCCGGTTCCCGGTACGCGGTGGTCTACCACCTGCTTTCCCTTGACAGGAATGCCCGCATTCGGGTGCGCGCCCAGCTCGACTCGGACCGTCCGATGATCGATTCGGTGATCGATGTCTGGCCCGCCGCCGACTGGTTCGAGCGCGAGGCGTTCGATCTCTTCGGGATCGTCTTCAAGGGCCATCCGGATCTTCGCCGCATCCTGACCGATTACGGCTTCATCGGGCACCCCTTCAGAAAGGACTTTCCGCTCTCGGGCCATGTCGAGATGGCCTATGACGAGGAGAAGGGCCGGGTTGCCTACCGGCCGGTGACGGTCGACGACCGGATCCTGGTCCCGCGCACGATCCGCGACGACACCCTGACCGGCCGACGCGAGCGGGAGACGGGCTGATGGCGGAGATCCGCAACTACACCATGAATTTCGGCCCCCAGCACCCGGCCGCGCACGGGGTGCTCAGGATCATCATGGAAATGGACGGGGAAGTCATCGAGCGCTGCGATCCGCATATCGGCCTGCTGCACCGGGCCACCGAGAAACTGGCCGAGTCCAAGCCGTTCAACCAGAGCATCGGATACATGGACCGCCTGGACTACGTGTCCATGATGTGCAACGAGCACGCCTATGTGCTGGCGATCGAGAAGATGCTCGGAATCACCCCGCCGATCCGGGCCCAGTACATCCGGGTCCTGTTCGACGAGATCACCCGCATTCTCAACCACTGCCTCTGGCTCGGCGCCCACGCCCTGGATGTCGGGGCCATGACCGTCTTTCTCTACTGCTTCAGGGAGCGGGAAGACCTGATGGACTGCTACGAGGCGGTCTCGGGGGCGAGGATGCATGCGACCTACTACCGCCCCGGCGGCGTCTACCGCGACCTGCCGGACCGGATGCCGCAGTACGCCCCGACCCAGCGCCATTCCGACAAGGAGACCGAGGCCCGCAACCGGGACCGCTCCGGCTCGCTGCTCGATTTCATCGAGGCGTTCACCGAACGCTTCCCGGGATACGTCGACGAATACGAAACCCTGCTCAGCGACAACCGCATCTGGAAACAGCGCACGGTCGACATCGGGGTGGTCACGCCCGAACGGGCCGCCGCGCTCGGATTCACGGGCCCGATGCTCAGGGGATCCGGGGTCGAATGGGATCTTCGCAGGAAGCAGCCCTACGAGGTCTACGACCGCATGGAGTTCGACATCCCCGTCGGCACCAACGGCGACTGCTACGACCGCTATCTCTGCCGGGTCGAGGAAATGCGCCAGTCAAACCGGATCATCCGCCAGTGCATCGAGTGGCTCCGTGACAATCCGGGGCCGGTGATCGTCGACGATCACAAACTGATCCCGCCGACCCGCGAAAGCATGAAAGGCGACATGGAATCGCTGATCCACCACTTCAAGCTCTTTACCGAGGGGTATTTCGTGCCGAAGGGGGAAGCCTACGCGGCGGTCGAGCATCCCAAGGGAGAGTTCGGAATCTACCTGGTCTCCGACGGGGCCAACAAGCCCTACCGGGTCAAGATCCGGGCACCCGGGTTCCCCCATCTTGCGGCCCTGCACGAAATGAGCCAGGGGCATATGCTGGCCGACATGGTCGCCATCATCGGAACACAGGACATCGTATTCGGGGAAATCGACCGGTAATGATCGACAGGGCTGAAACCACGCTGTCCGAAGACGCCCTGGCCGGCATCCAGGGCGAACTCGACAAGTACCCGCCGGACCGGCGCCAATCGGCGCTGATGGCCGCCCTTCGCATCGCGCAGGACGAGCACGGATGGCTGAGCTCCGAACTGATCGAGCATGTGGCGGACATCGTCCGGGTTCCGGCCGTGAGGGCGTATGAAGTAGCGACGTTCTATTCGATGTACGATCTCGATCCGGTCGGCCGGCACAAGATCGAGGTCTGCACCAACATATCCTGCATGCTGAGAGGCTGCGACCGGGTGGTCGACCATCTCAAAAAGCGGCTGGGCATCGGCTTCAACCAGACCACGGCGGACGGCAAGTTCACGTTGCGCGAGGTGGAGTGCCTCGCGGCCTGCGCCGGCGCGCCGATGATGCTCGTCGGTCACGACTATTACGAGGATCTGGACGAGGACAAGATCGACCGCATACTCGAGGGACTGGAATGACCGCCCAGCGGCACAAGGATCTGATTGCCGGGCGGTTCAGTTCGCTCAAGGTCTCGCATGGCGTCTGCCTCCCGGATTCCTCTCTGGAGCAGCCCTGGACGCTCGAGAGCTACCGCTCCGTCGGCGGCTACCGGGCTCTGGAGCAGGTTCTCGAGGGCAAGGTGGATCCGGCCGGGATCATCGACACCCTGAAGATCTCCAACATCCGCGGCCGCGGCGGAGCGGGCTTTCCGGTGGGCGTGAAGTGGAGCTTCATGCCCCGCCAGTCCGATGTCCAGAAATACGTCGTGTGCAACTCCGACGAAGGCGAACCCGGCACCTGCAAGGACCGGGACATCATGCGCCTCAACCCGCACGCGCTGATCGAGGGCATGGCCATCGGCGGCTACGTCATGGGCGCGACGGTCGGATACAACTATATTCGCGGCGAATTCCACGAGCCTTACGATGTCATGGAAGAAGCGATCCGCGAGGCCCGCGAAGCCGGACTGCTCGGTCGAAACATCCTGGGATCCGGCTTCGATTTCGAGCTCCACAACCATCTGGGCGCCGGAGCATACATTTGCGGAGAGGAAACCGCCCTGCTCAATTCGCTCGAGGGCAAGAAGGGGGAACCCCGCTTCAAGCCGCCGTTTCCGGCCGCTTTCGGCCTCTACGGCAAGCCCACCACCATCAACAACACCGAGTCGTTCGCCTCGGTTCCCGCGATCATCCGGGGAGACGGCAACTGGATGGACGGCCAGTGGTTCCGCGGTCTCGGCGTGGA
This sequence comes from Gammaproteobacteria bacterium, assembly GCA_009841725.1. Lineage (GTDB taxonomy): Bacteria > Pseudomonadota > Gammaproteobacteria > Arenicellales > Poriferihabitantaceae > Poriferihabitans. Next base: position 16,162 of record VYGS01000112.1, read on the forward strand.
GAACTCGGGCGGCGTGAAGATATTTTCGGTGACCGGGCATGTTGATCGCCCCGGAAACTACGAGGTCCGGATGGGCATGCCGTTTCGGGAGTTGCTGGAGATGGCGGGCGGCGTCTGGAAGGGGCGCAGGCTCAAGGCCGTGATCCCGGGCGGATCTTCGGTTCCGGTCATGCCGGCTGAAAACATCCTGGCCGCCAACATGGACTACAGTTCGCTGCAGGAACACGGCTCGGCCCTGGGTGCCGGCTCGGTGATCGTGATGGACGAGACCACCGACATGGTCGAGGTGCTCGAGCGCATCGCGAAGTTCTACTACGAGGAATCCTGCGGACAATGCACGCCGTGCCGGGAAGGCACCGGCTGGCTCTACCGCATCATCCGGCGTATCAACGACGGCCGGGGCACCCCGGGGGATCTCGACACCCTGCTGGATGTCGCGAACCGGATCGAGGGACGCACCATCTGCGCGCTGGGGGATGCCGCAGCGTGGCCCGTGCAAAGCTTTCTCAAGCATTTTCGCGGCGAATTCGAAGACAAGATCAACCGAGCAGCCCATTCCGACGTAGCATGAGCACCGTGACCATAGAAATCGACGGAAAGCCGTACCCCGCCCAGCCCGGCGAGATGCTCATCCAGGTCACGGACCGCAACGGCATCTACATCCCGAGGTTCTGCTACCACGAGAAGCTGTCGGTCGCGGCCAACTGCCGCATGTGCCTGATCGAGGTCGAAAAGGCGCCCAAGCCGTTGCCGGCCTGCGCCACCCCGGTCACCGACGGCATGAAGGTGTTCACCCGCTCGAGCACCGCCGTCGAGGCCCAGAAGGGAACCATGGAGTTCCTGCTGATCAACCATCCGCTGGACTGCCCCGTGTGCGACCAGGGGGGCGAGTGTCCGCTTCAGGACCAGGCGCTCGGGTACGGCAAGGACAATTCGCGGTTCATGGAACTCAAGCGCTCGGTCCCGAGCCACGACATCGGGCCGCTCATTGCCACCGAGATGACCCGGTGCATTCATTGCACCCGTTGCGTGCGCTTCGGCGAGGAAGTCGCCGGCGTGATGGAGATGGGCGCGCCGGGCCGGGGCGAACACGTCAAGATCAGCACCTTCCTGAACCGCTCCATCGACTCCGAGGTGTCGGGCAACATGATCGACCTGTGCCCGGTCGGGGCCCTGACCTCGAAGCCGTTCAGGTTCGCCGCCCGATCCTGGGAGCTGACCGACTGCGAGAGCATCAGCCCGCACGACTGCCTGGGATCGAACATCCTGATCCAGACCCTGCGCAACCGCGTGGAGCGGGTCGTGCCGAGAGAGAATCCGGACATCAACGAATGCTGGCTGGCCGACCGGGACCGGTTCAGCTACCAGGCGATCAATTCCGACAGGCGGCTGACCCGTCCGATGGTCCGGCAGGGCGGCGCGTGGCAGGCAGTCGACTGGGAGACCGCCCTGATGCACTGTGCCGCCGGCCTCAAGTCCATCATCGACCAAGGCGACGCCGCCCGGATCGGGGGACTGGCATCGCCCGCCTCGACACTCGAGGAATTCCATCTGCTGCAAAAACTGATCCGAGCCCTCGGCAGCGAAAGCGTCGACCATCGTCTCCAGCAGTGCGATTTCCGGGACGACGACATCGCGCCCCGGTTTCCCGCGAGCGAAGTCGCGATCCGGGAATTCGGAACGAGAACATCGGTCCTGCTCCTCGGCTCGAACATCCGCAAGGAGCAGCCGCTGCTGTCGCTTCGCATCCGGGAGGGATGGCGCGAAGGCCGGACCCGGATCGGATCGATCAGCCCGGTCGGCCACGATCTCAATTTCGAGACCGCCTTTTGCGAGGTCGCGCCCGGAGCCGCCCTTATCGGGCGGACGGCCGCTCTGGCCGTCGCGGTCGCAAACGCGACGGGGGCGGCATTGCCCGAAGACATGGCCCGGCTGTCCGACGGCAGCGACCTGTCGGGACTTGCCGCACAGATGGCCGGCGCCGCCGGTGACGGCCTCATCGTTCTCGGAGCCCTTGCCCAGCAGCATCGCGACGCCAGCTTGCTGAAGGCGATGTCCCAGTGGATCGCCGAGGCCACCGGAAACCCGATGGCGGTCCTCGCCCCCGGAAACAGCGCCGCCGGATCGCTGGCCGGGTGCCTCCCCGGACGCGGAGGGCGAAACGTCGGCGAGATGTACGAAC
>VYGS01000112.1:18353-21844 GCA_009841725.1 Gammaproteobacteria bacterium
TGTACGAACAGGGCATGCGGGGCCTCGTGCTGCTCGGCTGCCAGCCGGAACTCGACAGCCTCGACGGTCATGCTGCCCGCCGCGCCATGCGGGAGGCGGATTTCGTGGTGCAGCTCGGCGCGTTCATGCCCGAGACGGACGACGACGGCGTCGATGTCCTGCTCCCGATGGCCGCGTTCGGGGAATCGGCCGGAACGTTCGTGAACTGCGAGGGGCGAATCCAGGGCGCGAAGACGGCCGTCTCTCCTCTGAGCGAGGCCAAGCCGGCCTGGAAGATTCTTCGGGTGCTTGGCAATTTCCTCGAGTGCCCGGGCTTCGATCAGGTCACGCTGGACGACGTCACCGGCGAGGCGCTCCGGGCCGTCGGCCCCGACGGCATCACGCCCTCCTGCAGACTGCGCGAATTCCGCCTGGAGGAACCGGTCTTAAGCGCGGCCGACGGCCTGACGCGCATTTCGTTCATGCCGATGTACCGCGGCGACGCGATGGTCCGCAACGCCCTGGCGCTGCAGCGGACCGCAGACAATCCGGGGCCGCTCGCGAGACTGCATCCGGACACGCTCAGGACCCATTCCCTCGGCGACGGAGACCGGGCACGAATCGGCAACGGCTCCGGTGCCGGTCGTCTTGAAGTGGTTGCCGACGAGCGGGTTCCTCCCAACTGCGTGGCCATCCCCGCGGGATTCGCCGAGACGGCCGATGCCGGCGGCCGGGACGGCGTCGCGCTGATCCCCATCGGCGAGGAGAGCGGGTAGTGCACGAGACGTTCCTGCTGCTGACCGGCTGGCTGCCCGAGCCCGTGCAGACGGTATCGTGGATCATGATGAAGATCGTCGCGATCCTCGCCCCGCTGATGCTGTGCGTGGCCTATTTCACGTTTGCCGAGCGCAAGATCATCGGCTACATCCAGACCCGCGTCGGCCCGAACCGGGTCGGACCCAGGGGCTGGCTCCAGCCGATTGCCGATTCGGTCAAGCTGATGTTCAAGGAGATCGTGGTTCCGTCCCGCTCCAACCGCTACCTCTTCCTCTTCGCGCCGATTCTCTCGCTCGCGCCGGCGCTGGCCGCCTGGGCCGTGGTGCCGTTCAGCGACACCCTGGTCCTCGCCAATATCGACGCCGGCCTGCTTTACGTTCTCGCGCTGACGTCGATGGGCGTCTACGGCGTGATCCTGGCCGGCTGGGCCTCGAACTCCAAGTACGCGTTTCTCGGCGCCATGCGCTCCGCCGCCCAGATCGTCGCCTATGAAATCGCAATGGGCTTCGCGCTGGTCGGCGTGCTGATGGTCGCGGGAAGCCTCAACCTGCACCAGATCGTCACCGGACAGTCCGGAGGCTTCTGGCAGTGGTACTGGCTGCCGCTTCTGCCGTTGCTGGTGGTCTATTTCATATCGGGCGTGGCCGAGACGAACCGGGCGCCGTTCGATGTCGCGGAAGGCGAGTCGGAAATCGTGGCCGGCTTCCATGTCGAGTACTCCGGCATGGGATTCGCCGTGTTCTTTCTCGCCGAATACGCCAACATGATCCTGATCGCCGCCCTGACGGTGCTGATGTTCTTCGGCGGCTGGCTGCCGCCGCTCGACGTGGCGCCGTTCACGTGGCTGCCCGGAGTGTTCTGGTTCGGCGCGAAGACCGCCCTCGTGGCGTTCCTCTTCCTGTGGCTGCGCGCCACCTTTCCGCGCTACCGGTACGACCAGATCATGCGGCTTGGCTGGAAGGTGCTGATCCCGGTGACACTCGTGTGGATCGCCGTGATCGGGCTCGGCAAGTTCTACACGCCGCTCGGCTTCATATTTTCATAGGTGCGTCATGGCTCTCAACTTTCGACAACTCTACAAGACATTTACCCTCCAGGAGCTCAGGAAAGGGATGGGAGTGACGGGTCGCCAGCTTCTCAGGAAAAAGACGACCATCATGTACCCGGAGGAAAAGACCCCGAAATCCCCGCGCTTCAGGGGGCTTCACGCCCTGCGCCGCTATCCCAACGGCGAGGAGCGCTGCATCGCCTGCAAGCTGTGCGAGGCGGTCTGCCCGGCGCTGGCGATTACGATCGACTCCGAGGAGCGGGACGACGGCACCCGCCGCACCACCCGCTACGACATCGACCTGTTCAAGTGTATCTACTGCGGATTCTGCGAAGAGGCCTGCCCGGTCGATTCCATCGTGATGACCGACATCCACGAATTTCACATGGAAGAGAACGGGGAGCGGATGGTCGACAAGCAGCATCTGCTCGAGATCGGCGACAAGTACGAGGCGGAAATTGCCGCTGCCCGCAAACAGGATTCCCCGTACCGCTGATTCGCATGACCTTTCTGCAACTCGTCTTCTACGTTTTCAGCGCCATCCTGGTGTTCGCGGCCGCCATGGTCGTGACCGTGCGCAATCCGGTCAAGTCGGCCCTGTATCTGGTCCTGGCGTTCTTCAGCGCAGCCTGCATCTGGCTGATCCTGCAGGCGGAATTTCTGGCCATCGTGCTGGTTCTGGTCTATGTCGGCGCCGTCATGGTGCTGTTCCTGTTCGTGGTCATGATGCTGGACATCGATCTCGCCCGGCTGAGGGCCGGGTTCACCCGGTATCTGCCGGTCGGCGGGCTGGTCGCGGCGCTGATGGCGCTTGAAATCGTGCTCGCGCTCTACACCGGCTTCGGTCAGGGTCCGTCGCCGGAGGCTGTCATGGCGGGCGCGGAGTACAGCAACACCAAGGCGCTTGGTGCGGTGCTCTACACCGACTACGTCTATGCGTTCGAAATCGCGGCCCTGATCCTGCTGGTGTCCATCGTCGCCGCGATCGTCCTGACCATGCGCAAGCGTCCGGATCACAAGTACGTCAACCCCGGCCAGCAGGTGACGGTCCGGCGCGAGGATCGGCTGAAGATCATCAAGATGAAAAGCGAAAAGCCCTCGAGCACGGAGTCGTCGACATGATCCCCTTGTCGCACTCTCTCATTCTCGGGGCCCTGCTGTTCTCGATCAGCGTGGTCGGCATCTTCCTCAACCGCAAGAACATCGTCATCCTGCTCATGGCCATCGAGCTGCTCCTGCTTGCGGTGAACATCAACTTCGTCGCCTTCTCCCATCACCTCGGCGATCTTGCCGGTCAGGTCTTCGTGTTCTTCATCCTGACCGTGGCCGCGGCGGAGGCGGCGATCGGGCTGGCCATCCTGATCGTCCTGTTCCGGACCCGGCGAACCATCAACGTCGAAGACATCGACATGCTGAAAGGATGAAAGCGCTCTACACCGCCATTCCCCTGATCTGTCTGGCGGCGGCCGTTATCGCCGGCCTGTTCGGCAGGACCATCGGCCGGCGGGGCGCCCACTCCGTGACGATCGGTGCGGTCGCCGTATCCTGCGTGCTGTCCGTCATCGCCTACATCGACGTCGGCAACGGCGGTGGCGGCAACACCACGCTCTACACCTGGGCCGTGAGCGAGGGAATGCGTTTCGAGATCGGTTTTCTGATCGACGAACTGAGCGCGATGATGATGGTG
>VYGS01000042.1 GCA_009841725.1 Gammaproteobacteria bacterium
ATCCAGTACATCGTCCACGTCGTCCGGGTTGACACCGGCGGCTATCATCGCCCATTCGAGATTTCCTATGGGACGCTTTTCCAGCGAACGCTTGCCGGGAATCTTTTCAAGGTCGAAAACATCGGCGATGGAAGTCGGCGCTTCCTTGACGAGATCGGTGCGATACCCGAACGTCGTCGAATAGACGATCTGCGGGACGAAGCACTCGGATACGATCAGGTCGCCGAAATCTTCCGAAGCCGGGGTGCCGTCGGGAGCCGCAGCCAGAACCGCGTTATGGTCGATCGGCTCGAGCAGTCCTTCTTCGCAAAGAAGAATCGCATCGGATGCGACCATATCGACCAGGGCCCAACTTACGTTGCCCGCTTCGGACATGGCCCGGATTTTCGAGATGCCGTCGGCTGCGGAGTCATCGTTGATGATGTTGATCCCCGAATTGGCGGCCATGTACGGCTCGTGATAGGCCTTCTGCTGGCTCGCCGTGTAGGCGCCGCCCCAGGACACCACAACCAGATCGGTTGCGCTGGCCGTTCCGGCAACGCCCAGCAACGCGGCCGAGCCGATCGCGAGCGAGACTTTCTTCAAATGGTTTTTCATATTTTCACCTCTTGGTTTGTCAATATTCCTTGATCTTCTATGGAATCAATTCATGGTTTTATGGACTCGCGAATTCTACTCCCGCATGCAATCCACAAAATTCCACCTGTCGCTTATCGTGTTGCAGGGGTCGCATTCCAACCCGGTCTGCCGATAATTTCCATATTTTAGGGCCAATAAGCATACCCGATCACGGCAATCAATCATAGTCCGGCAGTCGGCATTCGATCAAGCCGGTGCACCGGCCAGGAAGGGATTCCTACGCATCGAGAGCACGACAGTCCTCCGGATTCCAGCCGAGAGAGACCGACTGCCCCTCACTCAACTGTTCATGGAGGCTGGAATTCGGAATCTTCACGATGAATTCGTCGTTGCCGACAATATTGACCCGTGTCCTGATGTGGTCGCCGAGATAGATCAGCTCCTCCACCTTCGCGCCGAAGATGTTGGGAAGGCTGCCCGGTTCGGGATTCAGCGTGACACGCTCCGGACGAAGCGACAGCGTGGTGGGCTTGCCGACGCCTTCGGTGTTGACGTTCTTGGCGACGACCATTCCCTGTCCATTGTCCAGTTCAACGCTGCACTGCCCGTTTTCCTCGCTTTTCACGGTCCCGGTGAACCGGTTGTTTTCCCCGATGAAATAGGCGACAAATGCGTTCCTGGGTTTTTCATAGAGTTCGGACGGCGTGTCGATCTGCTGAATGATGCCGTCGTCGAATACGGCGATCCGGTCGGACATGGTCAATGCCTCCGATTGATCGTGAGTGACGAACACCATGGTCAGCCCGAGATTCTCGTGGATGTGCTTCAGTTCGTACTGCATTTCCTCCCGGAGGTTCTTGTCGAGGGCGCCGAGCGGCTCGTCGAGCAGTACCAGCTTGGGTTCGAAGACCAGCGAACGGGCTAGTGCGACGCGCTGCTGCTGCCCGCCCGAGAGCTGGGCCGGCCGACGGGTTCCGAATTCCGGCAGCTTGACCATCTCCAGCGCTTTGGCCACGCGCTCCTTGATTTCCTGTTTCGAATAGATCTTGCGGACCTCCAGCGGGAAGGCGATGTTCTCGGAGACGGTCATGTGCGGGAACAGCGCGTAGTTCTGGAACACCATTCCGATATCGCGCTTGTGCGGGGCGACGTTGTTGATCGCCTGGCCGTCGAGATAGATTTCGCCGTGGGTCGCGGTTTCGAATCCCGCCAGCATCATCAGGCAGGTGGTCTTCCCGGAGCCCGAGGGCCCGAGCATCGTGACGAATTCGCCGCGCGAGATGTCGAGATTGAGGTTCTTGACGACGAGTGTTTCGCCGTCGTAGCTTTTCTGGACTTCAGAAAATTGGACGAATGCGGATTCGGACATGATTGAACCTGCCTATGCGTGTATCGGCAATTGTATATGAACAGGAAGCGGATTGACCAGCATGTATCCAAGCAATTTCGCAGCCCGGCAGCTTGAATTGATGTGATCGGGCAGCACGGTATCGGTCACGTCTCGCCATGAGAGGTGTCAGGCCCGGATACCCGGATGGAACGACCCGGATCGTCTGCGGGCCGACAGTCAGTCGGCAAGCGCCGCAATGATGCCGATTTCGACCAGCAGGTCGGGATGCGCCAGCCGGGCCTCGATGCAGGCCCGTGCCGGAGCGTGGCCTTCGGGTACCCACGCATCCCAGATTTCGTTCATCGCCGCAAAATGCCCGATGTTGGACAGCCAGACCTGTGCCGACAGGACTTGATTGCGGCTGCTGCCGGCCTCTTCGATGAGTCGGTCGATCTTGTCCAGAACCTGCCGGGTCTGGGTCCGGATGTCCGCGCCCGGATCATCGGCAACCTGTCCGGCCAGATACACGGTCCCGTTGTGCACGACCGATTGGCTCATGCGCGTTGTGGTATGTCGTCGAGTGATGCTCATGGCGGTATTCAGGAGTGAGAGGAAGGCTCGGATTATAGTACAGGGCAGGGACGATGGCCGGATCGGGATTCAGGACACGAGACAATCGTCATCAAGGGGGTCGACAATCCTGAGGTCACGATGATGCTTGAAATCCGGCCGGTCGAAGCGGGTCAGGGCGTTGTCGACCGGATTCAGGATCAGGGAGAAGATGGACCGGTCCCACGGGGACATGTTGCCCGGTGAGCCGTGCACGACGGTGTCGAAGAAGATGAGGCCGGTTCCGGGCGCTCCCGTGGCCTGGACGATCGGCCTGTCGGGATTGATGGATGCCGCACGGGCCACCAATTTTTTCACTGCCCGGTTCTCGACCACCCATAGCGGGTAGGACGTGGATTCGGTATCGTGCCAGGCGTCGTGCTCCGGGAAGGCATGGGAGCCCGGGATGAAATAGAGCGGCCCGTTGAACGGGGTTACCGTGTCAAGGAATACGTGCAGGTTGAGCGCAAGCGGTTCGGGCACGCCGTCGTCGGCATGATGGGTCGCGAAATCGTAATGCCACTGCCAGGCTTCGCCGGTGAACGCCGCCTTGACATTGATCTTGACCTGCTGGATGTAGAGGGCCGGGGAGCGGACCTGACGAGCGGGCTCGACCAGTCGGGGGTGGCGGACGAGTCGAGCGAAGGCCTCGTCCCGAAGATGCAGGCCCATGGCAGTTCGGACCTTGCCGCTGTTCTTCTCGACGATGTTCGCTTCGTGAGTCTCTGCCAGCAGCCGCTCCTGCCGGGAGCGCAGGAGGTCCACTTCCTCCCGGGAAAACAATCCGGGAAGAACCAGGAAACCGTCGCGCTCAAGATCCTGCAGTTGTCGGGAGGTCAGCTTCACTGTTGCGGCTTCAACGGGCGTCGTCGGAGAAAGATGCGATAATCCGCATGATTTTCATCCAAGCGAATTGCCGCTGCTCCTTGTCATGCGCAATCATAGCAATAAACCGCTGGAGCCCGAAACGCTGGCCGCCCAGGCACTCGGAATTGAGGATCCGGCCACGGGCGCGGTGATTCCTCCGATTTCCCTGTCCACCACCTTTGCCCGGAGAGAGGACTACGCCCCGGCACAGGGCGGGACGTACATCCGCGATGACGGACCCAGCCAGAAGCATGCCGAGGCCATCCTGTGCGAGCTTGAAAAGGGCGAGGAGGCGTTGAGCTTCGGCTCGGGCATGGCCGCCTGCACGGCGGGGTTCCATGCCCTGGAAGCAGGCAGCCATGTCGCGGTTTCATCCGTCGTGTACTACGGGGTCCTGAGCTGGCTCGAGTATTTTGCCCGCGAACGGGGAATCCGGTTCACGCTGTTCGAGCCGGGCGATCTGGACGGCCTGGAACGGATACTCGCGAGCCGAAAGACCGAACTCGTATGGCTGGAGTCGCCGGCCAATCCCACCTGGGCGATCACCGACATCGAGGCGTGCTGCCGGCTGGCCCGGGCCCATGCGTCGCTGGTTGCGGTCGATTCCACGGCGGCAACACCGGTATTGACTCGGCCGATAGAGTTGGGGGCCGATCTGGTTTGCCATTCGGCCACGAAATATCTGAATGGGCATTCCGATGTGCTGGGCGGCATCCTGGTCGTCGCCGATGCCGGGCAGCCCTTGTGGGAGAGGATACGGCTGCACCGGAAATTCGCCGGATCGATGATGGGGTCGATGGATGCTTGGTTGTTGTGCCGGGGCTTGAGGACATTGTTTCTGAGGGTGCCGAAACAGTGTGAGAACGCGCTGGCGATCGCCCGCCATCTGGATCGTCATCCCGCCGTTGAGAGAGTGCATTATCCGGGCCTTGAAAACGATCCGGGGCACGAGATTGCCGGGCGGCAGATGTCGGGCGGTTTCGGCGGCATGCTGTCCGTTCTGGTTCGCGGCGGCCGGGACGAGGCGATCGGAATGGTGAAGCGGGCACAGGTGTTCAAGCGCGCGACATCATTGGGCGGCGTGGAAAGCCTGATCGAGCACCGCAAGACTAGCGAATCGGATTTGACGAATACGCCACAGAATCTGATCCGGCTGTCGATCGGTGTCGAGTCGGTGAACGATCTGATCCGAGATCTGGACCGGATGCTGGAAGGAGCGTGATAAAGGATTGGTTGAATCCTGAGCTTCGCGCGATCGTCCGGCTCCATCACAGACTGAACTTCCAGAGCCGGATCCTTCCTGAAAAACTAGACGTATTCCCGGTTCCAAAGCCGGCGGAGAAAGGTTTCCCAGTGCTCGTGTCGGATGCCGTTCTCGAACGAAGCGTTTGCCGGATCACTGGAAACCACCAGCAGGTGCTTCCATTCCCTTTCTTGGCTTATGGTAAGCAGTCCCTTGTGATCACGCCGACTGACCGACTTCCCGCTTTTCACCTCGATGGCGATTTCATCGCCGATCACGAAATCGACTTCGCGTCCAGTCCGTGTGCGCCAGAATTGCAAAGGCAACCGGATCCGGCTGTAGCTCAGAAAGGCGCGCAGCTCGCAGGCGATGAAATGCTCAAACGCCATGCCGAAAAGGTCGCTGCCCGGATCCAGCGATCGGGTGTCGCGCAAGGCGTTGACGATGCCCGGGTCAAACAGATAGAACTTGGTGGTTTGCACGAACTTGCGCGTTGGTGACCCCCGCCAGGGAGGAATCTGGAACCCAATCAGCGTATCCATGAGAATCTGGTAATAGTCCCGGACGGTATTGGGTGGAAGCTGGGCGTCATTGGCGACTTTTGCGTAATTCAGCACCCTGGAATTGTTGAATGCCGCGCTTTGCAGAAATCTCGTGTAATTCGGCAGGCTTCGGACCAGGCCTTCAAACTGAATTTCCTCCTTCAGGTAAGTATCCACGTAAGCGTACAGGTAGTCCTCCCCATGCTCCCTCAGGAAGGCGGAAGGAAGTCCTCCGAGGCGAAGATAGCGATGCAGATCGAAGTTGCCATGGCGGGACAATTCGAACCACGTCAACGGAAACAGTTCCGCCCGGAAAGCCCTGCCCGCCAGCAAATTCACTCCTTGTCGGCGCAGACTCCGCGCACTGCTGCCAGTGAGCAGAAAACGTTTGTCCCCGGTTTCGATAGCGCGATGCGCTTCGTTGAGCAATTCCGGAATCCGCTGGATTTCGTCGATGACCGCCAATGGCTTTGAAATCAGCGAATGCAGCAAAGCCGGATCGGACTTCAGACGCAAATACGTTCTGGAATCAAGCAGATCGATATAGTCCGCCGCCTCCAGGCAGTTCGCCCGGATCAGGAAGCTCTTGCCGCTGCCGCGCGGTCCAAGCAGAAAATGCGAGGAACGGCTCAGCAATTCCATCAGGTCCAGCTGACGACCTATCATAAAAATACGCATCTATTTCGTGGATTTTATCGAATTTTCTACGAAACAAACATGGATGTCCACAAATAAATCGTCGAGAGGTGTACGGTATTTTTGTGACAAGAGGGCCACGACCGACTGTCTGGATTGTCGGTGACAACTGAACAATCGCCGCTTGTGTCGAAGTAAAACTCGCCAGCCTGAAATGCGAAGCATTGCTCCCGGTCAGTCAGGTCCCGCTTACGACTTCACGAATAACATCCTTCGGCAATCCGCACCAGTTGCCTGATCTCGTGCGGCCCGATGCGGCAGCAGCCCCCAACGATCCGTGCCCCGCACTCGATCCACTCCCGGCAGTTCCGCTCCCACCGGCTGGCGGCACGCTCGCCTGTCCAGGTCCCGTCCCGGTAATGCTCGCCGGAATTCGGGTAGACGACGACCGTCTTGTCTGGAACGGCGGATCTGATCCGGCCAATCAACGAGGGGACATGTTCCGGAGCGGTGCAGTTCACCCCGATGGCAAACACCTTCTCGATACTCTCGAAAATCGCAGCGGCCGCCTCGACCGGCGTGCCGTCGTGCAGGACGGCGTCGTCCCGGCAGCAGAAGCTGACCCAGGAAGGGGTCGATATCTCCTCCAGGATTCGGGCCAGTGCGCAGGCCTCAAGATAGTCGGGCACGGTTTCGCACGCCAGAAGGTCAGCGCCGCTTTGATCGAGAATCTCGATCCGCTCCCGGTGAAAATGCTCAAGCCGGTCCGCATCCAGGCCGTAATTTCCCCGATACTCGGAGCCGTCTGCAAGATAGGCGCCGTAGGGGCCGATGCTGGCGGCGACCAGCGCCGCCCGCCCGGTATCTGCCTTGGCATCGTCCCGCGCCCGCTTGGCGATACGGACCGATTCGAGCAGCATCTCCCTGGCCCGTTCGGGCTCGATGCCCTGCCCGGCGAATCCCTGCAGGGTTGCCTGATAGCTGGCCGAGGTGATGATCCGGGCGCCGGCCTCGAGGTAGGCCAGGTGGCTGTCGTGGACGGCCCCTGCGTTGTCGATGAGAAGCTGTGCCGACCAGAGAGGGGTCTCGAATCGGAATCCCCGGCTTTCAAGCTCCGTGGCGAGACCCCCGTCCAGGCAGACGACGCTTCCTTCGGGAAGGTCCAGTGACGAGAGGGCCCAGGACGGCACCGGGGAGGCGTTCGACCCTCGATCAGGCATCGCTTCGGGTCGTTCCGGTCAGCTCCCGCCGGCTTCGGCCAGCTCCGAGAGGGCCTCGCACAACCGGTCGAAACTGGCCCGGGCCTTCTCGCTCAGATGGCGTGCCCTGAGGTGTCCGTGCGGCAGCCCCTTGTCCAGGATCGCTCTCGCCTTGACACCAGCGGCCGCCAGCTTGTCGGCATAGACCAAGGCATCGTCCCGCAACGGATCGTACTCGGCCGCCATCGCGATACAGGGAGGCAGCCCGGACAATTTCTCATGAATGAGCGGGGCGAAAGTCGGGTCGGTCCAGTCCGGATTGCCGTCCGACCAGATATCGATGTAGTCCTCGATGTCGCTGCTCGTCATCGAGGGCGCATTGAACCCGTCGACATGCGCCTCGAGATTGAGATGCATGCCGCCCAGATAGGGATAGATCAGCAACTGTCCGATCGGTTGGCGGTCCGTGTCCTGCTGGGCGATGCAAAGCGCCGCAGACAGGGTGCCCCCGGCCGAATCTCCTGCGACGATCGTGCTTCCTCGATCCAGGGCCAGGAATGCATCCTGCGTGTCTTCGATCTGGGCGGGATGCAGATGTTCGGGGGCGAGCCGATAGTCGACTGCAACCACCCTGATGCCGGTGCGGGCCGCGATCTCCGCGCAGACGGAGTCGTGGCTGTCCAGGTTGCCGACAATGAACCCCCCGCCGTGCAGGTACAGGATCAGCGCATCCGGCCTGTCCGTCTCGACACTGTACGAGCGGACCGGGATCGAATGACCGCTTCGTCCGGGTATGGCTGAGTCCTCTTTTGCCACTCCGGCAGGAATCGGGGCCTGGAACATCTCGAAGAGCGCTCTGTAGCATTCGCGGTGTTCGGCCATGCTGAGTTCCAGCGCATTGTCGGGATAGGCCGAAGCGGACTTTTCGACGAAGGCGGCGATTTCCGGGTCAAGGTGGTATTTCATGAAGCGTCTCTTGTGTGGTACTAGCGAGTTCAGGCCGCGGTGAGTCTGTAACACAGTATGCCCGACATGCTTGCCGGAATAAGGAATTTTACCCGCATCAAGGTCGATGCTGTAATCAATTATGACAATGGAGAGAAAAAGTCGATTCTGCTTGCATGATCCACTTATGGTTATCCTTGGACTCTGAGGCCGCCCAAGATTTTTCAACGGCACAATTCAGTCAATCCGTAGGTGATACAATCTTTTTGATTGAAGGTTTTATCGGACGATACGAAGCAGGGTTGGGGAATTATGGAAAACGCCATGCAACGTGATTGGAATGCAAATTCAGACACCGAAATATCCAGACTTGACCATCTGAAACAGTTCTATGCTCTCTTGAGCGAGCTTGAGCAACGGCTATCCGGGGCTCGACGTCTAGTCGATTGCTCCGGCCGTCTGTCATGGCCGCAACGCGGTGTCTATTTCTTCAGGGAACACGGTGAAATCCGATCAGACAGCGGATCGGGACCGCGCATCGTGCGTGTCGGAACCCATGCCCTTAAAACCGGTGCCAAGTCGACTCTTTGGAGGCGTCTTGGCCAGCACAAGGGTCAGGTGCGTTCCGGTGCCGGCAATCACCGGGGATCGATTTTTCGATTGGTGGTGGGGACGGCCCTGATCAAGAGAGACGGGCTTGAGTATCCGACTTGGGGCTGTGGCAGCAATGCACCGTCCGAAGTTCGCGAAGGCGAGAAACCGCTGGAAAGACGGGTCAGTGAGGTGATCGGCAATATGCCCATCCTCTGGCTTGCCGTGGAGGACCAGCCCAGGCCCGGCAGCATGCGTGGATTCATCGAGAGAAATTCGATCTCCCTTCTCAGTAACCACGCCAAGAGCGCTATCGACCCTCCCTCGATTTCATGGCTGGGCCATGATTGCAACCGGGAGAAAATGAGGTCCTCCGGAATGTGGAATACAAACCATGTCGATGAGCAGTACGATCCGTCATTCCTCGATGCCCTGGCAGCATTGATACGGCAAACCGGAAGTTGACATGATTGTCGTCATACAATGCGCCGCGGGAAAGCGGGACCACGCAGGTTATATGCAAACACCTGACGGACGAAACGTAATGTTCGTCGCAAAACCGCATCTGTCTCCTGCCACAGAAGCCCTGATATACGCCCGTCCTGATGATTCTGCGGTCGCAGGAAAATCCTGGAGAGAGGTGCTTCGTGACTATAACCAGAAGAAGGTCAATTCGCTCGGATTGCTTCCGGCGTGGAGGCTCTACAAGAATCCGGCGTATGAGATATTGGCCGACCGTGTCGGTCAGGACCGTCTCTATATCCTTTCGGCCGGATGGGGCCTGATTCGTTCGGATTTTCTGACGCCGAAATATGACATCACCTTCAGCAAGGCCAGAAATGTCGAGCCTTACAAGCGCCGTAGCCCTCGGGATGCATATCGGGACATTCGGCTGCCTGACGGGATTTCCGGGCCCATCGTATTTTTCGGTGGTCGCGACTACATCCCCCTGTTCTGCAGGCTTACCAAGGGAGCGACAGGCCCCAGAACCATATACTATGCCGGCAGAATCCCTGATGCTCCGGGCTGCGCGCTCCAGAGCTTTGGCAAACCATACACGAACTGGCATTATCAATGCGCCCGGGATTTCGTTGAAGGAAGGTTGAGATAAGGCGCTTTCACTTCGACAGACAAATCGGAACTTGCAGACATAACAGTAACCCCATGGCACACGTTGTCTCATCCGACCTGACCTGCCTGTCTCTGGCAGGTGCCCATGTCGCTGAAGTCAGGGTGCTGGAGAGGCTCAAGACTGAATTGCTTAATGACTGTTATAGTTGAAAAGCGATCAAGTCCGGTGCGCCATGGATGCCCTGATTCAGGTCAAAGCGAAACATCCATGTGAGGAGACAATCATGTACATAATGCGTACACAGTATCCGGTAGGTCAGGGGAGTTTTCATGCCGGTAGCATTCTCGACAAGAGGATTGACGGTGGCCAGTTTCACTACGTCTACGATTGCGGCTCGGCCAATCGAAAGGCCTTGTCCCAAGCCATCAAGAACTACAAGGACCGAACGTCTCGCGTGGATGCACTGTTCGTCTCGCATCTGGACAATGACCGCGTCAACGGCCTTGAACTTCTGCTCGACGCCGTCAAGGTCGACAAGGTCTACATCCCCCACGCTAATGATACGGCGCTCGTAATGGGCCTGATACAGGCGGAATCGGACGGGACCGTTTCCGCATCTTTGCTGGAAGCTAGCTTGAATCCGGTCAACTGGTTTCGAAGCAGGGGTGTCGAGCAGGTCATCGGTGTGCGGGAATCCCTCGGAACCGGCGATTCGGACACGCAGAATCCAGCCAAAGTGGATTCGACAATCGAATCCGGTGACCGGGTTCCGATTTCCGCCCGGGATGACTCGATAAACTGGACGCTCGTGCCCCACGTCGACCCAGCACCGTCGCCGAATGGACTGGACAGGTTCCAGAGAGGGATGCGGAATATTTTCGGATTGTCAGGGGATCAGAGGGTGGATTCCGAGCAGCTGTCCGAGGCGATGCGCAACAAGAACGTGCGGAAAAATCTTCGCCACAGTTACTGTACAACCATTCACTGGAGGCCGCGGTGCCACACGGACAGCCTCGTGTCCATGTCTTTGTATTCGGGACCGATCAGAATCGAGGAAGCGCTTGATTGGGATTACCAAATTCATTGCGGTAGAAATCGGCTTGGGAGAACAACGAGGGACGATCCAGGGCCTCAAGCGACGCTCACAGTAGTCGGATGGATCGGTACGGGGGATGCGACATTGAGCGTGGAGAAGAGCCGCGCTGCCTGGAGAGGCACATACAAGCCTTACGAGGACTATGTCTGCACCGTGCTACTGCCGCATCGCTACGCTGCCTGCAAGAGCCATTTCGATTTATATCATTTCGATACAGATGATGTGCTGGGTTTCAAGTATCTGGAAATATGCGCTACATCGGCCGACAATCCGAACAGCTACAGTTGCCTGTTTGATTCTTTTACCGATCTCTTTTTTCATGTATCGCAGAAACCCGATACCGAACTGGTTGAAGAAATTCTGTTTTCCCAAGATTCACGCCTGGAATTGATTGATCAGGATCCTAACCCGGAACCGGTCATGATCTCGGGCTTGACCTCGTAACTCCGGCTTTTGGGGTTGGGTTGACCGTCTCTCCAGTACGGTCTTTTCAACAGCATTCAATGCATTTCCAGCCGCGGCGAAGCGATCACTCGTGTACGGGTGAATCAGTATCTTCTGAGCGACTGAGCTGTAACTGTCCTCATTCGGCCGGCAGCGCTTCGGCACGCAGCCTCAGGCCCAAGGCGCCTACGACCCTGAGAATCGTGTCCAGAGTAGGGTTTCGCTCTCCTGAAAGCGCCTTGTAGAGGCTCTCGCGAGACAGGCCGGCATCGCGTGCAACTTGCGACATGCCCTTGGCTCGGGCGATGTCGCCAAGCACCTTGGCGATGAATACGGCGCCACCATCCGCCTCCTCCATGGCGGCTTCCAGATACGCCGCCATTTCCTCTGGCGTGCGCAGGTGTTCGGCGACGTCGTAGGCTGAGGTGACGGTCTTGGTCATGATTATTCACCTACAGGTTTCGTGCAGGACGGCGATCCGTCTCGATGTCCCTGGCCTGACTGCACTTGCTTCCCCCGGCCAGCAGAATGATGATCGCGTGGCCCTGCATCTTGTCGTACACCCGGCAGCCGGGCCCGTAGTCGATTCGCAGTTCCGAGACGCCTTCACCGACATGCCGAACATCTCCCGGATTTCCGGCTGCCAGACGTTCGACCCGGACGAGGACGCGCGCCCGGCCACGTTGGTCCCGTAAGCCGTCCAGCCGCCTGACGTAGACCTCCGTCTTACGAAGCTCGATCATGGGTCAATTGTAGCCATCCGGCTACAGAAAATCAATCCTTCCATAGAGTCCATCAAGTCTGCGTGGTCAGCTTTATGCCATTACGAGGAACCCGTACAACTTGAATAAGCTGGCTTGTCTGCAATCGGTCATTGCGGAAATGGGTTCAGGCAGTAAATAGTTGGTGTCCATTTCACCAATTGGAAGCATGCGAACCGTCAGCCCCAGAGATAGATTGCAAGATGCATCTCGGTGAAACCACTTGACATCGCCTCCTCTTATCGGCCATTGTTCGGTCTGAATCGTCTCTCGAAGAACGACCCGATTTGACCACCCCCAGACAGGCAACGACACCCGTATGACCGACCCGCTTCCCCATCACAGTCACGGTCCCAGCGAAATCGAATCCAGGGTCCGGCGGCTCGAGAAGCTGCTGGTGGAGAAGGGACTCGTCGACCCTGCCGCGATGGACGAACTGGTCGACACCTACGAGAACCGCGTCGGCCCGAAAAACGGGGCCCGAGTCGTGGCGAGGGCGTGGACCGACCCCGACTACAGGCGGCGCCTGCTCGAAAACCCCACCGAGGCGATCATGGAGCTCGGCTACCGGGGCCGGCAGGGCGAGCACATGAAAGTGGTCGAGAACACCGGGACGGTGCACAACATGGTCGTGTGCACCCTGTGCTCGTGCTACCCCTGGCCGGTGCTCGGATTGCCGCCGGCTTGGTACAAGGCGTCGAGCTACCGGGCCCGCGCCGTCAGCGAGCCGAGAGCCGTGCTCGCCGAGTTCGGGGTGGAACTCGGCGACGATGTCGAGATCCGTGTCTGGGACTCGACCGCCGAAGTCCGCTACCTGGTGCTGCCCCGGCGCCCCGAAGGAACCGGGGCTATGAGCGAGGACGAGCTGTCGGAACTGGTCAGCCGGGATTCGATGATCGGCGTTGCGCTCGTCGGGGTGCCGGATTCCCGGTCGTGAATTCGACCCACGACCTGGGCGGCATGCACGGGCACGGCCGCATCGACCGCAGCCAGACCGTGGACTTCGAGCACGGCTGGGAGCGCCGGGTGTTCGCCCTGACCCTGGCCTGCGGGATGCTCGGGAAATGGAATCTGGACGAGAGCCGACATGCCAGGGAGACCATGGATCCCGGCGACTATCTCAAGAGCAGCTACTACGAGCACTGGCTGCACGGACTGGAGCAACTGCTCCTGTCAAAGGGCCTGATCTCGAAGGAGGAGCTCGAGGCCGGGATTCTGGACGGCAGAACGACTGATGCCGCGGTGCCAGCGGAGGGGGTCGCGGAGATGCTGGGCCGGGGCGGTCCCGTGGAGATGGAGATCGACCGTCCGGCGGCGTTCGCCGTCGGCGATCCCGTGACCGCCAGGAACTTCAATCCCAAGTCCCATACCCGCTCGCCCCGCTACGTCCGGGGCCGCCGCGGCGTCGTGACCGGCCATCACGGCGCCCACATCTTCCCGGACCGGCACGCGGCGACGGGAGAGAAGGTTGCGGAGCATCTCTACAGCGTGCGGTTCGAGGCTGATGAGATCTGGGGACCCAGAGATGCCGAGCCGGGGGCACCGGTCTACGTCGATTTGTTCGAGCCCTACCTGGAGCCGGTCCGGTGAGCCGGCTCGATCCGCTTCCCGGCCAGCCGCAGTCCGGTGGCGAGCCGGTGTTCGATGCGCCCTGGCAGGCGCGTGCGTTCGCCATGGCCGTCCATTTGAACGAACAGGGGCTGCTGCCGTGGACGGAATGGTCGAGCCGTCTCTCGGCCGTCATCGAGCGCCACGAGAAGCAGGGCGCCGTGCGGACCGGCGACGACTACTACGGGTTGTGGCTCGAGACGCTCGAGGCGATCGTCGCGGAGCTGGATTCGCGCTGAACGGGATGCGGCTCGAACCCGCTTTCGACCCGGGTCGGTGCTACGGGGAATCGTTCCCGGATCCGGATATCCGTCCGAGCACCTCGCCGCGGCGCTGGCGGTATTTCTCGATGTTCGACAGCTTGATGTGGCCGAATCCGCGCACCATGTCGGGCAGGGCGGCGAGTTCGATCAGCGCCTCGCGGTGCGTTTCGTTGCCGCTTTCGAGGATCAGATCGATGTCGCTTTCGTAGTCGCGGATCAGTTCGCGCTCGAGTCGCCTCTCGCGGGTCTTGCCGAAAACGTCCCACACCGTTCCGCGCAGAAACTTGAGCCGGGACAGGATTCGAAACCCGGTCAGCATGCCGCCGGGAAACGTCCGTTTGAGGGGGTGGCCGGTATGCGGATCTCTCTTCGACAGGAGCGGAGGCGCCATCAAGAAGCTGAACCGGTAGCGGCCCCGGTAGCTTGAGCGCACCTCGTCAAGGAACCCGGACTCGGCGTACAGCCGGGCGACCTCATATTCGTCCTTGTAGGCAAGCAGCCTGAAGTAGTTGTGCGCGACCGCGGCGGTCAACGGCAGTTCGGGATCCGCCCCGGCGGCCTCCTCGTGCCGCCTGACGGCCTCCACCCGCTCCCGGTAGCGTTCGGCGTACCGGGCGTCCTGGTACCGGACCAGGCATTCGTGGCGGTGCTCGATGATCTCGTCTAGGGTTTCGGGGAACCCGTCCGTGGCATTGACGCGCGCCTCCTTCTCGACACGCTTCGGGTCGACCACGGCCAGCCTGCCCCACCTGAAGGCTTGCCGGTTGAGATCGACGGCCACGCCGTTCAGTTCGATGGCGCGGGAGATGGCCCCTTCGGAAACCGGGATAAGCCCTCGCTGGAACGCGTAGCCAAGCAGGAAGAGGTTGCTCGCGATCGAGTTGCCGAGCAGGTTGCGGGCGATCGCGGTGGCATTGATGAAGTCGCTCCGGCCTTCGCCGGTCTCGCGCTTGATCAGCGACTTCATGGACTCGCCGGGAAACCGGTATTCCGGGTCCAGGATGAAGTCTGCGGTCGGGCTTTCGTAGGCGTTGACCACGGCGTGGGAGCGGCTTGAACCAAGGCGCGTCAGGCTGTCGCGGCCGGAGGCTACCACGAGGTCGCATCCGAGAAGCAGGTCCGCGTCGCCGTCGGGAATCCTCACCGCCAGGATATCGTCTTGGGTGCGGGCGATCCGGACGTGGCTCACGACCGCGCCGAATTTCTGGGCGAGCCCGGTCTGGTTCAGCGTCGCGCATCCCTTGTTCTCCAGATGCGCCGCCATGGCGAGGATGGAGCCGACCGTCAGGACCCCGGTCCCGCCGATTCCCGCGACCAGGATGTTCCAGCTCCGCTCGATGGCGGGCGGGACCGGCTCCGGGAGATCGATATCGAAATCGGCATCCCGGTGCGGCTCGACCGGAACGTAGGTGCCGCCGGTGACGGTGACGAAGCTCGGACAGAAGCCCTTGAGGCAGCTGAAGTCGTGGTTGCAGGCGCTCTGGTCGATCTGCCGCTTGGTGCCGAGGGCGGTCCGCTTCGGCAGCACGGACAGGCAGTTGGACTGGACGCTGCAGTCCCCGCAGGCCTCGCAGATCTCGGGATGGATGAACACCCGGACCGGGCTCTCGGGCATCTCCCCGCGCTTCCTGCGCCGCCGCTTCTCGGCCGCGCAGGTTTGGTCGAAGATGATCACGCTGGTGCCCTTGACGTCCCGTATCTCCTCCTGGAGCCGGTCGAAATCCGATTTCGGGTGAACCGTGATTCCGTCGCGGCCCTTCAGGGCGCGCTTGGCCTCCCGGTGGTTTTCCGAGACGACCACGAGGCGCGTGACTCCCTCGGCCTTGAGCTGGTCCACGATATCGGGAACGCGCATCGTGCCGTCGACCGGCTGGCCGCCGGTCATGGCGACGGCGTCGTTGTAAAGCAGCTTGTAGGTGATGTTGACGCCGGAGGCGATGGCGGCGCGGATCGCCAGGATTCCGCTGTGGAAGTAGGTGCCGTCCCCGAGGTTCTGGAACACGTGCGCGGTTTCCGTGAACGGCGCCTGCCCGATCCACGAGGCGCCTTCGCCGCCCATCTGAGTGAAGGTCTCGGTATTGCGATTCATCCACTTGACCATGTAGTGGCATCCGATGCCGGCCAGCCCGTGGCTGCCCTCGGGAACCTTGGTGGAGGTGTTGTGCGGGCAGCCGGAACAGAAGTACGGGGTCCGTGTCAGCGATCCCACCGTGGCCGACAGCCTGCGCTCCTTGGCGTCAAGGAAGCGGAGCCGCTCGCGGATGCTTTCGCTGTCGTGAAACCGCAGCACCCGGGTGCCGATTGCCCGGGCCACCATGGCCGGGGTCAGCTCGCCCAGATTGGTGACCAGATCCTTGCCGTCCTCGTCGAATTCCCCGACTACCACCGGCCGGGCGGAGACCGGCCAGTTGTAGAGTTGCCCGGTGATCTGGTCCTCGATCACGCTCCGCTTCTCCTCGACCACCAGGATCTCGTCGAGGCCCCGGGCGAACTCGTGCGTCGAGATGGGCTCCAAGGGCCAGCTCATTCCGATCTTGAAGATCCGGATGCCGATCCGGCTGGCGGTTTCGTCGTCGATGCCGAGGTCGGCCATCGCCTCCATCACGTCCAGATAGGACTTGCCGGAGGTGACGATGCCGAGGCGCGGGTTCGGGGTATCGAGCATCACCCGGTTCAGGCCGTTGCTGTAGGCGAACGCGCGGGCCGAGTAGATGCGGTAGCGGTTCAGCAGCCGCTCCTGCTCGAGAGGCGTGGTCGGCCACTGGGCGTTCAGGCCTTCCGGGGGAATTTCGCAATCCTCGGGCAGAACGATGCGCACCCGGTTCGGATCCAGGTCGGCCGAGATGGCCGTGTCCATGTTTTCCGTGATCGCCTTCATCGCCACCCAGCAGCCACTGAAACGGGACAGGCCCCAGCCGTAGATCCCGTAATCGAGCACGTCTTGGACGTTGGCGGGATTGAGCACCGGGACCGAGGCGCCGACGAAATTGTGCTCGCTTTGATGGGGCAGGGTGGAGGACTTGCAGGCGTGGTCGTCCCCGGCCAGCGCCAGGACTCCGCCGTGGCGGGTGGTGCCGAACATGTTGGCATGCTTGATGACATCCATGCTGCGGTCGACCCCGGGACCCTTCCCGTACCACATCGCGAAAATCCCGTCGTGCCTCGCGCCCGGCAGAAGGTGGGTCTGCTGGGTGCCCCAGACCGCCGTGGCGGCCAGATCCTCGTTGACCCCCGGCTGGAACACGATGCTGTGCCGCTCGAGCCACGACTGGGCTTTCCACAGGGACTGATCCAGCGTGCCGAGTGGCGATCCGCGGTAGCCGGAAATGAAGCCGGCCGTATTCAGGCCGGCCTCGCGGTCCCGCCGGTACTGGATCATGGGCAGGCGCACCAGGGCCTCGATGCCCGTCATGAATGCCCGTCCCGAGGTCAGCGCGTACTTGTCATCCAACGATACGTCGGCGGGATCGAAAGACGCAGGCATGTTCATGACTCCTATCATAATCCCTTCGCGGGTGTTTTGGTATGGTTTTGCCCTCGCCAAGGGGTGTCCGGAGCGGTTCCGGGCGGTTCGGGTCCCGTCTTTACGGCTGTGGCAACCAGCGTTCGGCCCGCTGGCCTGCGGTGCCCTCGCGCCCGTGCCGGCCCGTCTTTGGTGTGCTCCCCGGGACTTGTATATAATTCGGTTTTCGAGGCCGGAACACGAATCCGGCACGACCGTCAATTCTCGGAGAGAGACAATGAGCAAACCGGTCCGCGCGGCAGACAGTCCGTACAAGGTGGAAGTCGTGGAAGGCAAGAACTATTTCTGGTGCGCGTGCGGCAAAAGCGCCAACCAGCCCTTTTGCGACGGCTCGCATCAAGGGTCCGATTTCTCGCCGGTCAAGTTCACCGCCGAGAAGAGCGGCAACGTGTTTTTCTGTGGCTGCAAGGCCACGGGCAAGCAGCCGTTTTGCGACGGCACGCACAACAGGTAGTCCCGAAAGTTCCGCTGTCGGGTTCCGCTCTTTGGGCCCACGGCATCCGGCAATTCGCAAGGCCTGCCCCGACGGCTGTAATGAGTGCTCCATCCGGGCGGAGGCCTTCCCTGCGAAGGGCTGCGGGAGAGGCTTGGGGCAGCGATCGGCCGTTTACCGGCGTTGTGTCAATCGCCCGCATTTGATGTATCATCCGTGAAAAGGTCGGGAATCCGGATTCTTCCGGGGCTCCCGGTCATCCAAAGATCAAGAACTTTCATACGCTGCAATGCATGCAGCAAGTCCAGAGGAGGATCAATCATGAAAAAAATCGTATGCTTGGTGGCCGGTTTGGCGGCCGGCCTGATGGTCACTGTCGGGGCTCATGCGCAACAGTGCACCAACGATGTCTGGAACAAGGTGATGTCCCGCGGCAAGGTCGTGGTGGGCGTCAAGGCCGATTACAAGCCGTGGGGCTACCGTGACTCCAGCGGCGCGATCGTCGGAATGGAAATCGACATGGCCCAGGATGTCGCCGATACGCTCGGTGTCGAGCTTGAGGTGGTTGCCGTGCAGTCGTCCAATCGGATGCAGTTTCTGGAGCAGGGCAAGATCGACCTGATGATCGCCACCATGTCCGACCGGGCTGACCGGCGCGAAATCGTGGGAATCGTCGGCCCGAACTACTACACGTCGGGCACCAACATCATGTCTCCGAAGGCTCTCGGCCTGACGGCGTGGGAGGATTTGCGCGACAAGCCCGTTTGCGGCAAGCAGGGCGCCTTCTACAACCAGATCGTCGAAGAGCGTTACGGAGCACAGATCGTGGCCTTTACCGGCAACGCCGAGGCCAAGCAGGCCCTGCGGGACAAGAAGTGCATCGCCTGGGTCTACGACGATTCGTCCATCGTGTCCGATCTGTCTTCGGGCGAGTACGACGAGTTCGAAATGCCGCTGGCTTCGGAAGACGACAACCCCTGGGGGCTGGCGGTTCCGAAAGCCGAGGAAAACTGCGTTTTCGGCCGCTTCATGTCCGGGATGCAGTACAGCTGGCATCGTTCCGGTCGCCTGATTGAACTGGAGGCCAAGTGGGGCATCCAGCCGACGGAATACCTGAAAACCCAGGCTGAACGTCACGGTGACTGGCTCGCCAACTGACGGCCGGCTCTGACAGATGGGAGGCGTGGAGGAATTCTTCCGCCAGCTGGCGGAAGAATATCCTCGGTGGAACTTTATATGGATGTATGAAGATCGCCAGACAGGCAAGGTCCTGTCTGGCATCTGGATGACGGTCAAGCTGTCGCTGGCCTGCGTCGTCCTCTCGGTTGTTGTCGGGATTCTGGGAGCCTGGTGCCAGGGCGCCCGCTCGGCGGTGCTCAGGGCCTGCGTGCAAGGCTATATCCAGTTCTTCCGCAACACCCCGCCGCTTGTCCAGCTGCTGTTCTTCTATTTTGCCCTCGGGCAATTTACCCCGACCTATTCCCCCGACGGCTGGCTCGAGGTGCCCGTCATCTCCAATGTGGGGTGGGCGATCATCTCCCTGTCCTTCTTTGCCGGGGCTTTCAATGTGGAGATTTTTCGCTCCGGGATCGAGGCCGTCCCGGAATCGACTCGCGAGGCGGCCGAATCGCTCGGCTACTCGAGGCTCCAGACCTTCCAGCATGTCGTGTTTCCGCTGGCGTTTCGCGTGTGTCTGCCGGCGCTCAACAACAATCTCGTCAATCTGGTCAAGACCACCACCCAGGCATTCGCCATTGCGGTGCCCGAGCTCTTGTATCAGTCGGTTAGCATCTGGAACGATTTTCCGAGTGCGCAGAATCCGACAATGCTGCTGCTCTTTGTCGTGTATATCCTGCTGGTTGCGATTCTGGTGTTCGGCATGCATCGCTGGGAGCGGGCCATGAGGATTCCCGGATATGGATACTAGGCGCGGCATTGCGGGAGTCGACCGGCCGGCCCTGACCGACCTGCCGGTTCTCAAGCCGGTTGACAGAAGGGCCGGTGCGCACGACCCCCTGATGGTGACGCGCTGGCTGGCGGGCCTTCCCGCATGGCTGCCCCTGTTGCTGATCGGCGGAGCGCTCGTCTGGTCGACGGTTGCCTTCGCCCAGTCGGATTACGGTTACGACGATGCCACCCGGGCATTGTGGCGCTGGGTTCCGTTCCTGTTCGTATCGGGCTTTCTGTTCAACATCCTGATTTCGGTGCTGTCCATGTCCATCGGGACCGTTGCGGGAGCGGCACTGGGACTGGCCCAGATATCGCCGAATTCGGGTATTCGCTGGCTGGCCTGGACGGCCACCCAGATGTTCCGGAACTCCCCCTGGCTGGTGATCCTTTTCATCGTGCTTCTGGCGTTCCCGTTCGAGATTGTCATCGGTGATCTGATCATCAGCATTCCCGACTGGATGAAGGCCGTATTCGGCCTCAGTCTGCCCATCATGGCCAACATCTCGGAGATCGTCCGCGGAGCGGTGAACTCGGTGCCCACGGCGCAATGGGAGGCGGCCGAAAGCCTGTCGTTCAACCGTCGACAGATACTGTGGCAAATCATCCTGCCGCAATGCTACAAGCGCATGCTGCCACCCTGGATGAACTGGTACGCGATTCTCACCATGGCGACGCCCCTGTGCTCCCTGCTGGGAGTCGAGGAACTCATCACATTGAGCCGCCAGGCGATGGAAGGCGAGAACAACCATCCCGAGCTGCTGGTTCCGTTCTATACTTTCGCTCTGGTGCTGTTTTTTCTATACTGCTATCCGATAGCCCGCTTTACCATGTTTCTGGAGCGGCGCTACGCGGTGAAGCTTTGAGGTAGCGACATGGCAACGAACAACGGCTGGACTCCCGACCAACCCGTGGTGTCACTGAAGGACGTGCACAAGAGTTTCGGCGATCTGGAAGTGATCAAGGGCGTTTCCATGGAAGTCATGATGGGAGAGGTGGTCTGCATCATCGGTCCCTCGGGGTCGGGGAAATCGACCCTGATTCGCTGTATCAATGCGCTCAACGACATCCAGTCGGGGTCGATCACCGTGCAGGGCCAGGAAGTGCATGATCCGGACCTCGACAAGCTCGAGCTCCGAAAGAAAGTCGGAATCGTCTTTCAGCAGTACAACCTCTTTCCGCACAAGACAGCGCTTGAAAACATCATGATGGCTCCCCTGCTGGTTCTCAAGCAGCCGAAGGAGGAGGTGGAAAAGAAAGCCGAGCAATTACTGCGCAAGGTACGGCTGCAGGGAAAGGAGCACAGCTACCCGGGCGAGCTGTCCGGCGGCCAGCAGCAGCGGGTGGCGATTGCCAGGGCTCTGGCCATGAGCCCGGACGTGATGCTGTTTGACGAGGTGACCGCGGCGCTGGATCCCGAAACCGTCAAGGAGGTTCTTGTCACGATAAAGGAACTGGCGGCCGACGGAATGACGTGCATCCTGGTCACGCACGAGATGGGGTTTGCGCGCGAGATTGCGGATCATATCTATTTCACGGATCACGGAATCATTGTCGAACACGGACCTCCGGCCACGTTCTTCGAGCAGGCGAAGGATCCCCGCACCCAGGAATTATTGAGCCAGCACCTGTAGAAAGGTGAATGCGATATGCGGGATCGGAATTGCAAGACTTCTGCTGCACTTTCAGGTTTCGCCGGGACACTCCAACCGGAGGCACGACCCCGGATCGAGCCATCATATTCTCACCACAGGCCCACTGACTTTTTTCGCTCCATGCTGCAAAAGACCGGTCTTTGTCAAAACACGGTTCTTCCGTATGTAAAAACGGAATGTCTACAACCTATTGTAATCAAACGAAATTTATACCGTTTGCGGATTTAGATAGGAAGAGAATGTGGTGGGGTGTACAGGGATCGAACCTGTGACCACCTGATTAAAAGTCAGATGCTCTACCTACTGAGCTAGCACCCCATATTCAGATTTTTTACGTTAGTAACGTTTCTA
>VYGS01000015.1:0-3128 GCA_009841725.1 Gammaproteobacteria bacterium
CATCCTTGAGTCCTTGAAAACATACTGTAAACGTATTAATGATACGTAACACTAGGCGCGTGACATCAAGGTCACACAAAGGCTGGCCAACGACCGTGAATAATTATGACTAAAAAACTGACAACATTTGATCCGGTTGAGCGTCTGAACTCCAATCATGCTATTGCTGATTTCATGGCGGCCGCTTTCGAAACAGATGATCCGGCCTATATCGCTCATGCTCTGGGCGTCGTCGCCCGGGCCAGGGGCATGACGGAGATTGCCAAACAAACCGGGCTGTCGCGCGAGCAACTTTATCGCTCATTCAGCGCAGAAGGAAATCCGACATTGCGTTCGACTCTTGCCGTGATGAGGGCTCTGGGAATCAGGATATCTGCAAGAACATGCGTCGACGAAAAGCACCTGCCGTTCGATGTCAGAGTACCGAACGCCACCACCCAAAAGGCCATGAGCGAGTTGGGCAGTGGTTGTGGGAAGCATTTTGATGATGCCGATGCGCTGTTCCGGGATCTGGACATCTGATGCTGATCCCCGTTCGATCCCGACAGTTGAAGCGGGATGTCAGGCGAGCCCGTAAATGCGGAAAAGACATGGCCAAGCTCACGGTGATGGAATGCGGCTATCCGGGAACGGTCGAATGCCTTGCCCATGATGTCAGCAGGCCATGTCGATGGGAGCCTTGATATAGGGGTGTCCCGGAAGACAGCGGTCCATCGCTCGCTCAACGGTTTCGATCTGGCACGGATCAAGGCCGAGAACCGCTGGAGCAAGGGTTTCAACCCCGTCCTGCACCCCCGGCCCATGTGTGAGCAGGTAGGTATGACTCCAGAGGGTTGCTTCTCCTCAGTCCTCAATCCCCCGATCCGTCTCTAGGCGCACGAAGGTGGCATCAAGTTTTTCAAAACGCAGTCTGCCACCGGAAAGCCAGTAGGGCTGTTTCAGGGGCAGGTTCCTGTGCCGGGCCGAAATGGAGATGACTTTCATGTGTCAGCGAGATATCGGATGACCATGATGCCCAGTGCAACCAGAGCGGCGGCGAAGATCCGCCGTCGACCGAACGGCTCGTGAAGCAGCAGTGCGCCGATCATCGCGGCAAAGATTACACTGGTCTCTCGCAGTGAGGAAACCAGTGCCATGGGACCGAGACCCATGGCATGAATCACGATTCCATAGGCGGCCGTGGCGGCCAGTCCTCCTGCGAGGACGTGGGTCCGGTTCCGGTTCATGAAATTCAACCATGATCTTCGTTCGATTGCCAGGAGCCACAGACCCAAGGGGATCGATTCGAGCATGAACAGCCAGAAAATGTAGCTCAGGCTGCTCTCCACGATCCTCACCCCGATCCCGTCGGTGACCGTGTAGGCGGCGATCAGGACCGAGGTGACCAGTGCCCATCCCAGAGACGACCGGGATGCCATGATGCGATGGCCGCCGAACAGGGCTAGGGACAGCAGACCGGCGCTGATCAGCATAACGCCGATCAGTGCTTCCGGGGAGAGGAACTCTCCGTGAAACCATGCGGCGCCTCCCGCAACCAGAAGGGGGGCGGTGCCCCGGAAAATGGGGTACACGAGCGACAGGTCTCCACTCTGGTATGCCTTCGACAGGGTGAAGTAGTATGCGGTGTGGATGATCACGGAAGCGATGAGAAAGGGCCAGGCTTCCGGCGGCGGAAACGGGGCAAGCCAGAGAAAGCAGAGGCAGACCACAGCTCCGATCAGGTTGTTGGCGGCGATGCTGTACAGGGGCGATCCGCCCGATTTTGCCAAGGCATTCCAGGCCGCATGGAGCATGGCGGCGAGCAGCACCAGTGTGATCAGGTCAATGGACATGGAAACGGAAGGATGTGGGAAGGATCAACGGTTCTTCAAAATCATCGTGTCGCGATTCGCCTGGTATGCCGGGATTCGTAATGAAGGCTCATACTTCCTGCTCCACTTCGGATGCGCCGCGAAACCGAATATAGACGATCATGGAAGTCCCGACTTCTTTCGCGACGCGATCCCTGATCAAGGAGCGCAATTGCAATCGTTTGTCCAGTTCGACTTCGTCGTCTTCCAGCATCGTCCAAACCCAGACGGCCGGGTCGTCGGTGGAGTCGGGGCCGGTTTCCACGTGCCAGCTGCTTACAGGCGTAGGGAGTTCGGGAAGCCGGCGAAGCGCTTCTTCGATGGTGTCGGAAGAGATGTCCATATCACAGCTCTAAGGAACTTTATGAGAAATTACAGGTTCTGTATCCTTGGCACAAACGTCTCAGGATGTGGATTCATCCAGCAACTATAGTCGCTTTTCCGCTTGAGTATCAAGGAATTGCTGCTTATCGGATTGATATTATCAGCCATGCCAGTTCTCTTTTGCAGACAGTCTGACTTTCCGCGAAAAACTGTTCGTCAGGAGAGAACAGACCAATGAGAAGGTACGATGAATTTCTGACAAGCCGGATCAGATCGGATGTCGGACAGCCAAGCCCTCCATGCCAGCTTGGCCCGGAGGTGCCATGGGAGCTTCCGCCCAAGAAGCTGCTCTCGTTCCGCTTCCGGCAATTCGGAGATTCGCTCCAGATACATCCGGATACAGGATTCAAGAGATTCCCTGACACCCTCAAGGGAGTCGTCCTCGACGGTGATATCAAGGTCGATACAAACGGCTTGCCAACTGCCGCCATATCCGCAGGCATAACACCTTAGCTCAAGTTCCACAATACTTCACCAATGGCGATGATCGCAAATGAAAAAAAACATACCATAATTACTCCTCTTTCATTCTATCCGGCAAGATGCCATCATGAATCCATGACTCGAACTGTCTCCATAAGAGTTTTCGGAAGGGTTCAGGGCGTCGGATTCCGGTATTCCGCCATGCGGCGGGCGGTTTCGCTGTTCATAACAGGCTGGATTCGAAATCACGAACACGGCCACGTCGAAGGCGTCATCCAGGGCGGAGAGGAGGAAGTCGCCGCCATGCTCGACTGGCTTCGGGAAGGGCCGCGCCATGCGCGGGTGACCGAGACCGAATTTTCAGAAACCGACGGCGAGTGTTTCGATGCTTTTCGAATCCTGTGAACACCGATGGCGATCCGACTTTCGTCCCGACACGATTCAGGCTCCAATCCCGATCATGGGATATAC
>VYGS01000015.1:3138-4539 GCA_009841725.1 Gammaproteobacteria bacterium
ATACTCTCCGGTCGGCATCTGTCCGGCTGCGGCAAGTTTACAGAGCATACCCCCGAACCCCTCGCAAATCTGTCGGTACGTCAATGGGTGATCAGGTAAAAGTCATGCATCCGAAACTTCACAAGACCTCCAGGGCCGGCCGGTCCGCAGGAACGGCGCGATCATGAGCTGGTGGGGCAAGCTGATCGGTGGTACGGTGGGCTTCGTGCTCGGCGGGCCTCTCGGCGCGCTGCTCGGCGCGTCGCTCGGACATTCGATCGACAGCGGCAGATCCCGCAACGCCGGCCACCTGCCCGGTGCCAAGGAGCGGGTCCAGATGGCGTTTTTCACCGCCACGTTCTCGGTCATGGGACATGTCTCGAAGGCCGACGGCAAGGTGACGCGGGAGGAAATCGACCTGGCCGAGACCGTGATGCGGGAAATGTCCCTGGACGCCCGCCAGCGCGAGCTGGCCAAGAACCTGTTCATGCAGGGCAAGGCGCCCGGGTTCGATGTTAACGCGGTGCTCGATCAGTTTCGCGCCGAGTGCCACCGTCGCTCCACCCTCCTGCAGCTGTTTCTCGAGGTGCAGATCGAGGCGGCTTTTGCCGACGGCCGGCTGGACGGAGTCGAGAGGACGGTGCTGGAGCAGATTGCCGCAAGGCTGCGCTTCCCGACGGGCGAGCTCGACCGGCTGATCGAGATGATCGCAGGGATGCGGGGAGGATTTTCCGGCGATGCGCCAACAGCCGATCGCATCGATCCCTATGCCGTGCTGGGCGTGACTCCGGAGACCCCGTTGCCCGAGATTCGAAAGGCCTATCGGCGGCTGATGAGCCAGCACCACCCCGACAAGCTGGTGTCCAAGGGGCTGCCGGAGGAGATGATCCGGATCGCCAACCAGAAGACCCACGAGATCCGGAAGGCCTGGAAGACGATCCAGGCCCGCCACTGATCCGTCCTGCCCCGTCCGGGGCGTTCCGACAGGAAATGCCGCAGCCCCCGGTGGGACCCGCGTATTTCCATGATACAAAGCGAAAAAACGGCTATCTTTTCGGGATGAAATTTTGTATAATCCGGCGCTTTTGAAATCAGTCGGTTCTGCCTTCGGCGATCCGCCTTTCGATCCGACGCAAACCTGTTTTCGCACCCATGACAGACCTCTCAAAATACCGAAACATCGGGATCTTCGCCCATGTCGATGCCGGCAAGACCACCACCACCGAGCGGGTTCTCAACCTGACCGGTAAAATCCACAAGATCGGTGAAGTGCACGACGGCGAGGCCACGACCGATTTCATGGATCAGGAAAGGGAGCGGGGCATCACGATCCAGTCCGCCGCGACCAGCACGTTCTGGAACGACTATCGCCTGAACATCATCGATACCCCGGGGCACGTGGACTTCACCATCGAGGTTTAC
>VYGS01000145.1 GCA_009841725.1 Gammaproteobacteria bacterium
TCCCCGCCCCGGGCATCGTCCTTTCGACTGATCAGTCCCGCCTCAAGCAGGTTTGCCAGGCTTGTCGGGGTCTTGCCCAGAGAGTTGGTCAATCCGTTCCAGCTGTTGGGGGCATAGCCGATCCCGAATTCCGAGATCATGCGCTTGTCCAGTCCGCGTGAGCGCAGATAGTTCATCGCGGCCTGCCCTTCGGGGTTGTGTTGCAGTTGCTGCTGGAACCAGGAATTCGCCCTTTGCACCGTCTCGAGCAGCTGGTTCGCACGATCAGGTGTTGTCGAGAATTCGCTGGTCGTGGCCGAACGGGGAATCTCGAGCCCGGCCCTGTCGGCAAGATCTTCGACGGCCTCGACGAAACCGAGATTCTGGTATTCCATCAAGAATCCGATTGCCGTGCCGTGCGCGCCGCAGCCAAAGCAGTGATAGAACTGTTTTTCCGGACTGACCGAAAAGGACGGGGTCTTCTCGTCGTGGAACGGGCAGCAGGCCATGAATTCGCGGCCCTTTTGCTTCAGGGGCACCAGCCTGTCGATGACCTCGACGATGTCGGTCTTGGCCAGCAGCTGATCGATGAACGAGGAAGGGATGGGGCCTGACATAGACGGCAAATATACACCCCGTCAGGGGCGTGATCAAGAAATCGCGGGCGGCGGACCGGACCGGTGCCGGGCCCGATCCGGTTTTCGGGAAGTATCGGCATGACCGGTCCAGAACCGGAAGAAAATTCTGGCAAAAGAAACTACAATCGGCGTATCGAATTTTCGGCATTGAAATGACTGGAGACTACAATCCCGCGGACGTAGAGGCCTCGGTACAGCAACATTGGGAAGAGAAGCGGTGTTTTGCCGTGACCGAGGATCCGGACAAGGAGAAGTACTACTGCCTGTCCATGCTCCCCTATCCCTCCGGACAGTTGCACATGGGGCATGTCCGCAACTACACGATCGGCGACGCGATCAGTCGCTACCAGCGTATGCTCGGAAAGAACGTGCTGCAGCCGATGGGGTGGGACGCCTTCGGCCTGCCGGCGGAAAATGCCGCGATTGCGAACAATACCCCGCCTGCCAAATGGACGTATGCCAACATCGCCTACATGAAAGGCCAGCTCAAGCGCATGGGATTTGCCTATGACTGGAGCCGTGAATTTGCAACCTGCTCTCCGGACTACTATCGCTGGGAACAGTGGTTTTTCACGCGGCTGATCGATAAAGGTCTGGCCTACAAGAAAATGGGCACGGTCAACTGGGATCCGGTGGAAAACACGGTCCTGGCCAATGAGCAGGTGGAAAATGGCCGGGGATGGCGTTCCGGAGCGCTTGTCGAGCGGCGGGAAATGCCCCAGTGGTTCATTCGCATTACCGATTATGCCGAGGAACTGCTCGAAGAGATCGACCGCCTCGAAGGCTGGCCGAATGCGGTCAGGACCATGCAGCGAAACTGGATTGGACGCTCCGAGGGCGTGGAGTTCAGTTTCGAGATTCCGGGCGAAGAGCCGCTGATGGTGTACACCACCCGACCGGACACGATCATGGGCATCACCTTCATCTGCGTCGCCGCCGAGCATCCGCTGGCGCTTGAGGCGGCCCGTTCCAATTCCCGGGTCGCCGACTTTGTCGAGGAATGCCGGACACAGCATGTCGCGGAAGAGCATCTCGAAACCATGGAGAAAAAGGGCGTTCCTCTGGGCCTGCACGGCATTCATCCCGTCAGCGGAGAGAAAATCACGATCTGGGCGGCCAATTTCGTGCTCATGGGCTACGGGACCGGAGCGGTCATGGCGGTCCCCGCCCACGATCAGCGCGACTGGGAATTCGCCCGGGATCACGGGCTCGAGATTCGCCCGGTCATTCGTCACGCCGACGGCACAGGGCATGATTACGGCAAATCGTCCATGGTGGAGAAGCAGGGCATCGAGGTCTTCAACTCGGGAGAATTCGACGGCATGGACTATCGGCAGGCGTTTGACGCGATCGCCGGATTCATGTCTTCGCGGGGAGTCGGAGGCAAGACCGTGAAGTACCGTCTCCGGGACTGGGGGGTTTCCAGGCAGCGCTACTGGGGTTGCCCGATACCGGTTGTGTACGGCGACGGAGGGGAGCCGGTTTCCGTGCCGGATGAAGACCTCCCGGTCGTGCTACCCGAGGATGTCGAGTTTTCAGGCGTGCAGTCGCCGATCAAGAGCGATCCCGCCTTCATTGAAACAACACTGCCGGGATCGGATGTGCCGGCGGTCCGGGAAACCGACACCTTCGACACGTTCGTGGAATCGTCCTGGTACTATGCCCGGTATTGCTGTCCGGGCACCGAAACCCGCATGCTGGACGAGCGGGCGAACTACTGGCTGCCGGTCGATCAGTATGTCGGGGGCATCGAGCATGCGGTATTGCACCTGTTGTACGCGAGACTCTTCCACAAGCTGATGCGGGATCTGGGACTGGTCGAGAGCGACGAGCCGTTCACCCGCCTTCTGTGCCAGGGAATGGTGCTCAAGGACGGCAGGAAAATGTCGAAATCCCTTGGCAATACCGTCGATCCCCAGTCGATGATCGACCGGTACGGCGCCGATACGGTGCGGTTGTTCATGATGTTCGCCTCTCCGCCCGAGCAGTCTCTGGAATGGAACGACCAGGCCCTGGCCGGATCCCACCGTTTTCTCAGGAGATGGTGGCATCTCGTGCACGGCACGGTTGGCGACACCGCTCCGGCCAGGGCGCTGCTCGCGCGGCAGGACTGGCCGAGCCGGATCGCCGATGAAGAGGCGAAAGGCCTGAGACGGCAGGTGCATGGAATTCTGGAGAAGATTCTGCGGGATTACGAAAAGATTCACTACAACACGGTCGTTGCGGGCGCAATGGAAATCCTGAACGCGCTTGAGCGCTTCGAGGTTTCGGGCGAGGCGGACCGGGCCATGGTGTTGAGGGAAAGCCTGGTCATTCTCAACAAGGTGCTGGCCCCGATCGTTCCCCACATTGCCCATGTTCTGTGGGAGAGGCTGGAGGAACCGGGCTACATTCTGGATGCGCCCTGGCCGGCTGTGGACAGCCGGGCGCTGGAATCGGCGCACATCCAGCTGGTCATCCAGGTGAACGGCAAGTTGCGCAGCCAGATCCGCGTGCTGGCTGATTGCGCTCGGGAGGATGTCGAAAAGGCGGCGCTCGAAGACGAAAAGGCTCGGAAATTCATCGAGGGAAAGACCGTGCACCGAGTCATTCTCGTGCCAGGGAAGCTGATCAACATCGTCGCCGGATGACGGCCGATGGCAAGGATTCGGTCATCCTCTTGCGGGCTGTCGAAATGGCTGCCGTGAGTGTCGGCCAGATGCCGGCGAGGATTGCGTTTCTGCTGCTGGTGGCGGTGTGCGCAGCTGCGCTGGCCGGTTGCGGGTTCCATCTCAAGGGCGGTCCGGATGTCCCGGAGGCCTTTTCGCGGCTGAAGCTCAGCGGTGACGATCCACAACTGATCGATACGCTTAGGGAAATGCTTGAGCGAAACGGGGCTTCGGTCACCGCAGACGAGACGGCGGCCGAGATTCGCATCGTCCGAAGCGACTATCGAAAGACGGTTGAAACCGTCGATGACCGGGGGGTTGCAACCGGATATGCATACCGCTATACGGTCGAGTACCGGATACTGGACGGGCACGGTGCCGTGCTGGTGCCGGACGGGTTGCTGAGCCAAGTCGCGAGCCTTCGCTATGAAGCCGGCAACGAGCTTGAAATCGAGGACGAGGAAACCTTTATGAAACGGCAGATGACCAGCGAGATTGCGGAACGGATAATCCGGCAGCTTCGCTGGCTGTGATCCCGGTCCGATATCCATGAAAATCCGTTTCGACACCCTTGCAGAGCACCTCGGCAAAGGCTTCGGCCCGGTGTATCTGATCTTTGGTGCCGAGCCGTTGCTGGTCGAGGAGACGCTGGACGAGTTTCGTTCGCTGGCACGGAAAGACGGCGTCACGGACAGGACCCGGCATACGGTCGAGGCCGGATTTGACTGGGATGTCATTTTCGAAGAGGGCCAGACCCTGTCCCTTTTCAAGGAAAAAAAGCTGATCGAGCTTCGCATGCCCACCGGGAGACCGGGGGACAAGGGAGCACGGGCGCTTGTGGACTATGCAGGCAATCCTCCCGAGGACAATACGCTTGTCGTGATCGCCGGGAACATTGACAGGACCGGCCAGAAAACCAAGTGGTTCCAGACCCTCGAGAAATCCGCAACGGTGGTGCAGTGTCCGGCCGTGACCCCCGAACAGTTGCCCGACTGGATTCGAAAACGCGTGGCATCAAGAAACCTGTCCTTCGAGGAGGAGGCGATCAGGCGGTTGTGCCAGATGGTGGAGGGCAACCTGCTGGCCGCCGCGCAGGAGATCGATCTTCTCAAGCTTCTGTACCGGGACCAGACTGTCACCCTGGAGATTGTCGAGGACCTGATAGCGAACCACGCCCGGCACGACGCCTTCATGTTTGTGGACGTCTGCCTGATGGGATATCAGAACCGCGCATTGAGGATGCTTCACAACATGAAGAGAACCGGCGTCGAGCCGCTTGTGATTCTGTGGTCGATGGCTCGCGAGGTTCGCCAGATCTGCCGGATCTGGGAGGAGTCCGAACGTCAGCGTGTGTCTCCCCGGTCGCTGCACCAGCGATTCGGAGTCTGGCGCAGCCGACAGGGCACGATCGCCGCAGCGATGGAGAGACTGGGTCGTGCGCAGTGGGAGAACGTGCTGATCCTGCTCTGTTACACCGACCACCGGATCAAGGGCGGGATTCCCATGGCCCGGAAGGACGTGTGGGAGGAACTCGAGAACATCGCTCTCAGGATGTGCGGCGTCGCGGTTCCCTGAAGCCTGTCCCGGTTGGTCCGGGGCCTTGCCGGCCGGTCTCTCAATCCCTTTGCTTTTTCTGCCGGTTAGCCTTATTCTCTGGTCTTGGCAAGGCCTGACGGCCTGCTGCCAGGTATGCCGATTCAATCGATCATGTGATTTGCCATGGGTACGAATACCGCTGCTCGCTTTGACGTTGTCGAGTACATGGACCGCATGGGCCGAAAAGCCCGCGCGGTGTCGTCGGATATTGCCCGGCTCGGGCCCGATGTGAAAAACCGGGCTCTGGAGTGCATCGCCCAATCCATCGAGAAGGGGGCGGACACGATTCTGGCCGAGAACGCTCTGGATATGTCCGCCGCACGGCGCAACAACCTGAAGTCCTCTCTGGTCGACCGACTCATGCTCGACGAATCGCGAATCGCCGCAACGGTCCAGGGATGCCGGCAGGTGGCGGGGCTGAAGGATCCGGTCGGAGAGATGACCGAGCCGGTCCGGCGGCCGAGCGGAATCGAAATCAGCAAGATGCGGGTTCCCCTTGGCGTCGTCGGAATCATCTATGAATCCCGGCCGAATGTCACCGTGGATGCCGCGGTGCTGTGCTTCAAGTCCGGGAATGCATGCATTCTCCGGGGCGGATCGGAGGCCATCCATTCGAACCTGGCGCTGGCGAGATGCATGAAGGCGGGGCTGGAGGACGCCGGCCTCGACCCGGACTGCATACAGGTCGTCGAGACGACCGATCGGACCGCCGTGGATTGCCTCATTACCATGGATGAGCATGTCGATATCATCGTCCCGAGAGGCGGGAAAGGGCTGATCGAGCGAATCAGCAAACACGCGACGGTGCCGGTGATCAAGCATCTTGACGGAATCTGCCATGTCTACATCGACAGCGAGGCCGATGTCGAGAAGGCCATCCGGGTTGCCTACAATGCCAAGGCGCGAAGATATGGCATTTGCGGTGCCATGGAAACCCTGCTTGTGGCGGATGACATCGCCCCGGACGTGTTGCCCGAATTATGCCGCCAGTATCGCGACAAGGGCATCGAGCTTCGGGGGTGCGGGCGGGCCCGGCAGCTGGTCGATGGCATGGCGCCTGCCACGGACGAGGACTGGGCCACCGAATACCTGGACGCGATACTGTCCATTCGGGTCGTCGAAGGCATGAACCAGGCCATCGAGCACATCGAAGCCTACGGATCGGGTCACACCGATTCGATCATCACGGAAAATCCGCAGCGCCAGAGGGAATTTGCCTCGAGGGTCGATTCCAGTTCGGTCATGATCAACGCGTCCACCCAGTTCGCCGACGGCTTCGAATACGGCCTTGGGGCGGAGATCGGGATCAGCACCGACAAGTTGCATGTTCGCGGCCCGGTCGGCCTCGAGGGATTGACCAGCCAGAAGTACGTGGTGCGCGGCGACGGAGCGATTCGCCCCTGACCGGCCCGCTCGGCTATTGCGGCCCGGGCGGTTCCGTGCCCGACAGAAAACCGCTTACCGTTTCGCGGGCCTCGTCGACACCGATTCCGCTTCGCGCCGAGAACAGTTGGGCCGTGGCCGCCGGCTCGTTCGCCAAATCCCGGCACACTTCGCGATAGACGGTCGTGGCCCGGCCGCGCTTGAACTTGTCGGCCTTCGTCAGCAGGACATGCGCATGAAGCCCGACATCGCGGCAACAGGCCAGCATGGTGCGGTCAAGCGATGTGAGCGGATGACGAATGTCCATCGGGATGCACAGGGCCCTGAGGCTCGGCCGGTTGTACAGATAGTCGGTAATGAAGGTTTCCCAGTGCCGGCGCAGGTTGATCGGAGCCTTGGCGTATCCGTATCCCGGAAGATCCACCAGATATCGGCCTTCGGCCAGTCTGAAGAAGACGATCTGCTGGGTTCTCCCCGGTGTCTTGCTTGTCCGGGCCAGGTTCTGGCGGCCGGTGATGGCGTTGATCGCGCTCGACTTGCCGACGTTTGACCGCCCGGCAAACGCGATTTCGGCGTGACTGCCCTGCGGCCACTGTGAACGGCGGGAGGCCGCCAGCTCGAACTGGATCTGGCTGAAGGCGGGGGTGCTCAAGTTTAATTCCGTTCCCGAAAGAGGTGATATAATCCGTGCCTTTATTATAGTTTCCCGCACACCAAGGTTGCAGGGAGTGTTTGAATCATTCGCACGGTCTCGCATTCAACCCCCAGAGTTGCCCATGATCCGTTCAACAAGTTTTTTCCTGGCACTGGCTGCGGCTGTTCTCGTATTCAATCCGTCCGTGTCCTTCGCGTACGGCGATGCGGAGGCGGGGAAGGCGAAGTCCGCCACCTGCGTGGCCTGCCATGGAAACGATGGCAACAGCCCGATCGATCAGTTCCCGAAAATAGCCGGCCAGGCGCCCGGGTACATCGCCGCTGCATTGCAGGCCTTCATATCCTGCTTTGTTGAAGACGAGGTCATGTTCGGCATGGTCAGCTCGCTGAGCGAACAGGACATGGCGGATCTCGATGCGTACTATGCTTCCCAGTCCTCGACAATCGAAACCGTCTCCATGGACCGTTCCGAAGACGCGCTGGCGGGAGAGTCACTCTACCGAACCGGATATGCGCCTTTCAATGTGCCGGCCTGCATGGGATGCCACGGTCCCGCCGGGGCGGGTATTCCGCCCAAGTATCCTCGCCTGGGCGGACAGCATGCGGCCTATCTCGAATCGCAGTTGCTCGCATTCAAATCCGGCGAGAGACAGAATGCCGAGATGGAGACGGTTGCCTTTCCCCTTTCTGATCAGCAGATCAGGCAGCTGTCCCTGTACCTGTCGGGCCTGCAACCCTAGGCGGCGATTAGTCCGCTCTGCAGGCGCCCCGGATCTTCGGAAAGCGTATCGGCGGATCGGGATTTCCCTGTTTCAGGGGTGCCGCGGTGATTGTCGGCGAGCGCCGACGGGGGGAGATCAACTGTCGCGTCAACCGATCGAATCCGGCACGTCGACTCCTTGTTGCCGGCAGGCGGCGATGACCGTGTTGCGCAGCAGACAGGCAATGGTCATGGGACCCACTCCGCCGGGGACCGGCGTGATCGCTCCGGCAACTTTTTGTGCCGCATCATATTCGACGTCGCCCACCAGCACCTTGTTCCCGGATTCGTCGGTGATCCGGTTGATCCCGACATCGATTACGGTTGCCCCCGGCTTGATCCAGTCTCCCTTGACCATTTCCGGGGCGCCGACTGCAGCAACGACGATATCAGCCTGACGGCAGACCGACGGCAGGTCGCGGGTCCTCGAATGCGCAATCGTGACCGTGCAATGCTCCCTGAGCAGCAGCATGGAAACCGGTTTGCCGACGATGTTCGACCGACCGATCACGACCGCATTCTGTCCGGTCAAATCGCCGACGTAGTGCTTAAGCAGCATGAGACAGCCCGCGGGCGTACAGGGTACGAGCGAATCGGCCCCGATCGACAGCCGACCCGTGTTCTCGACATGAAATCCGTCGACATCTTTCTGGACGTCGATCATGTTGATGATCCGCTCCGAATCGACCTGTTTCGGCAGCGGAAGCTGCACGAGGATGCCGTTGACCGCGGGATCGCGGTTCAGTTGCCCGATCAGATCGACCAGATCGTCCTCGTCGGTGTCCGCAGGCAGACGGTGCTCGAAGGACTGCATGCCGACTTCTACCGTTTGCCGGGCCTTGCTCCGGACATAGACCTGGCTGGCCGGATCTTCGCCGACAAGCACCACGGCGAGTCCCGGCACGAAATCGTGCTTGAGCTTGAGTTCGGCCGCCGATTCGGCGATCCGGGCCCGGAGTGTTTCGGCGTATGCCTTTCCATCGATTACGGTTGACATGGTATTGAGCTCAGGGTGTGCCGATGGCCAACGAAAAACCATCTGTTGCGGTCCGGAAAAACGGCGCTTTCGGTTTTCATCCCGCGACCGGTTCTGTTTTTCGAAAAGGCGGGATAAAATCCGGCTTTGGTTTCAAGGACAACTGCAGAGATATTCCGTCAGGCTTCGGCAAGGGGATGAAGGGAATTTGAATCTGCATTGATGAAATTTATGGCGCGCGAAAATACCGCATTTCTATTTCCCGGTCAAGGTTCCCAGTATCCTGGTATAGGTCGGGATCTGCACGGCGAATACCCGGATGTGCGGGAGACCTATGACGAGGCAAGCGAGGCGTTGGGATACGACATGGCCCGTCTTTGTTTCGAGGACGGGGACGGCAACATCCACCTGACCCGGTATACCCAGCCGGTCCTGCTGACGCATTCGATCGCCTGCCATCGCCTGTTCTGCCGGCTGACCGGCGGGCGGGTCGTGCCGGCCGTGGCGGCCGGTCACAGCCTCGGTGAATATTCCGCCCTGGTCTGTGCCGGCGTGCTGGAGTTTTCCCAGGCACTGAAGCTGGTCAAGGCGCGTGGTGAACTGATGGGGGAATACGGAGAAGGGGAAATGGAGGCGCTGATGCTCGATCTGGAATCCGCCATGTCGCTGGCCGATCGTCATTGTTGTGGCATTGCGGCCTGCAACCTCCCGGATCAGACCGTGGTGGGCGGCCGTGCCGCCGATCTCGACGCGCTGGTCGAGGACATGTCCGAACGGTTTCCGAGAAAACGGAGTGCGAGGCTGAAAACCGAAGGCGCATTTCACAGCTTCTACATGGTCGAGGCGGCGCTTCGCTTTCGCGAGGTGCTCAAGCAGACGGCGTTTCCGCCGGGGACGGGCAAGGTGCTGTCGAACTATTCCGGCGGCCTGCACGATCAGGATGCCGAATCGATTCGGGCGAAGCTGTTCTTCCAGCTGTTCAACCCCGTGCTCTGGTACCGCAACCTGCAGACGCTGAGGGAATCGGACATCACTGTTGTCGTGGAATTTGGCGGCGGGATCGGGAAAGGCGAGACGCCGGCCGAGAAACGACCGAACCTTGAGGCGATGGTCAAGAAGGCATATCGGGGCGCGGGCCTGACGTATTTCCCGGTGATCAACCGGGAAACGCTCGAGCGGGCCGTGGACGGTTTTCAGGACTGACTCAGGACCCGGACATGCTCGGTCACCGATTCGGCCAGAGCGGTGAAATCGTAGCCCCCTTCCAGCACCGAAATGAGCCGGCCCCCGCAGTAATCGTCGGCCAGTGACATCATTTCCTGGGTCATCCAGGTGAAGCTGTCGTTGTTCAGGCGGATGGCCCCGAGGGGATCTGCGTAATGGGCGTCGAAACCGGCCGAGATCAGGATGGCATCGGGACCGAAATTTCGCGCGGCCGGAAGAATGCGTTGTGAGAAAGCCTCCCGGTAGGCGTCGTCGCCAAGACCCGGGCTCATGGGGCAGTTCAGCGTGGCGCCCTCGCCCTTGCCGGTACCGGTTTCGTACAGCGCGCCCGTTCCAGGGTAGTGCGGATACTGGTGCAGGCTGATGTAGAACACGTTCGGATCCTCCTCGAACATGTGCTGTGTGCCGTTGCCGTGGTGCACGTCCCAGTCCAGAATCAGGATTCTTTCAAGACCGTGCCGCTGCTGCAGATAGCGCGCTACAACGGCGACGCCGTTGAACAGGCAGAATCCCATCGCCGTCGAATCTTCCGCATGATGGCCGGGCGGGCGCACCAGGGCGAACCCGTTGTCGGCTTCTCCGCCCTTGACGCGGGCGGCCAGCGCGCGCTGGCGGCCGACCGCCCGGCGCGAGACCGCATAGGATTGGGGGCAGACCCGCACATCGGGCGTATCGATCATCGGCATTCCGGCTTCGCAGGACGCCTTGATCCGCTGAACGTAGTGGGAGCTGTGAACGGTTTCAATCCATTTCGTTTCGGCATCCCGGGGCCCGGGCAGGGACAGGTTGCCGTACCAGTCCTGGCTGCTGAGCAGCGCATGCGCCGAAACCAGCCGCTGGCTCGTTTCAGGATGGCCCGTGCCGGTATCGTGAGTCAGAAAGACGGGGTCGTAGATGTAGGCGGTCTTCATGGATGCTGTCGGTGTTTCAGTGGCGGTGTATTGTCGAATCTTGCCGGTACCGCGGTCCGGCCGTCAGCGGCGGCGTCCCCGCCTCGTCTTGCGCTCTCTCGGCGGGCGGCGGGCTCCTCCCGCAATGCTCAGATCACCGAGCATCTGCGAGCGGGCCCCGGTGGAAACCGGGCCCAGCTTCGATTCTATCTTTTCCACGTCGGGAAAATCACCTCGACGGTGCCCGTCGATGGCATCACGCATTGCCCGGACGTGATTCGGAGTGGTGCCGCAGCAGCCTCCGATGATGCGGGCTCCCGAATCCATGGCAATGCGCGCATACTCGGACATGATCGCCTCGGTGCCGCTGTAGACGATTTTTCCGTCCACATATTCCGGAACACCGCAGTTTGCCTTGGCGATCACGATCGTGGACAGGGAAAGGTTGCGGACTTCATGCTGCATGTTGATCACGCTAGCGATCAGGTCGGCTGCCCCGACGCCGCAGTTGGCGCCAACCGCGAACGGCCTGTGGCCGGTGCCGGCCGTGAACTTGACAATTTCCGAAGGGGTCAGGCCCATCATGGTCCTGCCATTGGTATCGACGCTGAAGGT
The DNA here is from genome assembly GCA_009841725.1 of Gammaproteobacteria bacterium. Taxonomy (GTDB): domain Bacteria; phylum Pseudomonadota; class Gammaproteobacteria; order Arenicellales; family Poriferihabitantaceae; genus Poriferihabitans. The sequence goes on from VYGS01000145.1 coordinate 11,364, forward strand.
CAGCACTGCGGGCAGATCGGTCTCGGCCGCGCCGGCAAGCGCCGCCTGCGCCTCTTCAAGAGACGAGATGGTTTCGATCCAGATGACGTCGGCACCGCCCGCTTCCAGTGCGAGGGCCTGTTCCGCGAACACTTCCGCTGCCCGTTCGATGCTCAGGGATCCGAGCGGCTCGAGGATTTCCCCGGTCGGGCCCATCGAACCGCCGACGATGACGGGCCGACGCGTCCGGTCCACCTGCTCCCGGGCAATCCGGGCCGCCTTGGCATTCAGCTCCCCGACGCGGTCCGATGCGTCGTGAAGTCCGAGGCGGAACCGGTTTCCGCCGAATGTGTTGGTCAGGATGATGTCCGAACCGGCGTCGATGAAACTCCGGTAGTTTGCCGCGATGCGATCCGGATGCAGATCGTTCCACAGCTCGGGAGACTCCCCGGACTGCAATCCCATTTCGAAGAGATTGGAGCCGGTTGCCCCGTCAGCGAGGAGGACGCCGCGTTCCTCAAGAAGATCAGACAGTGAAGCCAAGGTTGCCTACCCGAAGATGGCGAATTGGATGGAACTGTTGCATTGTATCCAAGATTGTCCGGACTTACAGGCGGGGATTCCGCATCCGGGGCGTGGCCTTCGGGTTTCCATCGATCAATTCCGGGGGCTCGCCAGCCGGATGCGGCTTTCCGTGCCATCGCGCAGGCGCGCGATGTTCGGACGGTGTCGCCAGTAGATCAGCGCCGCGATGGCGCAGCAGGCGAGCGTGTAAGAGATGTCCGGAAGAAAGACATAGATCAATGCGGGTGCGACGGTGGCTGCCGACAGGGAGGCGACCGAGGAATACCGGGTGATCAGCGCTGCGGCGATCCAGACGCCCACCAGCGCCAGCGCCACGGGCCAGGCCAGGGCGATGTAGACGCCTCCTGCCGTGGCGACACCCTTGCCGCCCTGGAACCTGAAAAACACCGGGTAAAGGTGGCCGACAAACGCGAACAGGCCAACCAGGCTCAGGATCAGGTGATCGGTTGTCAGGAGCCTGGCCACGACAACCGGAATGATTCCCTTGAGAATGTCTCCGAACAGGGCCAGCACAGCAAGCCGTTTGCCCCCGATTCTCAGAACATTCGTGGCGCCCGGGTTGTTCGAGCCGGTGTGGCGCGGATCCGGCAAGCCTGCAAGCTTGCAAATCAGCACCGAGCAGGATATCGAGCCGAGAAAATACGCGAAAAGAAGCAGTGTATAATGCACGGCTTTCGGGTCCGGTAAATGCCCTATTGTATCAAGGCTGGCCGTCCCGGATGTCAATTTGCAAGCGTGATCCATCGATGGATGTCATCTATCTGCACGGTTTGAAGGTCGATTGCGTGATCGGCTGCTGGGAGTGGGAAAAGCGTATTCGCCAGAATATCGTGATCGACCTGGACATGGGGTTCGACGGCTCCGGGGCAGCCGCCTCCGACAGCCTGGAGGATACCCTGAGCTACAAGGATGTCGCAAAACGGGTCAGGAGCTTTGTCGCCGAATCCCGCTTTCAGTTGCTCGAGAAGCTGGCCGAGGAAATTGCGGCAATCGTGCTCGGGGAATTTCCGGCGACATGGTGCCGGGTCAGGCTCAACAAGTTCGGAGCCGTGACCGGTGCGCGGGATGTCGGCATTGTCATCGAGCGGGGCGTAAAGACGTGACACGTGTCGTGCTCGGTCTCGGCAGCAATATCAACCGCGAGGAAAACATCGCAAAGGCGGTCCGGGCCATCGAGGCCCGTTATGGAGAGATCGAGATTTCTCCCGTTTACGAAACCGAATCGATCGGATTCGAGGGCGCTCCCTTCCTGAACCTGGTGCTCGGTCTCCATTCCCGGATGCCGGTTGACCGGATCCGGCAGGATATCCAGGCCATCGAGAGATCTCTTGGGCGGGTCAAGGCCCGGAAAGCCTTCGATGACCGGCTTCTGGACATCGACTTGCTTCTGTATGGGGAAGACTGCTGGCCGGAATACAATATTCCGAGAGACGAGATCACGAAATATGCCTTTGTGCTGAAACCGCTGTCGGATCTGTATCCGGACGACGTTCATCCGGTCACCGGGCAGACTTTTCTTGAGATGTGGCAATCGTTCGATGCGACCTCTCAAAACCTCTGGTGCGTCGGCCCCGAAGTATTGGGCCGTTCGGACACAGGCTGGGCCTGAATACCCGGCCCGTATTCAATTTGTGCTGTTAATTGGCCCGGAAATCTGGTATAAAGCCTCCCCTTCAATCAATGCACCGCGGCAAGGCAAACCGATGGCCAGAGTATGCGAGGTAACGGGCAAGCGCACCATAACGGGACACAACGTTTCTCACGCCCACAACAAGACCAAGCGCAAGTTTTTACCGAACTTGCATCGTCGCCGTTTCTGGGTTGAAAGCGAGAACCGGTGGGTCCAGTTGCGCGTGTCGTCAGCCGGCCTGAGAATCATCGACAAGAAAGGGATCGAACAGGTGCTGGCCGACATCAGGGCGCGCAAAGCCAGGAACCGGGCATCCTAGGAGGGCGAATCACGATGCGGGACAAGATAAAACTGGTTTCATCTGCCGGCACGGGGCACTACTACACGACCACCAAGAACAAGCGGACCATGACCGAGAAGATGGAAATCAAGAAGTACGATCCGGTGGTCCGCAAGCACGTCGTCTACAAGGAAGCGAAAATCAAGTAGCGACCCGGTCATGTCCCGGCACGGGATTCGGACGGCGGGCCGTCCGACCGTCCCGAGCCGCATGGACAATGCGTTCAGTCCTCCATTGCGCGCGAGTCCGTCCCGTCCCGTGACAGATCCTCGAGACTCCATCGCGGCCTGACATCGAATCCACCGTGGGACGGGAGGCATCCGCCGTTTTCCATGTCCAGCTTCCACCTGAAATATCCGGCATAGGCGATCATCGCGCCGTTGTCGGTGCAGAACTCGAGGCGCGGATAAAACACTTCCACACCCAGTTTCCGGCACTGTTCTCGCAGCCGGTCCCGAAGGCGCCGGTTGGCGCCGACCCCGCCGGAGACAATCAACCGTTTTCGTCCGGACATCTTGAGCGCCCGAATGCACTTGATGGCCAGGGTGTCGACCACGGCCAGTTCAAAGGCCAGCGCGATGTCCGACACGGTCTGGGAGTCGAGGCGAGGCTGTTCCCGGGCGGTGGTCAATACCTGGGTCTTGAGCCCGCTGAAACTGAATTCCAGCCCGCCCTGCCGGATCATCGGACGGGGGAACACGAACCGGTCGGCCCGGCCCTCGAGAGCCCGGGCTGCGATCGCGGGACCTCCGGGATAGCCCAGGCCGAGCAGCTTCGCGGTTTTGTCGAACGCTTCCCCGGCCGCATCATCCCGGGTCTGGCCCATGATGCGGTATCTGCCGGCGGCCTCGACATCGACCAGTTGGGTGTGGCCGCCGGACACCAACAGCGCGATGAAGGGAAACTCGGGAGCCGGATCCTCAAGCATCGGGGCGAGCAGATGCCCTTCCATGTGATGAATCGGCAGGGCCGGGACATTCCAGGCATAGGCCAGTCCGCTTGCCACGGAAGCGCCGACCAGCAAGGCGCCGGCCAGTCCGGGGCCGGCGGTGTAGGCGACCGCATCCACCGGCCGGCCGCCGTTTCCGGGATCATGAATCAGGCTCTCGATCAGCGGCAGCAGCTTGCGGATGTGGTCCCTGGCAGCGAGTTCGGGCACCACCCCTCCGTACTCGTTATGGAGTTCGATTTGAGACGCCAGCCGATTGACCACGAGACCGGCCTGGCCGTCATAGATGGCGGCGCCGGTGTCGTCGCAGGATGTTTCAATGCCCAGAATTCTCATCGATATGCTGGTGGGAAGGTTGATACGGCTCTCGCACCGGCTGGAATTTACATTTTGTCATGAGAGGTTGTAGTATATATTTTTGTTGAAACCGATCGGGTCGTGGCGACGACTGAATCCGGGACTGATATCTTGATTGAGGCGGACGAACTGAACTTCCAGGATTCGGCAGGTCTTGTTGCGGGAGACGAGATGCCGGAAATCGGTCTGGTTGCATTCGGCGGCGATCTCAAGCCGGAGCGGCTGATTGCGGCGTATCGCGTCGGCATCTTTCCCTGGTACAACAATGATCCGATCCTCTGGTGGTCTCCTGATCCGCGCTGCGTCCTGTTCCCCCAGAAGTTCCGGCCATCCAGAAGCCTGCGCAAATCAATCCGGAAAAACGGATATCGATTCACTCTGGACAGGGCGTTCGGCGAGGTCATACGACACTGTGCCCGGCCGCATCTCGGGCCCGATGAAACGTGGATCAATTCGGACATGATCGATGCCTACAGCGAGATGCACAGGAGGGGTTACGCCCATTCGGTGGAAACGTGGCAGGGTCGGCGGCTGGTGGGAGGCCTGTACGGGATCGCGATGGGAAGGGTGTTTTTCGGGGAAAGCATGTTCAGCACCGAGACCGATGCGTCGAAAGGAGCGCTGGTCTATCTTGTCGACCGCCTGCTTGAGTTCGGCTACATGCTGATCGATTGCCAGGTGACCTCCGCCCATCTGTTGAGCATCGGAGCGGAAGAGATTCCCCGGGAGGCGTTCATGCGGATTCTCGGCCGGGAAGTCGGAAAGGACGGCATCCCGGGTTTCTGGGCTCCGGATCGGGATGCGGGAGGGGGCGAATCGTGAGCATCCAGGGCAGACCCCCGAAACTCTACATGTCGGCTCCGCACGATTGCTCCTATCTTCGTCAGGAGACCGCGACCACGATCATGCTGGAGCCGGACTATCCGCTCACCGACGCCCTGTTCACCGTACTGCTCAAATCGGGTTTCCGGCGAAGCGGAGACATCGTCTACAAGCCCCATTGCCGACAGTGCAATGCCTGCGTCTCCGTACGGATTCCGGTCTGGGATTTCATGCCGAGTCGGGCCCAGAAGCGATGTTTCCGGCGCAATTCGGATGTGCGCATGAACACCCTTTCGCCCTGCTTCAGAAAAGAGCATTTCGATTTGTACTGCCGTTATCAGTCCTGGCGCCATACCGGCGATGCCATGGACCACAACGACCCTGCCCGTTACCGGCAGTTCATGATCGATTCCACGGTCAAGACGGTCTTCATGGAATTTCGAATTGGTGGCGCTCTGGTTGCCCTGTCCGTGTGCGATCTGCCGAATGACGGCATTTCCGCGGTCTACACCATTTTCGATCCCCTGTACGCGAAAAGGAGCCTCGGCACCTACGCAATCATGAAACAGATCGAATATGCCAAGGAGTGCGGTCTCGATTACGTGTATCTCGGCTACTGGATCGAACAGTGCCACAAGATGAACTACAAGTCCCTGTTCAAGCCTTTGTACGGATATATCGACAAGGAGTGGCGGGTAATCGAAACCTGACCGGAAATTCCGAACTCATTCCAAATCGTACGATTGACCGCTGGATCATGTGAATAAACATTGTATTTTCGCAGGTCATATTTGATCCGAATATCATCTGATTTGTTTGTCGGTCGTCAATCGCACCCGAGAAGGTTCCCGGGATCCGGTTATCGCTATCGACCGGATCAAGCGGGACCTTTCATCCGACCTTCCCTCGGAAGCATCGGAACCGAAAGTGACCGATTTGGTCCGTCCAATCGGTATTGATTCGGTTTTCGTGGCCTGATATTCTGGCAAGCTGATGGGTCGCAGCACCTGCACTATACCCACACATGCTGGTACCTTCGTTTGTGTGCCTCCGGGCCCGGTGCTGATTCCAGATTCCAGCTGTTCGGTTGACAACCCGCATGGGCGGCTTTCCGAAAAATGAAAAAAGTTCTTGAAAAGACATTGTCCGGTTTGATTTTTCTGGTCTTCTGGAATGCGATAGCCATCGCCGAGACGACCTCTGCCGAAGTCGGCGGCACCAATATCAGCATTGTGCCGCCGCAGGCTTGGTGTATGATCGATCCGAGCAAACTTTCCGATGCGCGGCTCATTGGCATCTTGCGGGATGGTTTTAGGCAATCCGGGAGCACTTTCGTCATCGCCTATGCCGAATGTGGTGAACTGGAGAGATGGCGGACAGCGACGCAAAAAACCCTGAACAACTATGCGATATTGGCCTTTGACGATGGGCTTCGGGAATTCGTCTATCCTGGTACAGATGCATCCTTCGCTTCGGAATTGCGTCAGATCTTGGAAAATCAGGGGCAGGAATACCTAGTTGCTAGGCTGGAACGGGAGAAGGAAGTGGTGGAGGATGTCATTCCAGACACGATGGAGTTGGGTAAACCGACGATACTCGGCATTGTTGGAGAGGATGGATTCTCGGTATACCTGGGAGGAAAAATACCGATGAAGACGGAGTTCGGCGACCTGAAGATCACGACATTTACGACGGGAACCACGCTTCTGAACCGAAAGGTTGTGTCAACGTATCTCTATACAGACAACGACAATGATCCGGTGTATTCCGGTCTGCTGGGAAAACATAAGAGCTGGACCGCCCGACTGAGGGCGGCAAACTAGCGTGGCACCAGTATTTATTTTCGAGAATTGCCATCGGCTTCCTCGCCGGCATCGGAGACAGCCTCCGACACAGCAGGACGAGTTCCCAGTTGGCCGAACGGAATGCAGATGGACTGTCCTTGCGGAAACCTACGATCGTTTTGGCTGACGATATCTATGGTTCCGTTGTATTTTCGCTTGCGAAGTGGAGTAATACCAGTTGCTTAACGGTCCGGAAAACACGAGCAAATCAGCAATGTCTCCTCGCCAGTGGATGGCATTGGACGCATTCTCGGATGATCGCAATCGGGACAACCATGCAGACTTACAGAATCTGGAAGGTTGGCACATCCTGCCTGAGAACTTCTCGGCCTTCCCGATTTCTACGATGTGTGGCGGAATCGAATTGTGGAGTGCCTCAAAGAACTGTTGAACTGGTAGACGTCTCAGGATATATCCGATTTCCCTCATAAGATAAGAAAGCGGAGCAGCCCAAGTGACGCTGGTGTCGTTCTGCCTGGATCTTGGTAGCCTCAGTTCCATCAAGAGTTGCATCGGTGCTCGAAGATAAAAGGGTCTTCCGTCGGAGATTCACTTCTCACAACCTATGCTTCCGACAAATTGCTATCTAGGCTCGTGCGATTGTTTCGGTGGACCAATCAACGATTACCTGACCACTTGATCTTCCATACTTGATCGGACTAAATGATTTGCCCATGTTTTAAGGCTGAACCAAAGGACACAGGTAAATTATTCTTGTGTATAGTTTGTTTACATGTTTCGATATTTCAAACTCTCCCCATCAGTATCCATCCATACTTGGGAATCAGGTACTGTCGCAGTTTAAAATTTGGGTAGAAAATTTCCCAGTCTTTGGACAACAAATTACGATAACAGGCGTATTTGAGATACGCCGGGATAATCAGATAAACAGTATCCATCTTTCCATCGGATTAGTTTGGCAAATATGCGGTATTTTTTTTGAGAGGCCTGTGATGGTAATTAATATTCGTAGCTATGACCCTATTCGATATGGAAGGATGGAAGTTGAAAAAATCTCCAACAATCTTTCTGATGTCTATTTTCTACCGCCGGATCATAGTATTAAGAAGGCTGGTTTTGATCCGAGCAAGACACATATCCATCGTGCCAAACTTCTAGAAATCAACTGCCAGGATAGGTCATTAGCTATTTTTCCAATTAAGACGTACGGATACAGAGACGATTTCCTACAGCCAAAATATCGGAAAATAAAGCGAATCATTCTCGAAGATGAATGGATCATCTACCCTGATATGATTGATTCAGCGCCCACCACAGCCGATGATATTTTGGAGATCCTAGAGAATTTGCCGCAGGCTTTCACCAAAGATTATGCCTTTGGACTTGGACTCGCGAAACCGTATCGTTTCATCATAGATGCGGTCGAAAAACTGACCAACTGTACTGAAATCGCAATTACCGATAAGAACGAAACCGGGCTAGCGCAGAACGAAAAATGTTTCTACATTTCAAAAAAAGATTTTCACGATGCACGACGGTCGATGAACAATATAGGAAATCTGGCACAGGTAGCAGTGCGGACTGTCAGAGGTACCACAGCATATAACATTCTTGCCAATCGTATTGGAGTGGATACGGTCGAACCGAAGGTTGGACGGCATCCATATAGAAAGCTGTTTACCAAGATAACACAAGGTAAAGAAGGCCTGTCCAAAGATGAGCAACTGGTTATCCTACAAACGTTGAGTACTCATGTCTTTGAGCTTGCAGAGGACAAGCCGGAAAAGCTGGTTAAATTAAGGGGCGATATCGAACTAGTGACGCTCGAAAAACTGATTCATGAATTCGATAAAATGTTGGGGAAAAATCTCATCGAACCAAAATGGCAGAAATTTTTTAATGAAAATTCCTTCATTCTGAACATGGCGTTCGGGTATCCAGCAATCAAAATTCGCGACCAAGCCTCAGTCGGCGGTCGTAAACTTTCTGGTGAGGGTGAAAAGATTACAGACTTCTTGGTGAAAAACAGTCTGACAAACAACACTGCTGTTTTTGAGATTAAAACGCCCCAGACACCACTCCTAAACAGGAAACCGATTCGGAATGGGGTCTACACACCTTCGTCAAATCTTTCTGGTTCGGTAAATCAGATCCTTGATCAAAAATATCAATTCCAAAGGCAAGTTACGCAGATCAAGGAAAACAGCCGACTCTATAATCTCGAATCTTATTCTGTGCATTGCTGTTTGGTAATCGGAAAAATGCCTGAGAGTGACGATCAACAAAAATCGTTCGAGTTGTTTCGGGGAAATTCCAAAGATGTGGAGATCGTCACATTCGATGAGCTTCTGGAGAAGTTGAGGCAACTTGTTCAGTTTCTTCGTAACGCTGAACAGGAGAAAGTCGGATGAAATTCGGGGTCTATTGCGACGAAAATTGTCCCGATCTATTGTTAATCTAGCTCAATTTCATCATGAATCTGAAAAATAAGATGAGCAGCGTAATGTGCTGAAATATATGAATATATTTCCGAGAGTGGCACTCGTGGGCCAAGGGTATTTGAATCACCTGATCGGTTATTCTTCATACTGTGATTCTTGCAACATGGATACTCAATTGAAATAGATCCCACACCCCAATATACTGAAAAACTTCAAACTACCAGCACATTTGGCAATATTCACCAACTCGCCCATTCCACTGTAGGAATACTGCAAATGATTGAAAGAGCTGAGCGACACGCCGCACTCCATTTCGCCTCACTTTCTACAGCCTCAGGAGCTGCGTGCAACGAGTCGAAAGATGATCTCCATGGCTGGGATTATATTGTCGAGATTCCGCCTACTCGAAATCCAAATCGCCTGCCTGACAAGCAGCCTCGAATCATCACGGCTCTTGTACAGATAAAGTCGACGACAAAAAACAGATTGATCACTAGAATCAAACTTTCCAATGCACTAAAGGCGATACAGTCAGACTTGCCATGTTTTATTTTTATGTTTTCCTATAATGACGATCAAATCAAGATATTTGGGAAGCATGTTTGGTCAGAATTTTCCGAAATCGTATTAAAAAAGGCGAGACAATCGGAAATTCATGGATCGAATTCTCTCCACAAAAAATCGATTTCAGTTCTATTCGAACCGAGTGACGAGATTCAGAGCAGTGAAATAGCTCAATGGATACAAAGAACTGTTAACGAAATTGGCGAAGATTATGCTTCTAAAAAGATTCGAATACGTGATAAATGCGGATATGAAAAACGAAGATACATCGTAAAGTTTACCTTGGGACCTCTAGATAACATCATGCAGGAAATTTCTGATCACGAAATCGGGTACTCGGAATTCTTGCCAGCTACAGATTTTGCAGTGTACGATGAACGATTCGGCATTCAGTCTTCATATCCTGAAATTTTCTCTCAGAAAGGTTGGGCCCAATTTCAGACTCAAGGAAAAAATGCTATTTTGACTATTTCTAATCAACAAGTAGATAAGTTTGAGTTAAATGCTA
>VYGS01000078.1:0-8989 GCA_009841725.1 Gammaproteobacteria bacterium
CGGTTTCCGGGCCCTTTCGGCCTGCTCGTGAAGAAGATCTAATTGTTGGCCCGGTTTTCGATCAGTTCGTCCACCACGGCCGGCTCGGCCAGCGTGCTGGTGTCCCCGAGGTTGTCGAGTTCGTTGGCGGCCACCTTGCGCAGTATCCTGCGCATGATCTTGCCCGAACGGGTCTTCGGCAGTCCCGGCGCCCACTGGATCACATCCGGCTTGGCAATCGGACCGATCTCCTTTCTCACGAGATCGACCAGTTCCTTCTCCAACTCGTCCGTGGACTCGATTCCCGTCATCAGCGTGACATACGCATAGATGCCCTGTCCCTTGATCTCGTGCGGAAATCCGACCACTGCAGCCTCGGCCACCGATTCGTGCAGCACCAGAGCGCTTTCGACTTCGGCCGTGCCCATGCGATGACCCGAAACGTTGATCACGTCATCGACCCTGCCGGTGATCCACCAGTACCCGTCCTCGTCGCAACGGGCGCCGTCTCCCGTGAAGTAGGTGCCGGGATAGGTCTTGAAATAGGTCTCGATGAATCGCTCGTGATCCCCGTACACGGTCCGCATCTGACCCGGCCACGACTGCTTGATCACCAGATTGCCCGAAGCGCCTCCATCAAGGTCGATTTCGTTGCCGTCGGCATCCATGAGGGCGGGCTCGATACCGAAGAACGGGCGCGTCGCGGAGCCCGGCTTGAGCCGGGTGGCCCCGGGAAGCGGCGTGATCAGGATGCCCCCCGTTTCGGTCTGCCACCACGTGTCGACGATCGGGCACCGGTTGTCTCCGATGACCTGGTAGTACCACTCCCAGGCCTCCGGGTTGATCGGCTCGCCGACGGTGCCCAGAGTCTTGAGCGACTTCCTGCTCGTCTTGCGGACCAGTTCGTCGCCCTGCCCCATCAGCGCCCGGATCGCGGTCGGAGCAGTATAGAAGATCTGTACCGCATGCTTGTCGACCACCTGCCAGAACCGGCTGGCGTCGGGATAGGTCGGCACTCCCTCGAACATCAGCGTGGTCGCCCCGTTGGTGAGCGGGCCGTAAACGATGTAGGAATGCCCCGTGACCCATCCCACGTCGGCGGTACACCAGTAGATGTCCCCGTCGTGATAGTCAAAGACGTACTTGTGGGTCATCGCGGCATACAGCTGATAACCGCCCGATGTATGGAGCACGCCCTTCGGCTTGCCGGTCGAACCGGAGGTGTAGAGGATGAACAGCGGATCTTCCGCGCCCACCGGCTCGGGCGGGCAGTCGGCCGAGGCCTCCGCCATGGCCTCGTGGTACCAGACGTCCCGGTCTGCATTCGCCGTGACCGGGTTGCCCGTGCGCCGCACGACGATCGTGGTATGCACGTTGGGACAGCTTTCCAGCGCCTTCTCGACGTTTTCCTTGAGCGGCACGTTCTTCCCTCCCCGGGGGCCTTCGTCGGCCGTGATCACCACCTGGCAATCCGAATCGAGAATCCGGTCCTTCAGCGCGTCCGGGGAAAATCCGCCGAACACCACGGAATGAACGGCGCCGATTCGGGCACAGGCCAGCATGGCGACGGCGGCCTCGGGAATCATCGGCATGTATATGCTCACTCTGTCGCCCTTGCGGACTCCCCGCGACTTGAGGACGTTTCCGAATCTGGAAACCTCTTCGTGAAGCTCTCGGTAGGTGATCTTCCTGTCGACACTGGGATCGTCCCCCTCCCAGATGATCGCGACCTGGTCGCCGCGGGCATCGAGATGGCGGTCCACGCAATTGAAACACACGTTGAGTTCGGCACCCTCGAACCAGTGGATATCGGCCTTGAGATAGTCCACGGACATGACCGTATCCCACGGCTTGTACCAGGTCACCAGGCTGCTGGCCTGCTCGGCCCAGAATGACTCGGGGTCCGATACGGACCTGCGATACATGTCCAGGTACTTCTCGTTGTCCAGATGCGCTGCCTCCGCAATCTCTGGATTGACTTCGTAAATCTTGCTTTCTGACATGACTGTTCTTTTAATTTGGTGTTTATGGAAGGAAAAAATGCATTTTAACGCACTCTGCCTCACCGTGCGAATGTCCGCCGTGAATCTCCCCGAAGGCCCGGCATCTGTCCATGCGCAATCGCACATGGAAGAATGCCCGGAATTCCCAAACAACGGGTACAAGTCCCCTATAATCGATATCCTGCCTATCCTGCTTGATTCCAGGTCCTGAACACGTGCAATCCCTGACCGCCGCCACGCTCGACGCCTTCCACCTCCTCCTGTCCGGAGACGCGGAATTGTGGGAGATCATCGGCATCTCGTTCAGAGTTTCAGGGACGGCCATTCTCGTTTCCGCACCGCCGGCCATGCTGGCCGGTTTCTTCCTCGCCTACTTCGATTTTCCGCTCAGACGGGCGCTCATTTCTCTGTTCAACACCCTTCTTGCCTTTCCGGCGGTCGTGGTCGGGCTGGTCGTGTATCTCATGCTCTCGAGCCAGGGACCGCTCGGCGACTGGAAGCTGCTCTTCACCCAGACCGCCATGGTGATCGCCCAGTCGATCCTTTGCATTCCGATTCTGGTATCGATGGGGCACGCAGCCTTCCAGGCCGCCGACCAGCGAGTCTGGGAAACCGCCCGGACCCTCGGGAAAGCGCCCTTGCCGGCATTTCTTGTCGTGGTCGACGAGGTCAAGTTCGGCCTGCTCGCTGCCCTGTTTGCCGGTTTCGGCCGAATCATCGCCGAAGTCGGCGCCTCGATGATGGTCGGCGGCAATATCCTGCATTACACCCGAAACATACCGACCGCGATCGCGCTCGAGACCAGCAAGGGCAATTTTGCCCAGGGCATCGCCCTTGGCATGGTCCTTCTGGTGCTGGCATTCTTCCTGAATGCAACGCTTCAGTACTTCCAGGGCAAAGGCAGGCTGGGCCCATGAACGCCGACCGACAGATTGCATACTCCATGATTTCAAAGTCGTGGAACCGGCGGCTGATTCTCGAGTCCGTCGATGTCACGGCCGCTCCCGGCTACTTCACGGTGCTGTGTGGAGAAAACGGATCCGGCAAGACCACCCTGCTCAAGATTCTGACCGGACTGGTCCGCCCCGATCGCGGGACGGTGGTCCGGTACGGCAGGACAGTGACATGGGGTCAGGCCCGAGGCGGCCTGCTCAGGGATACGCTGTACCTGCACCAGACTCCGTATATGTTCAGCGGAAGCGTTTACCGCAATCTGATCCTGTCGACGCCCCGCAAGGCCGATTCGGCCTCACACAGGAAGCGGGTGGAAGAAGTCCTTGAATGGGCTCAGCTTGCGCACTACCGGAACGATCCGGCAAGAACCCTGTCCGGCGGCCAGCAGCAGCGGGTCGCGCTGGCCCGGGCGTCCCTGAACGGTTCGGCCTTTCTCTTTCTGGATGAGCCGACGGCCAACATGGATACCCGGTCGGTCGAGCGCACCCTCGGCCTCTTGCGGGAGTTGAAGGACATGGGCACCGCGATCATGGTCTGTACGCACAACCCCGGCATTTTCGAGAACATGTCGGACCGAACCCTGCTGCTCGACAGGGGGCGGATTCACGAGAGCCCCGAAGCAGGGGAGGAGATCACGGCATGAACGGATCGGAGATTACAGGACTGGTTCTCGCCGGCGGACAGGCCCGTCGCATGGGCGGCATGGACAAGGGCCTGCTGGAAATCGATGGCCTTACCATGGCCGAGCGGATCGCGGGCAAGCTTTCGGAACAGTGCGCCATCGTCCTGATCAACGCAAACCGCAATACGGAACGATACCGTCGGTTCGGATACCGGGTCATCCAGGATGAGCTGGACGGCTTCCAGGGACCGCTCGCGGGCATGCTGAGCGGACTCAGGCAGGTCGGCACCGACTGGATGATCACGGCTCCCTGTGACGGCCCCTTCCTGAGCGACACATATGCCCGAAGCATGCTCGAGGCGGCCGAATCGGCCGGTTCCCCGATTGCCGTGGCAAGCGACGAGACCCGCCTTCAGCCGGTCTACGCGCTGCTGCACAAGTCGACCGGAGAATCCCTGGAAGACTATCTGTCCTCGGGCAACCGGAAGATCGACAGCTGGTATGCGCTGCACCGGTTCGCCACGGTGCAGATCACCGACTGCGAAGACATGTTCGAGAACATCAACACGCCCGAACAACTTGAGAACTGTCGTAAGAAAGTAACTCTATCAAATTGATATATTGATAAACATAAATCAATAGATCATTGCAAAGAGTGGAGCAGCCCAGCGCGGTTCAAGCGAACTCGATCGTGATTCTCCGATTCTGCTTGCCCTTGTTCTTGATGCTCTCGACCCTGACCGGTCCGATTTCGCCGCTGTTGGCGACATGCGTTCCGCCGCACGCCTGCAGATCGGCATCCCCGAACCGGACCAGGCGCACCCGACCGGACCCGACGGGCGGTCGAACCGACATGGTTTTCACAAGCTCCGGCCGTTCCTTCATTTCCTCGTCGGTGATCCAGATGAAGGACATCGGATGATTGCCTTCGATGATTCCGTTCAATCTCCTTTCGAGGTCCTCCCGAGACGGAGGATCGGGCAAGTCGAAATCGAGCCTTCCGCTGCCGTCACGAATGGACCCGCCCGTCACCGGCGCCGGAACGGCGGCACACAGCATATGCATGCAGCTGTGCATGCGCATGAGACGGTATCGCCGATCCCAGTCGATCTGAAGCGTCAGCACCTCCCCCATGCCGGGCAATGCCGCCCCGTCTTCGACGATGTGCAGAATCCGGTCCTGGCCGGGTGCCTTGCGGGTATCGATGACTCTTATCCGTTCCCCGCTTTTGCGGACGGCATGACCGGTATCCCCGGGCTGCCCCCCGCCCATGGGATAGAACACGGTCCGATCGGTCGAAAACGCGCTGTCCGCGAGATCGAGCACTGTCGCCTCGCACCGCTGGAGATATCCGTCTTCCCGAAAAAGCTCTATCGTCATTTCAGCCTCCCATCGACTCTGCAATCCGCTCCTGGATCAGGGCGGCAACCCGCACCGCCACGAGCCCCTCTTCGCCGGTGACAAGCGGACGGCTTCCGGACTTCACGCAGTCGATGAAATCCTCGAGTTCTGCATTCAGGGGCAATTGTGGCACAACCTCGATGCTGTTTTGCACCAGTTCGGGGAAGTCCGAATCGTCTTGGATTTCCCCGGGACGGATCTTCTCGATCTGCTGGGACTGGAAATCCAGTCCCAGATACCGGTCCCGGGAAAACACGCGGATCCGGCGAAACGGGCTTCTGGAGACCCGACTTGCGGTCACGTTGGCCACGGCCTTGTTGGCGAATTCGATCCGGGCGTTCGCGATATCGACCCGGTCGGTGATGACCGGGCAGCCGCTCGCTGAAACCGACTCGATGTCCGAGTCGACCAGGGACAGGATGATGTCGATGTCATGGATCATCAGATCCGACACCACGTCGACATCCACGCTGCGTCGGGTGAACTGTCCCAGCCGGTGGGCCTCGATAAACCGGGGGGACCCGGCCATCTCGGCAAGCCTGATCACGCCGGCATTGTACCGCTCGAGGTGCCCGACCTGCAGGACCGCACCGTTCCTGCGCGCCAGCTCGACGATCTCGCCCGCCTCTCCGACACTTGGAGCAAGCGGCTTCTCGATCATCGCGTGCACCCCCTTGCCCAGGAACTCCCGCGCAACGGGCAGATGATCCCGGGTCGGCACCACGATGCTGACCGCGTCGACAACCTCCGGAAGATTTCCGATCCGGGTGCGGGCCTCGCAGCCGCACTCGCGGGCAAGTTCGGCCGAGCGCGCCTCGTCGATATCCACCACCGCCACCAGTTCGACTCCCTCCATGCCGGAATAGATTCGGGCATGGTGCCGCCCGAGGTGGCCGACTCCGATTACAGCAACCCTTGTTCTGTTATCCATTGTCCTGTGCACTTGAAACCGCCGTGTTCGAAACAGCCTGGCGGCCCGTCGGTCCGGCCGGGCTGAAAGGCTGCCGTCCAGAGACGGACCATACCCGCGACCGACCCGGAATTTCAACTTTCATTGCCGATTCGCGCATGCGGTCTTGATCGGGCGGATCGGACTAACCGACCTTCTCGACACAGCTCATCGGGCAATTGGCGATCGCTTCGGACAGCGACTCGATCGCCTGGATCCGGGGAAACCCCTTTCGCCAAGCGAGGATCACATCCCGGGACGGGCTGATATCCCCGAACCGCTTGATTGCCAGAAGCCGCTTGGCATACTCCGCTGCGCCTGCTGCGGTACAGGGCAGAACCGTGACTCCAACACCACTTGCCACCATGTGCCGTATCGTTTCTATCGAGCCGCTCTCGAGGGATTGCTGCAGGTCGCCACCGCCTTTTTCATGGCAGGCGGGACACGCCTCGAGAACCTGGTAGCGGAAGCAGTTCCCACACCCGAGGAGCAGAACCGTCTCCTTCGAGAGATCTCCTGAAGCCACGCTCTTGCGCCTTGCGAGCGGATGGGAGATGGGCACGACCACCACGAACGGCTCGCGATAGGCCACCCGGGTCCGGATTCCCGGCTCCTCGAACGGATTCGACACGATGATCACGTCCAGATTGCCCTGCTTGAGCTTGTTCTTCAAATCGGCAGTAAATCCTTCCTCGACGATGATCGACATGTCCGGCGCACGCTCGCGCAGGATGGGGATCAGGTGGGGCAACAGGTAGGGGCCCACCGTATAGATGACGCCGATCCGGAGCGGTTCCTGCAGATGCACGGCACCGCGGTTCGCGATCTGGCGAACCTTGTCCGCGCTTTCGAGCACGAGCAGCGATTGGGAGATGATCTGCCTGCCGACCTGTGTCGGCAGGATTTCGCTTGAACCGCGCTCGAAAATGGCAACACCAAGCTCATCCTCGAGTTTCTTGATGGCCACGCTCAGGGTCGGCTGGCTCACGAAGCATGTGGAGGCGGCCCGGCCGAAATGCCTCTCCTTGGCGACGGCCACGACATATCGCAGTTCAGTGAGGGTCACGCCGACCCTCCACCGCGCCGCGATATGGCCGGGTCGATCATTGGGTCGACAGGAGATCCCCGGCCAGAGAGCGGGCTATGTTTTCAGGCAACGGATCCGTCACGCAGGAATACTCGGGATGATCCACGCCGATCACGATGTCGGCGCCGTTTCTCGCCTGGCGAATCATCTCGCCCGACAGCTCATACCGGAGGAAATGCACGGCCGAGGTTTTCTCTTCCGTCTCCCGGATCAGATCCTCGTTCGCAATCGGACGGACGGGCTCCTGATCGCCAATGCGTATCCAGACCTGCCGCTCGACGCCGATCAGCCGCTCCAGTGCCAGCTTGCGCTCGGCGATGTCCTCGTACTCGATCATCAGGGTGACCTTCCAGTTGCTTCCGTCTGGAATCAGGGGGTTGTAGGCCTCGAGTTCTTCCTCGATCGCGTCGCCTTCGAAAATCTTCTCGATCCGGAGAATCTCCTGGATCTGGTATTGCATGGTCAGGCGGTCCTCGAAATAAAGGCGCATGTTGGAACCGAGCTGAACCTGGCGGCTCTTCTTGTGGGCGATGATCTGCTCCCGGTAGTCCTCGCGCCTCTCGGCATAGACTTCCAGGGACATGAGATCGCCGCGATTCAATGGTCCGTGTGTCATGATGGTCATCTTGTCTCGACAGTGAATGGTCAATCGTGCGTGCCTAGATTCCGTAGGCCTGCCTGATCATGCTGATCGGGTGCCGGGTAGGCGTCTCGTCACCCATGACATGGGCGATGAACCGGCCGGCCA
The DNA here is from genome assembly GCA_009841725.1 of Gammaproteobacteria bacterium. Taxonomy (GTDB): domain Bacteria; phylum Pseudomonadota; class Gammaproteobacteria; order Arenicellales; family Poriferihabitantaceae; genus Poriferihabitans. Next base: position 7,744 of record VYGS01000078.1, read on the forward strand.
TCGGGCAGTCGCTTCCGTGATGCGCGGGCTCGAACTGCCTGACCCGGTTGGCGACCGGCCGGGCGATCTTCTTCGCGTTGTCATAGTGCCGGGTCTTGACGCCGTAAGTGCCGTCATGTCCCGAGCACCGCTCGATCGCCATCACCTCGGTGCCCGGCACGAGTTCCAGGCACTCCTTCGTTTTCTGACCGATTTTCTGAACCCGCTGGTGGCAGGCCACGTGATAGGCGACCTTGCCCAGCGAATTCGGGAAGTCGGTCTTCAGGCAGCCTTCCCTGTGCCTGAGAATCAGGTATTCGAACGGATCGAAAATGTGTTGCGCCACCGTCGCGACATCGTCGTCGTCCGGAAACATCAGCGGCAGTTCCTGCCGAAACATCAGAATGCAGGACGGAACAGGCGCCATGATGTCCCAGCCCTGATCCACCATTCGCTTGAGAACCGGAATGTTCGCGTCCTTCGCACGCTCGACCGATTCGAGATCTCCGAGCTCAAGTTTCGGCATGCCGCAGCATCGTTCCTTCTCGGCAAGCGTGACGGCGATGCCGTTATGCTCGAGCACCTTGATCAGGTCTTCGCCGAGGTCGGGTGCGCTGTAGTTGGCATAGCACGTCGCGAACAGGGCCACTTTCCCGGTGGTCCGCCCGGCCGACCGGCCTTCGGTCGCCTCTTCGGCGCGCTTTTTCATTCTCCTTCGCAAGGTGTCGCTGTGGTATTCCGGTATCGCCGCATCCGGATGCACCCCGAGAAGCCGGTCCATCGCCTTTCTCACGGAGCCGTTCCGGTTGGCGGCATTGACCGCGTTCACGACAACGGGGATTCCGGCAAGCTTGCCCACCGCGTCCGTCGAGGAGAGAATCTTCTCGCTTGCCGTGGTCCTTCCCTGTCTGAACTTCACGGCCTTGGCCCGCAGCATCAGATGGGGAAAATCAATGTTCCATTCGTGCGGCGGAATATACGGACACTTGGTCTGGTAGCACAGGTCGCACAGATAGCACTGGTCGACGACTTTCCAGTAATCCTGCCTTTCGACCCCGTCCATCTCCATGGTCGGGGATTCGTCGACAAGATCGAACAGGGTGGGAAACGCATTGCAGAGACTCACGCAACGCCGACATCCGTGACACAGGTCGTAGACTCTTTCAAGTTCCCCGAACAGGGCGTCCTGATCGTGGAACTCGGGATTTTTCCAGTCGAGCGGATGCCTTGTGGGCGCCTCCAGACTGCCTTCGCGAACGGGTTTCAC